>NZ_JBWKNR010000004.1:0-368909 GCF_059415665.1 Pseudomonas sp. GW821-FHT10B02 | reverse complement strand
TGGAACAGCTAACTCGTTGAATCTCAAGGAGTTTTCCGTTCCGACTGCGCCGGAAGTGGGGCGAATTATAGAGAGATTAAACGGGGCGTCAAGGGTTAATTTCAAAGTACTTCAAAACAACCTGCGCCCCACTCTATATATAGGTACGTTACTCAGCCTTCAAAGTAATACGCGCGAAGGCTTTCTTGCCGGCCTGGCAAACATGAGTAGCGCCCAGGGCAAATACGAAACCACGATCAACCACTTCGCCATCAACCCGAACACTACCCGCAGCAAGCAGGTCGCGAGCGGCTGCCGAGTTCTTCACCAGGCCCGCCTTATTAAGGATTGCAGAGATCGGCATCTCCTCACTCGCCAGCACTTCGACCTCAGGTAGATCTTCCGGCAGCTCACCATCCTTCATACGGTTGCCTGCACCGCGATGCGCATTCGCCGCTGCTTCTTCACCGTGGAAGCGTGCAACGATTTCTTCCGCAAGCTTGATCTTGATATCGCGCGGGTTCGCACCGGCCGCCACATCGGCGCGGAACGCATCGATCTCGTCCATCGAACGGAAGCTCAGCAGCTCGAAGTAACGCCACATCAGCGTGTCAGGGATCGATACCAGCTTGCTGTACATCACGCCCGGCGCTTCCTGGATGCCAACATAGTTACCCAGCGACTTGGACATCTTCTTGATGCCATCGAGACCTTCAAGCAACGGCATGGTCACGATGTTCTGCGCTTCCTGGCCGTAGGAGCGCTGCAATTCGCGCCCCATCAGCAGGTTGAACTTCTGATCAGTACCACCCAGTTCGACATCCGCCTTGAGCGCCACCGAGTCATAGCCCTGCACCAGCGGGTAGAGAAACTCGTGAATGGCAATCGGCTGATTGCTGGTGTAGCGCTTGTCAAAGTCGTCGCGCTCAAGCATGCGCGCCACGGTGTACTGCGAGGCCAGGCGAATGAAGTCAGCCGGCGTCAGCTTGTCCATCCAGGTGGAGTTGAACGCAACCTCGGTCTTGGCCGGGTCGAGAATCTTGAACACCTGCTGTTTATAGGTCTCGGCGTTATCCAGCACCTGCTCGCGGGTCAGCGGCGGACGCGTGGCGCTCTTGCCGCTCGGATCACCAATCATGCCGGTGAAGTCGCCGATCAGGAAAATCACCTGATGCCCCAGATCCTGGAACTGGCGCAGCTTGTTAATAAGGACGGTATGCCCCAGGTGCAGGTCGGGTGCGGTCGGATCAAAACCCGCCTTGATCCGCAGCGGCTGCCCGCGCTTGAGCTTCTCGACCAACTCGGACTCTACCAGTACCTCTTCCGCACCACGCTTGATCAGCGCTAGCTGCTCTTCAACCGACTTCATAACAGACCCGCAGGCTCAGATTCAAAGGGCCCCAACCATACAAGATCAGCCATCAATTACAAGTTTTTGCCCCGGATGTGACCCCGTAGCCGACTGATGACGTCTGCGCGCTTGCGCTAGAAGGGATTTGGTTATATTTTATACAGTTATTTCATCTTCATCATGTCATTCATCTTTTCCAATTCATCTATTTCAAAGTCAATTCATCTATGACCAACGAACCGCCTAAAGCGCCCCCGCTTTATCCGAAGAGCCATCTGTTGGCCGCCAGCGGCATCGCCGCCTTGCTCAGTCTGGCCTTGCTGGTGTTTCCCTCCAGCGAGGTAGAAGCCAAGAAAACCACCTTGAACCTCGAGCTGGAGAGCCCTGCCGAGCAGCTCAAGCAAGAACCGGACGCACCACTGGCGCAGAACGCAGAGGCATCCACCGCCTCACCGTTTGCCCAAATCGACAACAGCCCTGCGCCCACCGAGGAGACCGCCAAGGTCGAGCCGGCTGCTGCACCTGCGCCAGTACAAGCCGCCCCAGCCAAGGACCCTAGCCATCGCGAAGTGACCGTGAGCCGTGGCGACACCCTGTCGACCCTGTTCGCCAAGGTCGGCCTGCCGGCCAGCGCAGTGCAAGAAGTACTGAGCAGTAACAAACAGGCGAAACAGTTCAGCCAGCTCAAAAGTGGTCAAGTGCTGCAGATCGAACTGGACAAGGACGGTCAGCTGACCAGCCTGCACAGCAAGGTCAGCAACCTGGAAACCATTCGCCTGACCAAAGGCGCAAACGGTTACGCCTTCAATCGCGAAGTCAGCAAACCGGTGATGCGCTCGGCTTATGCCCACGGTGTAATCAAGAGTTCGCTGTCGGCATCCGGTCAGCGCGCCGGCCTGCCTCACAGCATGACCATGGATCTGGCACGGATCTTCGGCTACGACATCGACTTCGCCCAGGATATCCGCCAGGGCGACGAGTTTGATGTGATCTACGAGCAGAAGGTCATGGATGGCAAGGTGGTTGGCAACGGCAACATCCTTTCTGCCCGTTTCACCAACCGTGGCAAGACTTTCACCGCAGTTCGCTACACCAACAAGCAAGGCAATACCAACTACTACACCGCCGACGGCAACAGCATGCGCAAGGCCTTCATCCGCACCCCGGTTGATTTCGCCCGCATCAGCTCGCGCTTCTCGGCCGGTCGCAAGCACCCGATTCTCAACAAGATCCGCGCCCACAAGGGTGTCGACTACGCCGCACCACGTGGCACCCCGATCAAGGCTGCCGGTGACGGCAAGGTATTGCTCGCCGGACGTCGCGGCGGATACGGCAACACGGTAATCATCCAGCATGGCAACCGCTACCAGACCCTCTACGGCCACATGCAGGGCTTTGCCAAGGGCGTGAAAACCGGCGGCACCGTCAAGCAGGGCCAGGTCATTGGCTATATCGGCACCACCGGCCTGTCCACCGGACCGCACCTGCACTATGAGTTCCAGGTCAACGGCGTCCACGTCGATCCGCTGGGGCAAAAGCTGCCAATGGCCGATCCGATCGCCAAGGCCGAGCGTCAACGCTTCCTGCAGCAGAGCCAGCCACTGGTGGCTCGCATGAACCAGGAAAAAGCCACCATGCTCGCTTCCAACAAGCGCTAAGCAATGGCTCTTTATCTGGGGGTGATGTCCGGCACCAGCCTCGACGGCCTGGACATCGCCTTGATCGCACAGGAGCAGAGCACCCGGCTGCTCGCTACCCACTACATCCCCATGCCCGCCAACCTGCGCCAGGACCTGCTGGACCTGTGCGCCAGCGGCCCGGATGAAATCGCCCGCGCTGCGCTGGCAGAAGCACAGTGGGTAACGCTCGCAGCTCAGGGTATCGAACACCTGCTGGCCGCCCAAAACCTCAACCCGGCTGATATTCGCGCCATTGGCAGCCATGGTCAGACCATCCGCCATGAGCCGGCACGCGGCTTCACCGTGCAGATCGGCAATCCTGCTTTGCTCGCCGAGCTCAGCGGCATCTGCGTGGTGGGGGATTTTCGGCGCCGTGATGTGGCCGCAGGAGGCCAGGGTGCACCGCTGGTTCCAGCCTTTCATGAGGCACTGTTCGAGCATCAGGGACAACGCCTGGCGGTACTCAACGTCGGCGGTTTCAGCAACCTCAGTCTGATCGAACAGGACAAGCCAGTCAGTGGTTTCGACTGTGGCCCGGGCAACGTTCTGCTTGATGCATGGATTCATGAGAAACAGGGCCGCAGCTACGATGCCGACGGCGCCTGGGCAGCCAGCGGCCAGGTGCATGCCGACCTGCTTGCCAGCCTGCTCAGCGACCCGTTCTTCGCCGGTACCGGCCCGAAGAGTACCGGGCGCGAAGTATTCAACCTGCCCTGGCTCAAGCACCACCTGGCCACACAGCCGGTGATTGCCGCTGCCGATGTCCAGGCCACGCTGCTCGAGCTTACAGCCCACAGCATTGTCAGCTCGCTGCAGACAGCCCAGAAAGACACCCAGGCATTGCTGGTCTGTGGGGGTGGCGCCCACAACGGCACATTGATGAGCCGTCTGGCCGCCCTGCTACCTCGCGCCCGTGTCAGTAGCACTGCAGCTCACGGCATTGACCCGGACTGGGTCGAAGCCATGGCCTTTGCCTGGCTCTCCCACTGCTGCCTGCAAGGCATTCCGGGCAATCGTCCAAGCGTCACTGGCGCCCGCGGCCTGCGGGTGCTTGGCGCGATTTACCCAGCCTGAACCGCACACAGCAAAACGCCGCGCATTAGCGCGGCGTTTGCGGTGCAAGCAACCCAGCGATCAAATCGAGAACGACGAACCGCAACCACAGGTGGTGCTGGCGTTCGGGTTCTTGATGACAAAACGCGAGCCTTCCAGGCCTTCCTGGTAATCCACTTCGGCTCCTGCCAGGTACTGGAAGCTCATCGGATCGACCACCAGGGCCACCCCTTCGCGCTCGACGATGGTGTCGTCTTCAGCGACATCTTCATCAAAAGTAAAACCATATTGAAAACCCGAGCAACCGCCCCCGGTCACGAACACTCGCAACTTCAGGCGATCATTGCCTTCTTCATCGACCAGGGTCTTCACCTTGTGCGCTGCACCCTCAGTGAACTGCAATGCCACAGGGGTGAAGGATTCGACGCTCATGCTGACTATCTCCCGGCGCTATGCCGCCATAATGCGTGATGACGCGCATTATCCGCTTCTCCGAGAAAATCGGTCAACAATTGTGCGGCTTTCGTCTGGGTGCCGAGCAAAAACAACAAGGCCCGCACAAGGCGGGCCCGCTATCAGCAACGATACTTATGGCAGCAAGCCGGCATGCGACAGCCCCATGCGCTCATCCAGCCCGAAAAGGATGTTGAGGTTTTGTACAGCCTGGCCCGACGCACCTTTGACCAGGTTGTCGATGACTGACAGTACGACAACCAGATCACCACCCTGGGGCCGGTGCACGGCAATACGGCAGACGTTGGCACCGCGCACGCTGCGGGTTTCCGGGTGGCTGCCGGCGGGCATAACGTCGACGAACGGTTCATCGGCATAGCGTTTTTCGAACAGCGCCTGCAGGTCGACCGAGGTGTCGGCAACCGTTGCATACAGGGTGGAATGAATGCCACGGATCATCGGCGTCAGGTGCGGAACGAAGGTCAGGCCGACATCGCTCCCTGCCGCCCGGCGCAGGCCCTGGGTAATCTCTGGCAGGTGGCGGTGACCTTTGACGGCGTAGGCCTTCATGCTTTCACCGGCCTCACAGAACAGCGAACCCACCGCTGCGCCACGACCGGCACCACTCACGCCCGACTTGCAGTCGGCGATCAAGCGCGAGGCGTCAGCGATACCAGCCTCCAGCAATGGCAGGAAACCCAGCTGTGTTGCAGTAGGGTAGCAACCCGGTACGGCGATCAGGCGCGCTTGGCGAATCTGCTCGCGGTTGACTTCCGGCAGGCCATAGACCGCATCTTTGAGCAATTCCGGAGCGCCATGGGGCTGGCCATACCATTTGGCCCACTCATCGGCATCCTGCAGACGGAAGTCAGCAGACAGGTCGATGACCTTGGTGCCTGCCGCCAACAGTTCGCCCGCCAGGGCATGGGCAACACCGTGAGGGGTGGCGAAGAACACCACATCACAGGCCGCCAGGGTTTTCACGTCCGGCACGCTGAACGCCAGGCCGTCGTAATGGCCACGCAGGTTCGGGTACATGTCGGCAACCGCCAGGCCGGCTTCGGAACGCGAAGTGATAACCGCCACCTCAGCCTGTGGATGCTGTGCCAACAGACGCAGCAGCTCGACCCCGGTGTAACCCGTGCCGCCAACGATACCGACCTTGACCATAACGCGTGCCCCTTATCAACGAACCTACAGGAAAGCCCACGATAATAGGGGGCCTGAAACACGCCCACAACTGTTGAGATGGCCCGCCAGGCGCCTAGCCTCTACTATCTGACGACCGTGAACCCTGAAGGAACTCAACTCCATGCTTTTTCTCTGGATCAAAGCGCTGCATATCGTCAGCGTGGTCTGCTGGTTTGCCGGGCTGTTCTACCTGCCCCGCCTGTTTGTCTATCACGCGCAAAGCCAGGACAGCACCAGCCAGGAACGCTTCGTGACCATGGAGCGCAAGCTGTATCGCGGCATCATGCTGCCGTCGATGATCGCCACGCTGGTCTTCGGTATCTGGCTGATGAGCCTGACCCCGGGCTTTCTCAGCCAGGGCTGGATGCACGCCAAGCTCACGCTGGTGATCCTGCTGGTCGGCTATCACCACATGTGCGGCGCCCAGCTCAAGCGCTTCGCCCGCGGCGAAAACACCCGCAGCCATGTGTTCTACCGCTGGTTCAATGAAGTGCCGGTGCTGATCCTGCTGGCCGTGGTAATTCTGGTGGTGGTCAAACCGTTCTAACCTAAACCCTTACTCAGCCTCGGGATACCTGCCATGTCATTGCCTGCCCTGCTCGAACAACGCTTGCGTCTGCCGGTGGTTGCGGCACCCATGTTTCTGATCTCCAACCCGCAACTGGTGCTGGCCTGTTGCGCCAACGGGATCGTCGGCAGTTTCCCGGCGCTGAACCAGCGTGACAGTAGCGGCTTCAAGGCCTGGCTCGAGGAAATCGAGACGGGCCTGGCCGCCCTGGACAAACCTGCGCCCTACGCGGTCAACCTGATCGTGCACCAGAGTAATCCGCGTCTGCAGGCAGACCTGGCACTGTGCGTCGAACACAAGGTGCCGATTGTCATCACCAGTCTCGGTGCCGTGAAAGAACTGGTCGATGCCGTGCACAGCTATGGCGGTCTGGTGTTTCATGACGTGACGACCCGGCGCCACGCCGAGAAAGCCGCTGAAGCCGGGGTCGATGGACTGATCGCTGTCGCCGCCGGTGCCGGTGGCCACGCCGGTACCTGGAGCCCGTTCGCGCTGATTGCCGAGATCCGCCAGTTCTTCGACAAGACGTTACTGCTGGCAGGCTGCATCAACCGCGGCCATGAAATTCTCGCCGCGCAGCTACTCGGCGCAGACCTGGCGTACCTGGGCACCCGCTTTATCGCCACTCACGAAAGCCAGGCCCCAGGCCCCTACAAAGAAATGATGCTAGCGGCCAAGGCAGCCGATATCATCCACACCGCTGCGGTTTCCGGGGTGCCTGCCAGCTTCATGCGCCAGAGCCTGGAAAACGCCGGTTTCGACATGGCCGCCCTGCGCAGCCACACCGAAACCAAACTCAAACCCATTAGTGATGAGGCCAAGGCCTGGAAGACCGTATGGTCGGCAGGGCAAGGCGTCGGCGCCATCGACAAACTGTGCGCTGTCGAGCAACTGATTAACTGTCTTGACACTGAATATCGCCAGGCACAAGCCTCGGCCAAAGCCCTGAGCCAGCACTGGCCGGGTTGACCGATGAATTACGAAGGCAAAGGAAGCCCGTATGAATACCACCTTGGTCTCTGCAGTCTCGAGCAAGCCAAAGTTCATGAGCACGAAGGGGCGAATAGGCCGAGTGCGCCTGCTGGCCTGGACTCTGGCGCTGGCTGTAGCAACGATCAGTGGCCTGGTTGTACTGAGCGGGGTGTACAGCGCAATGCCGTCGATTCTGGTCGGCCGGCTGGTCATCGCTGGTTTGCTCATCGTCCAGATCCTGACCATGCTACCTGTCATCCAGCGCCTTCACGACCTGAACTGGAGCGGCTGGTTTTGCTGGCTGGGATTGATACCCTGGATAGGCTTGGTCTTTGTCTTGATCTTGGTACTGATGCCAGGTAGTCGCGCAGACAACCGCTTTGGCCCAGTACCAGTGCCCAACAGTACCCTCGAGGGGATTCTGGCCTGCCTATGGCCGCTACTGATCCTGGGCTTTATCGGTATCGCCGCACTCTAAACCGGAATCTAGGGCCCGCCTGCAGCGCTCGGGCTACCGTACCTGTAAACTGGGGGCTTTAGCCGCCCTTTCCGATTGGAGAACTGCATGACCCGTTACGCCATGATCACTGGTGCCTCCAGTGGCCTGGGCCTGGCACTGGCCGAGGCGCTGGCACGTCGGGGACGCAATCTGATCCTGGTGGCCCGCCAGCGTGACCCACTGGAAAGCATCGCCATCGAGCTGACCCAGCGTTTTGGCGTCGAAGTGCTATTTCGCGCCTGTGATCTGGGCGAACCACTGCGACTGTCCGGTTTCCTGCTGGAACTTGAAGAAAGCGAGCGCCACATCGACCTGCTGGTCAACTGCGCCGGCATTCGCTCCTACGGGCCGTTCCTGGCCCAGGAATGGGGCGACGAACAGGACCTGATCGAAGTGAACATTCTCGCCCTGACCCGACTTTGCCATGCGCTAGGCAATGCCATGGCCGTCCAGGGTGGCGGGCAGATCCTCAATGTCGCGTCCCTCGCAGCCTTTGCTCCAGGGCCATGGATGAGCAGCTATGCGGCGAGCAAGGCGTATGTGTTGCACTTCTCCGAAGGTTTGCGTGAAGAACTCAAACGCACCGGCATCAAGGTTTCGGTACTTTGTCCAGGCCCGGTCCGCTCGCCGTTACGGCGCATCCCGCGCTTGGAAAAGGGCCAGCGCTGCCTGAGTCCCGAGGAAGTCGCCTTGTACACCGTCCGTGCCCTGGACAAGAACCGTGCGCTGATCATTCCCGGTCGGCGCAACCGCTGGCTGGCATTCAGCCCGCGCCTGTTGTCGCGCTGGATGACCCGCAAACTGGCGGGCGCCATCAATCAAGCCTATTGCCCGCGCTGACTGCGCAGGGCTGGGCGTCGATACCCAGCCTGAGTACACTCAGGCCCGATCCCTCACATGGAGCAACCGTAGTGGAAACTCTGTTCACCAAGATCATCAACCGGGAAATCCCGGCCAAGATCATCTACGAGGACGACCAGGTTCTGGCCTTCCACGATATCGCCCCACAGGCGCCGGTGCATTTTCTGGTCATCCCGAAAAAGCCTATCCGCACACTCAATGATCTGACCGAAGACGACAAGGGCCTGGCTGGACACATCCTGTTCACTGCCCAGCGGCTGGCCAGGGAACTGGGCTGTGAAGACGGTTTCCGCGTAGTCATGAACTGCAATGAACTGGGCGGCCAGACGGTCTACCACATCCACATGCACGTACTGGGTCAGCGTCAGATGCACTGGCCGCCGGGCTGATCCAGGGCAAGCCCGATCACCTCGATTGCGGTAAACTGTCGGGCACATTCTTGCGGAGGTGCCCGATGGCTACCGAACGTCACTATTCGCCGCTCGACCGCTTGTTGCTGCAGGCCGATACCGCCATGCGCACCTTGCTACCTTTCAGCGGCCAACCATCCCGCCCGTCACCGGCCATCATCCAGCCGGATGTCACCCTGGACGATACCCAGACCCGTCACGTGGCCGGCCTCATGCGTATCAACCATACCGGTGAAGTCTGCGCGCAGGCGCTGTATCAGGGGCAGGCCCTGACCGCCAAGCTGCCACAAGTGCGCAAGGCCATGGAGCACGCGGCCGAAGAAGAGATTGACCACCTGGCCTGGTGCGAACAGCGTATCCGTCAGCTCGGTAGCCATCCAAGCGTACTCAACCCACTGTTCTACGGCATGTCGTTCGGCATCGGCGCACTGGCCGGTCTGGTCAGCGACAAGGTCAGCCTGGGTTTTGTTGCCGCCACCGAGCATCAGGTGTGCAAGCACCTGGACGAGCACCTGGAGCAGATTCCGAGCGAAGATGAAAAATCCCGGGCTATCCTTGAACAGATGCGCGTCGACGAAGAACAGCACGCCGAATCAGCCCTGGAGGCTGGCGGCTTCCGCTTCCCTGCCCCCGTGCGTTTTGGCATGAGCCTGATGGCCAAGGTCATGACCAAAAGCACCTACCGTATCTAGGACATGCCATGGCGGAACGCTTCGATGCCAAGGACCTGGCCCGCGCGGTGAGCGCAGGCGTTCTGAACCCGGGCCAGGACCAGGCCCTGCTTGAGTTTTTCAAGCGCCAACCGAGCACGCAGGCCAGCTTCCAGCTGGCTCATGTCGCATTCTACCTCGGCGCCCTGCTGATCATGGCTGCCATGGGCTGGCTGCTCAACGAGGCCTGGATGCGTATCGGCGACAGCGCCTTGCTGCTGATCGCCGTGGCCTACATTGCCGTTCTGACCCTGGGCGGGTTGTTCATGCAACGCCGCGGGCAGATCATCCCTGCCGGTGTGCTCGGCGCGGTTGCAGTCAGTATTGTGCCGTTGGCAGTGTTCGCAGTGGAGCGGCTCACCGGTTTCTGGCCGCTTGACGACACCCAGACCGGTTACCACAACTACTACACCTATGTGCAAGGTGGCTGGCTGCTGATGGAGGCGGCAACGGTTGTCGCCGGCTTGCTGATGCTGCGGGTGATCCCCTTCCCTTTTATCGTCATGCCGATCGCCCTGGCCCTGTGGTTCATGTCCATGGACCTGAGCGAATGGTTCTACGGTCATACCTTCAACTGGGAACAGCGCCTTGCCGTGTCGTTGTGGTTCGGCCTGGTAGTGCTGGCTGTATTCCTGGTGATCGATGGCCGCACCCGCCAGGACTTTGCCTTCTGGGGATACCTTGCCGGTCTTCTGGCCTTCTGGCTGGGGTTGAGCCTGATGGAAAGCGACAGCCAGCTGGGCAAAGCCTTTTACTGCCTGATCAACCTCGGCCTGATGGGCTTGGCGGTATTGCTTCGCCGACCGATGTTCATGGTCTTTGGCGCCATGGGCGTGGCTGCATACCTGGGCTACCTGTCGTACGAAGTCTTTGAAGACTCCCTGCTGTTCCCGCTGATACTGAGCCTGATCGGCTTGGGCGTTATCGCGCTGGGGCTGCTGTATCAGAAGCACCGTGAAGATCTGAGTCGACGTTTGCGCGCGCAACTACCCAAGGGCCTGGAGCAACTGCTGCCTGGGCTGCGCCGTTGACTAATCGATCGCGGGGCAAGCCCGCTCCTACTGTAGGAGCGGGCTTGCCCCGCGATGACATAAATCAGCCGAGTTCGACGATCTCGTAGCTATGGGTAATTTCAACACCCGCACGACCCAGCATGATCGACGCCGAGCAATATTTTTCTGCCGATAGCTCTACGGCGCGCTTCACTTGAGCATCCTTGAGCCCGCGACCTTTGACCACGAAATTCAGGTGGATCTTGGTAAACACTTTGGGATCTTCGCTGGCGCGCTCGGCTTCAAGGAATGCTTCGCAGCTTTCCACCGCCTGACGGGATTTTTTCAGGATGCTGACCACATCGAAGTTGCTGCAGCCACCCAGGCCCAACAAGAGCATTTCCATAGGCCGTACACCCAGGTTACGCCCGCCGGCCTCGGGTGGGCCGTCCATGACCACGACATGGCCACTGCCCGATTCACCGAGAAACATGGCTTCACCTGCCCACTGGATACGCGCCTTCATCATCCGGACTCCCTTACTTTAAAAAAGGCTGCCAGCTTAGTCCCAGAAGCGCCGGCGGAAAAGCTCAAGCGTGCGGGTAAATCTGCCGATACAACCACAAGTGTCTGATAAGCTGACGCCAAATCACTGGCACATAGCGCCAGACTACCTATAAAAGTGTACAAGCGTTGCCTCTTACCGGGATTCAGCCATGGTTGCCTCAGCCCTTCCAGCCAAGATCAAGAACATCGACAAGCTGCTCGCACATTGCCAGCGGCGCCGCTTTGCGGCCAAGAGCAATATCATTTGTGCCGGTGATAAAGCCGATAGCCTGTCATTCATTGTCAAAGGCTCAGTGACGATCCTGATCGAGGATGACGATGGCCATGAGATGATCATTGCCTACCTCAACAGCGGTGATTTCTTTGGCGAGCTGGGCCTGTTCGAACCTGCCGGCCAGGAACATCAGCGCAGTGCCTGGGTACGGGCAAAGAGCGAATGTGAAGTAGCGGAAATCAGCTATGAGAAATTCCGCGAACTGGCTCGTCAGGACCCCGACATTCTCTATGCATTGGGCAGCCAGATGGCCCAGCGACTGCGCAACACCACGCGCAAAGTCGGTGACCTGGCGTTTTTCGATGTAACCGGACGCGTTGCCCGCTGCTTGCTGGAGCTGTGCAAACAACCCGATGCGATGACCCACCCCGACGGCATGCAGATCAAGATCACCCGTCAGGAGATCGGTCGTATCGTCGGTTGTTCACGGGAGATGGTCGGCCGCGTCCTCAAGGATCTTGAGGAACGCAGCCTGGTACACGTCAAGGGCAAGACCATGGTGGTCTTCGGCACCCGCTAGTCGCGGGCGATGCCTTCGATCACTTCAGCGTAAGCCTGGCCGAGGCGCTCGAGCAAAGGCGCCTCGGGCACCACCTCGTGCAGGGCGATATGGCTGTCGGCCAGGCAGCGCTGCTCCAGTTCGCAACATTCGTTGAAGCGGTTGACCGCAGCCACCATCGACTCGCGCTCGTTATCCAACAGCAATGCGCCGTGCACCAGCACCACTGGACGCTTGCCGCCCAGCCCCTGGCGCCAGCGCTGAGCCGTACCTACCAGTTTGCGGCCATTGAGATTGACGTTGTAACGACCGTCGCAGAACGCCCCTTCGATTTCGCCTACCGAGGCCAGTCCGCCCCATTCACGCAACACATCGCACAAAGGCAGGCACAGGCGTTCGTAGGCATTTTCGATTCGGCCGTGGTCGCCTTCACTGCGAGGGGCCACATAGATCAGCGCGATATTGATCACCGCGGGCGATTGCGGCACCGGCTCGCCACCTGTTTCGCGCAACAACACCGGCCATCCGGCAACCGCCAGTTCGGAGCAGGCCGCCTCGAAGCCTTCAAGACGACTCATGCGCCGCGGCATGACCAGGGCATGATCGGTCGGGCGCCAGAACAACAGGCCATAGTCCTTTTCGCCCTTGCACACTGCTGCCAGCAGATCCTGCTCGGCATGCAGTCCGGCCTCGACAGTCACATCGACTAATTGATCAGTCATCGCAATAACCTTGTAGATACAAAAAAGCCGGCAATGCCGGCTTCAGAGTCGAATCAGTCCAGTCCTGGCACCAGATTCTGCACCGTGCGCTCAGGGAAGAACAGACGCTGCAACTCCAGCCCCGGATGCTCGGCGCGCATGAAGGCTTCGCCGACCAGGAACGAGTAGACCTCGTTGATTTCCATCAGCTCGACATCCGCGCGATTGAGAATACCGCTCTCGGTAATCGCCAGACGGTCGCGAGGAATCCGCGGCAGCAGGTCGAGGGTGGTTTCCAGGCTGACCTCGAAGGTATGCAGGTTGCGGTTGTTGACGCCGACCAGCGGGGTGTCGAGGGTTTTCAGCGCGCGCTCCAGCTCATCGCCGTCGTGCACTTCAACCAGCACATCGAGGCCGACGCTTTTCGCGGTGGCAGCCAGCTCGGCCATCTTCACATCATCCAGCGCCGAGACGATCAACAGCACACAGTCGGCGCCCAACGCACGCGCTTCGACGATCTGATACGGATCGATCATGAAGTCCTTGCGGATCACCGGCAGCTTGCACGCCGCACGGGCTTGCTGCAGGTAGGCATCGGCACCCTGGAAATAGTCGACGTCAGTGAGCACCGACAGACAGGTCGCACCACCTTTTTCGTAGCTGACGGCGATTTCGGCCGGCACGAAATTTTCGCGAATCACGCCCTTGCTCGGCGAAGCTTTCTTGATCTCGGCAATAACTGCAGGCTGTTTACGCTTGGCCTGTTCGATCAGCGCCTTGGCAAACCCGCGTGGAGCATCGGCAGCGGCAGCCAGGCGCTCAAGCTCGGCGAGGCTGACCCGGGCGCTGCGCTCGGCAACTTCCTGAACCTTGCGCGCGAGAATGTTTTCCAGAACCGTCGGTACACTCATCCTTCATTCTCCAGCTTGAATACGGCGGTGAAAGCGCCCAGCTCTTCGAGTTTTTCCCGGGCAAGGCCGGTGTGCAGTGCGTCGTGGGCAAGCTCGACGCCTTGCTTGAGGGTCATGGCGTGATCGGCGGCGTACAGCGCGGCACCGGCATTGAGCACGATCATTTCCGCAGCCTTCTGGCCATTCTCGGTCTTGCGCCGCCCCAATGCATCGCGGATCAATTCCAGCGACTTTTCCGGACTCTCGACCGCCAGGCCATGCAGGCTCTGGCTCTTCATGCCGAGATCTTCGGGCTCGACCCAGTACTCGGTAATCTGGTCATTCTTGAGCTCGGCAACGAAAGTCGGCGCGGCCAGGCTGAATTCGTCCAGACCATCCTTGGAGTGCACCACCAGCACATGCTTGCTGCCCAGCCGCTGCAGCACTTCGGCCAACGGACGGCACAGGGCCTGGGTGAACACACCGACCACCTGGTGCTTCACACCGGCCGGATTCGTAAGCGGGCCAAGCATGTTGAACAAGGTGCGCAGGCCCAGGTCACGACGTGGGCCGGCGGCATGTTTCATCGCCTTGTGGTGGGTCTGGGCAAACATGAAGCCAATGCCGACGCTGTCGATGCAGCGGGCAACCTGCACGGGCGTCAGGTTCAGGTAGATGCCGGCAGCCTCGAGCAGGTCGGCGCTGCCGCTTTTGCCCGAAACGGCACGGTTACCATGCTTGGCCACAGTGCAACCGGCAGCGGCTACAACGAAGGCCGAAGCGGTGGAGACGTTGAAGATGTTTGCGCCATCGCCGCCGGTGCCGACCACATCGACCACTTGATCCAGGGTATTGAGTTCGACCTTGTCGGCCAGCTCACGCATCACCGAGACCGCGCCGACGATTTCGTCGATGCTTTCGCTCTTCATGCGCATGCCCATCATGAAGGCACCGATCTGCGCTTCACTGCACTGGCCGGTCATGATCTCGCGCATCACATCGCGCATTTCTTCGGTGCTCAGGTCCAGGTGGCCGACGATGCGGCCGAGCGCGCTCTTGATATCCATGATCGATCCTTAGCGGCGGCCGCCGGTCTGTTTGAGGAAGTTGGCGAACAGCTCGTGGCCCTGCTCGGTGAGGATCGACTCGGGGTGGAACTGCACCCCTTCTATGTTCAGGGTCTTGTGCCGCAGGCCCATGATCTCGTCCACCGAACCGTCTTCAAGGGCAGTCCAGGCGGTCACTTCCAGGCACTCGGGCAGGGTTTCACGCTTGACCACCAGCGAGTGGTAGCGGGTCACGGTCAGCGGGTTGTTCAGGCCGTTAAATACGCCCAGGTCTTTGTGGAAAACCGGGCTGGTCTTGCCATGCATGACCTGGCGGGCCCGCACGACATCACCGCCAAAGGCCTGGCCAATGGACTGGTGGCCCAGGCAGACACCGAGAATCGGCAGCTTGCCGGCAAAGTGCAGGATAGCTTCGATGGAAACACCGGCCTCGGTCGGGGTGCACGGACCAGGGGAAACCACGATGCGCTCGGGGTTCAGGGCTTCGATCTGGGCGATGGTCAGTTCGTCGTTGCGAATGACTTTAACCTCTGCACCCAGCTCGCCGAGGTACTGCACGACGTTGTAGGTGAAGGAGTCGTAATTGTCGATCATCAGTAACATCTGGGTTCAACCTCTTGCATCTACTGACTTTAATGACATGCCTTGCGCGCGAGTGACATACGCGCCCCGCTCTGTGTGCGACGGTAGTTTCCGAATGCAGTGACAGTGACAGCGGTTTGAAAAAGGCAAAGCGATACTGGGCCGGAAAAACCGGCAGGAGATAAAGTCAGGCGCGCCAACGCCAACGGGCGTGGGCCTTGATAACGCGCATCAAGAGTTTGCTGACGATCAACACGGGGTAGGTCTCGTTCATACGTTCCCGCACAGTAGCTTACCGCAGCGGCGCACGCAATATGGCTGGAAGCATGGGGAAACGAATGGCCGGGTAAACAATACCCCCTGATTTGCTAAGGTCGCTCGGGCGGATTCTATAAAAACAATGAAAAGGGACCTCTTCGATGCAAAAACCTCCATTTTTCCGCTCATTACTCGGCACGTTACTGCTGGCCAGCAGCCAGGCATTTGCCGCGCCTTCACCCTATTCGACGCTGATCGTTTTTGGTGACAGCCTCAGTGACGCCGGGCAATTCCCGGACCCCAGCGACCCAAGCGGCAGCGGTCTGCGCTTCACCAACCGCGATGCAAATGGCCAGTACGCCGCGGTATCGCCCATGCTGCTAGGGGCACAACTGGGTATCGCGCCGAGCGAACTGGGTGCCTCCACCTCCCCGGTGAATGCCGCCCTGGGTCGCCCGGATGGCAACAACTGGGCGGTGGGCGGCTACCGTACCGACCAGATCTACGAGTCCATCACCGGTAGCTCATTGACCGTCATCCCCCCGGGTAACCCCGGGGCCGGCACCGTTTTGCGTGAGCGTCCCGGTTATCTTGCCGGGGGGCTGCGAGCCGACCCGAACGCGCTTTACTATCTGACCGGTGGCGGTAACGACTTCCTTCAGGGGCTGGTCACCTCCCCGGCTGGCGCCGTAGCCGCAGCTGATCGCCTGGCCGCCAGCGCCCACGCGCTGCAACAGGGGGGAGCGCGCTACATCATGGTCTGGCTGTTGCCCGACCTGGGCCTGACGCCAGCATTCAGCGGTACTGCACAGCAGGGGCCACTGTCGCAGTTGAGCAGTGTCTTCAATCAGGAGCTGGTGCGGCAGCTGGGGCAGATCGATGCGCAGATCATTCCCCTGAACGTGCCCCTGCTGCTTCAGGAAAGCGTCAACGCGCCACAACAGTTCGGCCTTGCCGTCGGCCAGAACCTGGTCGGCACCTGTTACAGCGGCAATGGTTGCCTGGAAAACCCGCTGTACGGAATCAACAGCGCCACGCCTGATCCAGACAAGCTGCTGTTCAACGACTCGGTCCACCCCACCAGCGCCGGGCAGAAGCTGATTGCCGACTACGGTTACTCGCTGCTCGCCGCCCCCTGGGAACTGACGCTACTGCCGGAAATGGCCCACGCCAGCCTGCGTGCGCATCAGGACGAACTGCGCAACCAATGGCAAAGCGACTGGCAAGGCGTCGGCCAGTGGCAAGCCATCGTTGCCGCCAGCGGACAGAAGCTGGATATCGATGGCCAGCGCAGTTCGGCAAGCGCCGATGGCCATGGTTACAACCTGACCCTGGGCGGCAGTTACCGCCTCGACGAAGCCTGGCGCATCGGTCTGGCCGTCGGTATCGATCAGCAGAAGCTCGAAGCCGGTGCCCACGACTCCGAGTACAAGCTCGACAGTTATCTGGCCAGCGCATTCGCGCAGTTCCAGCGCAACCAGTGGTGGGCCGATGCCGCATTGAGCGTGGGGCACCTGGACTATGGTGACCTGAAGCGTACATTCGCCCTGGGGATCAACGAGCGCAGCGAAAAAGGTGATACCGACGGCGAAGTCTGGGCCTTTGCCGCGCGCCTGGGCTACGACCTGGCTCAGGCTGACAGCGACTGGCACCTCTCACCCTTTGTCAGTGCCGACTATGCCCGCGTGAAAGTCGATGGTTACTCGGAGAAAGGCGCCCGTGCTACGGCGTTGAGCTTTGATGATCAGGAACGTGAATCACGCCGTCTGGGTCTCGGCCTGCTGGGCAAATACCGGATTGCGCCGACCACCCAGCTGTTTGCCGAAGTCGCCCATGAGCATGAGTTCGAGGATGATCAACAGGACCTGACCCTGCATCTGAACAGCCTGCCGGGCAACGACTTCACCCTCACCGGCTATACCCCGCAAAGCAACATGAATCGCGCCAGCCTGGGTGTGACTCATCAGTTAGCACCGCAACTGGCACTGCGCGCCGGATACAACTGGCGCAAGAGTGACGAACTGACCCAGCAAGGGATTAATCTGGCCCTGAGCCTGGACTTCTGACGGCATAAAAAACGGCGCTCATCTGGAGCGCCGTTTTTTCAACTTCAGCTGCGCGGCGTTTGTTCCGCCAGCGCTACCGCGCGGAACATCGCCCGGCGTTTGTTGATGGTCTCTTCCCACTCCAGCGCCGGTACCGAGTCAGCGACGATACCGCCACCGGCCTGGACATGCAGCTCGCCATCCTTGATGACCGCTGTGCGGATCGCGATGGCGGTGTCCATGTTGCCGTTCCAGGCAAAGTAGCCGACCGCGCCACCGTAGACACCGCGCTTGACCGGCTCAAGCTCATCGATGATTTCCATCGCGCGGATCTTCGGTGCCCCGGACAAGGTCCCGGCGGGCAGAATGGCGCGCAACGCATCCATGGCGCTGAGGCCTTCTTTCAGTTCACCGGTGACATTGGAAACGATGTGCATGACGTTGGAGTAACGTTCGATCACCATCTTCTCGGTGACCTTGACCGTACCGGTTGCCGACACCCGGCCGGCGTCGTTGCGGCCCAGGTCGATAAGCATCAGGTGCTCGGCGATTTCCTTGTCGTCCGACAGCAGATCCTCTTCCAGCGCACGATCAGCCTCTTCGGTGGCGCCACGTGGACGGGTACCGGCAATCGGGCGTACGGTGACCAGATTGTCTTCGACCCGGACCAGCACTTCCGGCGAGCTGCCCACTACGTGGAAGTCACCGAAGTTGAAGAAGTACATGTACGGCGTCGGGTTGAAGCAACGCAGCGCCCGGTACAGGTCGATAGGCGCTGCCTTGAAGTCGATCGACATACGCTGCGACGGCACAACCTGCATGCAGTCGCCGGCCAGGATGTATTCCTTGATGGTATCGACCGCACGCTCGTAGTCACTCTGGGTGAAGCTGGAGCGGAAGGTCGGCTCGGCGGCTTGCGGGCCACCCAGCTCCAGGCCGCGACGCGGGGTAATCGGCTGGCGCAGTTGTTCAAGCAGGCCTTCCAGACGTGCCAGGCCGTTTTCGTAGGCCTGCTCCTGGGCCGGATCGACCAGCACGATAGCGTGCATCTTGCCCGCCAGGTTATCGAACACCACCACGGCGTCGGACACCATCAGCAGGATATCCGGCACACCCAGCGGATCCGGGTTCGGGCATTTGCCCAGACGCTTCTCGACATAGCGCACGCAGTCATAGCCGAAGTAGCCCACCAGGCCACCATTGAAACGCGGCAGGCCGGCAATGGTCGGGACGTTGTAGCGCTCTTTGAAGGACTCGACGAAAGCCAGCGGATCTTCCACCTCGTGACGTTCGATTTCGACATCGTCATGGGTGATGCGTACCTGATGGTCATGCACCCGCAGCACGGTGCGGCACGGCAGACCAATGATCGAGTAACGCCCCCACTTCTCACCGCCCTGCACAGATTCAAGCAGGTAGGAGTTAGGTTGATCGGCCAGTTTCAGGTAGATCGACAACGGCGTGTCGAAGTCGGCCAGCGTCTCGCAGGCCAGGGGAATACGGTTGTAGCCGGCAGCGGCCAGGCGCAGGAATTCTTCGCGGGTCATGATAGCCTCGTGGCAAGCAGCAAATGGGTCAAACAGGCAAACGGGCCGGCAACGGCCGGCAGCGAACAGTCAGGCGCGCCAACGCCAACGGGCCAGGGCCTTGATGACTTTCATCCAGAGTTTGCCGGTAACCGCCACGATGGAATCTCGATCTTTGGGGGAATGAACGTCAGCCAACGTTATCCCAGTGGCCGCATCTAAGCAACCGGGCAACAGCGCGCGCAGGTCATCGATGACCAGGCACGGCTCTTCTTCGCTGATCGGCCGTCCGTGATTGTAGCCATAGCTCAAGCCCACGCACTTGACCCCGGCTGCTTTGGCCGCCAGCACGTCGCTGCGCGAATCGCCAACGAACAAGGCGGCTTCAGCCGAGACGTTGGCCATTTTCATGACAAACAGCAATGCTGCCGGATCAGGCTTCTTCTGCGGCAGCGTGTCGCCACCGATGATCCAGCGAAAATAGCGACCGATTTTCATCTGGTCGAGCAACGGCGCGACAAAGCGCTCCGGCTTGTTGGTGATCAGGGCCATTTCCACGCCCTGTTTGTGCAACCACTTGAGCGTGTCGCGTACGCCGGGGTACACCACCGTCAGCTGGTGGTTGTCGGCATAGGCCTGCAGGAACAACTCCAGGCCTTTCTCTGCCTCGTCTTCATCGACGCCGGCATGATCCAGACCACCGGCCAGGGCCCGGCGCACCAGCACCGGGGCACCATTACCGACCCAGTGGCGCACCGCCTCCAGGCCAGCGGGCTTGCGCCCCATTTCGAGCAGCATGTTATCCACCGCCGCTGCCAGGTCCGGTACCGAATCGATCAGGGTACCGTCCAGATCAAACATCACCAGTTTGGGCAGTGCGCCGGGGAACAGCTGCTCGAAGCCACTCATGGGCGCGCCAGGGCCAGTTCGGCATGCATCTTGGCAATGACCTCCTGGTAGTTCGGGGTATTGAAGATCGCCGAACCGGCGACGAAGGTATCGGCACCGGCGGCAGCGATCTCACGAATGTTGTTCACATTCACTCCACCGTCGATTTCCAGACGGATATCGCGGCCGCTGGCATCGATCAGCGCACGGGCTTCACGCAGCTTGTCGAGGGTGCCGGGAATGAATTTCTGACCGCCAAAACCTGGGTTGACGCTCATCAACAGGATCATGTCGACCTTGTCCATCACGTACTTGAGGGTGTCGAGCGGGGTTGCCGGGTTGAACACCAGGCCGGCCTTGCAACCACCGTCACGAATCAACTGTAGTGAACGATCGATGTGCAGGGTGGCTTCCGGATGGAAGGTAATGTAGCTGGCGCCCGCGTCGATGAAGTCGCCGATGATGCGGTCGACCGGACTGACCATCAGGTGCACGTCGATCGGCGCGGTGATGCCGTACTTGCGCAGTGCGGTGCAGACCATAGGGCCGATGGTCAGGTTCGGTACGTAGTGGTTGTCCATTACGTCGAAGTGAACGATGTCGGCACCAGCGGCCAGTACATTGTCGACCTCCTCGCCCAGGCGAGCGAAGTCGGCAGAAAGAATCGAGGGGGCAATAGCGTAGGGCTGCATGGCGCACCTGTAGGGCAGAATCACAGTGGCGCGCATTGTACCTCAGGCGAATGGCCATGGGCTGACCGGTATCAAAGCGGTCGTCGGATGTCGTACCGGGCTCCTTCGCAGCCCATCGCCGGCAAGGCCGGCTCCCACAAGAGCCAGTACATCTCCTGAGCTGTGGGAGCCGGCCTTGGCGGCGATGGGGCCAGCTTGGTCAGGCGGGCTGTTGGGTCCGCAGTTTCTCGCTACGCCCGCGCAACCATTCCAGGGTCAGCAACAGCACTACCGAGAAGGCGATCAGCAAGGTCGCCGCCGCGGCGATGGTCGGGCTGAGGTTCTCGCGGATACCGCTGAACATCTGCCGTGGCAGGGTCGCCTGCTCGGGGCCGGCGAGGAACAGGGTCACCACCACTTCGTCAAACGAAGTGGCAAAGGCAAACAGGGCACCGGAAATCACCCCGGGGGCAATCAGTGGCAAGGTCACCCGGCGGAAGGCTGTCAGCGGCGAGGCGCCAAGGCTGGCTGCCGCACGCACCAGGTTGTAGTTGAAGCCCTGCAGGGTCGCCGACACGGTAATGATGACGAACGGCACACCGAGCACCGCATGCACCAGAATCAGCGAAATGAAGCTGTTACCCATGCCCAGCGGCGCGAAGAACAGGTAGCTGGCGACACCGATGATTACCACCGGCACCACCATCGGCGAAATCACCAGGGCCATGATCAGCGGCTTGCCGGGGAAGTCACCGCGGGTCAGGCCGATCGACGCCAGGGTGCCGAACACCATGGCCAGGAAAGTCGCCGCCGGGGCGACGATGATGCTGTTCTTCAACGCCCGCATCCACTCGGCCGAGGCAAAGAAGTCGTGGTACCACTGCAACGAAAAGCCTTGCAGCGGATAAACCAGGAAGCTGCCGGAGTTGAACGACAACGGAATGATCACCAGTACCGGCAATACCAGGAACAACAGGATCAGCCCGCAGAGGATGCGCAAACTGTAGAACCAGACCCGCTCAACGGGCGACATGTAAGGGCTCAGCATGACAACGCTCCTCAGCTCAGACGCAGGCGGCTGGCACCGACCAGCCAGCTATAGATCAGGTACAGAATTACGGTAGCGAGCAGCAGCAGACCGCCCAACGCAGTAGCCATACCCCAGTTGATGCTGGTGTTGGTATAGAACGCCACGAAGTAGCTGACCATCTGATCGTTCGGGCTGCCGAGCAGCGCCGGGGTGATGTAGTAGCCGATGGCCAGGATGAACACCAGCAGACAGCCCGCGCCTACACCTGCGTAGGTCTGCGGGAAGTACACCCGCCAGAAACTGGTGAACGGATGGCAGCCCAGGGAGATCGCTGCACGCATGTAGGTGGGTGAGATGCCCTTCATCACGCTGTAGATCGGCAGGATCATGAACGGCAGCAGAATGTGGACCATGGAGATGTATACACCGGTGCGGTTGAATACCAGCTCCAGCGGTTTGTCGATGATGCCCAGGGCCATCAGTGCGCTGTTGATCAGACCACCCGATTGCAACAGCACAATCCAGGCGGCAACCCGCACCAGAATCGAGGTCCAGAACGGCAGCAGTACCAGGATCATCAACAGGTTGCTCTGCCGGGTTGGCAGGTTGGCCAGCAAATAGGCCAGCGGATAAGCCAGCACCAGGCAGATGGCGGTGATGACAAAGCCCATCCACAGGGTACGGGTGAAGATGTCCAGGTAAATGGCCTGGTCCGGGGTGGCCTTGGCCAGCTCGCCGAGATCATCGATGCGGTGGTCCAGAGCCGCCAACAGGTAGAACGGGGTGACGCTACTGGTGTTACGGCGAATAGCCTGCCAGTAGGCCGGATCGCCCCAGCGCTCGTCCAGCTCTTGCAGTGCTTCTTTATAAGAAGCCGGCTCGGTCTTGAACGGCAAGGCTCGGGCGGTTTTCGCCAGCAGGCTGCGATAGCCGGCCAGCTCCATGTTCAGACGCTTGGAGGTGTCGCCGAGGGTCTGGTTCTTGCGCGCCTGGCCAAGGTCTTCGCTCAGTGCCTTGTACACCGACTCGTCCGGCAGGCCCTTACCGTCCCACTGCGTGACCGCCGCAACGGTCTGCGGCAAGCCTGTGACAACTTCCGGGTTACCGACGCTCTTGTAGAGCAGCGCGGCAATCGGCACCAGGAAAACCAGCAGCAGGAATAGCGCCAGCGGCGCGATCAGGGCTTGCGCCTTCCAGCGGTTGACCCGCTCGGCACGCGCCAGACGCTGCTTGAGTGTGGAACCGGCGCCTTCATTCAGGGGCACTGCGATGGCCATAGCGAACTCCGAAATCTTGAGAACAGGAAGCGTCGGCGACGTGCCGACGCTCCATCAGCCGACCTTACTTGGCAGCCCAGGCGTTGAAGCGTTGCTCCAGTTGCTCGCTGTTGTCGGCCCAGAAGGCGACGTCGATCTGCACCTGGTTGGCAATGTTTTCCGGGGTGGTCGGCATGTCTTTCTTGATCTCGTCGGAGAGCAGGCTCACCGCTTTGGAGTTGGCCGGACCGTAGGCAATGTTTTCCGAGTAGATCTTCTGCTGCTCAGGCTTGACCGAATAGGCGATGAACTTCTTGGCTTCTTCGGCATTTTTCGCGCCCTTCGGGATGGCCCAGGCGTCGAAATCGTAGATGCCGCCGTTCCATACCACCTTCAGGTTGCTTTCTTTCTGTACTGCGGCGATCCGGCCGTTGTAGGCCGAGCTCATGACCACGTCACCCGAGGCCAGGTACTGTGGCGGCTGAGCGCCAGCTTCCCACCACTGGATGCTTGGCTTGAGTTCGTCGAGTTTCTTGAAGGCGCGATCCTGGCCTTCTTTGGTGCCGAGCACCTTGTAGACATCTTTAGGCGCGACACCGTCGGCCATCAGGGCGAATTCCAGGGTGTACTTGGCGCCCTTGCGCAGACCGCGCTTGCCCGGGAACTGCTTGGTGTCCCAGAAGTCGGCCCAGCTGGTCGGCGCGGTTTTCAGTTTGTCGGCGTTGTAGGCCATCACCGTGGACCAGACGAAGAAGCCTACGCCGCACGGTTGAATAGCACCCGGGACATAATCGGACTCGTCGCCGAACAGCGCCGGATCGAGTTCTTCGAACATGCCTTCGTCACAACCACGGGCCAGTTCCGGCGACTCGACTTCAACCAGGTTCCAGGACACGCTCTTGGTGTCGACCATGGCTTTGACCTTGGCCATTTCACCGTTGTACTCGCCCGCAACGATCTTGCCGTTGCCAGCCTTTTCCCATGGCTCGTAGAACGCTTTGGTCTGGGCTGCCTTGTTGGCACCACCGAAAGAGATCACGGTCAGGTCAGCCGCCGCCATGGCCTGGCCCGCCGCAAACAGCCCCAGCGTCAGAGCGGTCAACTTCAAGTGCTTTAGCATTATTATTTTCTCCACAGTACAGGGTTGGTGAAGCAAACCTTCAATTGGCTTCCAGGATCGGATCGAGCGCGCGGGCGTGCTCCACTTCCCAGCCAAGCGGTACCACGTCGCCCACGGCCAGGGCCGGGTCGAGTTCGGCAATCGGCTGCTTCACGAAGAAATCGGCCTTGCCGCATACCTCCAGACGAACCCGTACGTGGTCGCCCAGATAGATGAATTCGGCCACTCGCCCGGAGAAGCGGTTGACGCAGCTCTCGCTGTGGCCATTGAGGCGTACGCGCTCGGGGCGAATCGACAGGGTCACCGGCTCGCCGCTCTCGCCGACATTGACTGCCAATGCCTCGACCTTCTCACCGCGGGCCAGTTGCACCAGGCAACGCTCGCCGTCCTGACTGATCAGGCGGCCATTGATGCGGTTGTTTTCACCGATGAAGTTGGCGACGAAGGTGTTCTTCGGCTCTTCATAGAGAGTGCGCGGGTCGGCGATCTGCTGGATTTCGCCCTGATGGAACACGGCCACGCGATCCGACATGGTCAGCGCTTCGCCCTGGTCGTGGGTTACATACACCACGGTGACACCCAGGCGCTGGTGCAGGTGTTTGATTTCCATCTGCATGTGTTCACGCAGCTGCTTGTCGAGCGCGCCGAGCGGTTCGTCCATCAGTACCAGCTGTGGCTCGAACACCAGTGCCCGCGCCAGGGCCACCCGCTGCTGCTGGCCGCCGGACAACTGGCCGGGATAGCGCTTGGCGAACGCATCGAGCTGGACCATGTTGAGCACGCGCTTGACCCGCTCGCTGATGTCGGTCTTGCTCAGGTTGCGCACACTCAAGGGGAAGGCGAGGTTCTCCGCCACGGTCATGTGCGGGAACAGTGCATAGTTCTGGAACACCATGCCGATGTCGCGTTTGTGCGGCGGCACGTTGTTGATCGAGCGTCCGGCCAGCTGGATCTCGCCGGCGGTCGGGGTCTCGAAGCCTGCCAGCATCATCAGGCTGGTGGTCTTGCCGGAGCCGGAAGGGCCGAGCAAGGTCAGGAATTCGCCTTTGCGAATATCCAGATTGAGGTCTTTGACGATCAACGTTTCGCCGTCATAGCTCTTCTGCACACCGCGGAAGCTGACCAGCACTTCGCCGGCTGCAGCGCTCGAATTCACCTCACTCATACCCGTACCTTCTTGTTGGATGACTGCGTGCTGACAGCCTAGTGAAGGGGCGAGGCGGCGCAAATCGGGGGTGGAGAGAGATTGGTATCAGCAGGATGGAAGGTTTGGGGTAGGGATTGCCCTACAAGGATGGCGTTTTTAGACATGAGTCACCCAGGACCACCGCTATCGCTGGCAATGCCAGCTCCCACAAAAGGCCAGCTGCATGTAACCCTGTGGGAGCTGGCCTTGCCAGCGATGAATGCGACGCGGTGTCGTTTCTGGAACACTCAGAGCAACTTGTGCTCCATGGCGTACTTCACCAACTCCGCCAGCGAGTTCACATTGAGCTTCTGCATCAGGCGCGCCTTATGGGTGCTGATGGTCTTGTTGCTCAGTGCCAGCTGCTGGGCGATATCGTTGACATTGGCGCCTTGGGCCAGGCGCTCGAACACCGAAAACTCGCGCTCCGACAGCAGCGAATGCAGGGGCCGGGCATCAGTCAGGCCGACCTCGAAGACCATCCGGTCAGCCAGATCCGGATCAATATACCGACCACCGCCGGCCACCCGCCGAATGGCCGTCAGCAACAAGGCCGGATCGCTGTCCTTGGTCGCATAGCCCGCAGCACCGACCTTCAGCGCCCGCGCGGCCATCTGCGCCTCGTCATGCATCGACAGCACCAGGATCGCTGGCGGGTTGCTCAAGGCGCGGATCCGCGGAATTGCCTCAAGGCCATTGACCCCGGGCATGGAAATATCCAGCAGCACCACTTCGCAATCGGTATGGCGCAAAGTCTCCAGCAATTGCTCGCCATTACCGGCCTCCCCTGCCACCTGCATATCCTTGGCCAGGCCAATCAACTGCTTGATGCCTTCACGAACGATGGTGTGGTCTTCGGCAACCAGAACTCGAATCACAATACCGCTCCTATTTCAGGGGAATTGCCACGCTCAGGCTGGTGCCCTCGCCCGGCTCGCTCTCCAGGGTCATTTGTCCGCCCAGCATCAGTACCCGCTCCCGCATCCCGACCAGACCGAAAGATGTCGGGCGGTTTTCATCCAGCGCAAAGCCGATGCCATCGTCGATAACCGTCAAACGCAGGGTGCGACCGTCCAGGCTCAAGCTGATCTGCACAGTATGCGCCTGGGCGTGACGCATGACATTGGTCAGCGCCTCCTGCAGGATGCGGAACAGGCCAATGGCCTTGGCATCGCTCAACGGCGGCAGGTTTTCCGGGACCTGGACCAGACAAGGAATCTGCGTGCGTGCCTCGAAACGCCGCGCCTGCCACTCGATCGCCGAGGCGATGCCAGCATCCAGAATCGGCGGTCGTAACGCGGTGGCGACATCTCGAACCAACTGGAACAGTTGGGCAATCAGGCGTTTCATGCTGGCCAGGCGCTCGTTGAGGCCGGGATCGAGGTCAGCGTAGGCCAGCTCGCACATCGACGTTTCCAGCTTGAGCACCGTCAGCATCTGCCCCAGTTCGTCATGCACTTCCCGGGCGATACGGGCTTTCTCTTCTTCACGGACACTTTCCAGGTGCGCCGACAGATCGCGCAATTGCTCCTGGGAGCGGGCCAGCTCCAGCTCGGCCCGCTTGCTCTGGGTAATGTCCCAGACCACGCCGTCCCAGACCACGCGGCCATCGCCCAGGCTACGGGTACTGGCCTTGATATCAGCCCAGCGCTGCTCACCCTCGCGGGTCAGGATGCGCCCCTGCCAGGACCAGTCGCGGTCGGTGGCCAGGGCCAGGTCCTGGACCTTGTGGTAATCGGCCCGGTCATCCGGGTGAACCAGGTTGCGCAGGCCCATGTCCGGATGCTGCAAGGCGGCCGGGGTATAACCGACCAGGGCCTCGCTGCCTTCACTGATGTAGGGGAATTCCAGCTCGCCTTCAGCCGGGTTGCGCTCAAGCCGGAACACCAGCCCCGGAACGTTGCCGGCAATCCCCTTGAGCCTGGCTTCGCTTTCGCGCAAGGCAGCCAGGGCCCGACGCCGTTCGGTCACGTCGGTGAGAAACACCACCAGGTACTCGGCATCGCGAAAGCGCAAAAAGCTCAGCGACACATCCACCGGCAGCAGGCTGCCATCGGCGCGCAGGCACTGGGTTTCGAAATGCAGGGCAACATCGTTGCTGGCCCGTGCGCCTTTCCACAGTTCAAGCCAGCGGTCCATATGCAGTCCGGGCTCGAAGTCGATCAGTGGCCGGTCGACCACCGCACCCTCGGCATAGCCAAGCATGTTTTCAGCGGCGCGGTTGGCATAACGCACATGGCTATCCCAGTTGACCCAGAGAATGCCCACCGTGCTCTGGTCGATGGAGAACTGACTCAAGCGCAAGGCCTCTTCCCGTGCCTGACGCTGGTTGATGGTCTCCCGCGCAGCCAGCAGGTGGTGCTCCAGCTGACGCAACTGGCGCCGCTGCCACACCACGATGGCAATGCAGCTGAACAACAGCGCAGCAAGCAGTAGTCCCAGGTTCTGCCAGAAACCCGGCGATTCGCTCAAGCGCGGGTACTTGGGTTCCAGCCAGCGCTGGTGCAACTGTTCCAGGTCCTTGGCCGGGATGGCCTGCAGACCGCGCTCAAGAATCTCTGCCAGCTGCGGCCAGTCACGTCGCGAGGCAACCCGCAACAATTGCGGCAGGCCGATATCGCCGACCACCGCCAGGTCGCTGAACTCGCTTTCTCGCGACAGCCGGCTTAGCTGCGCTTCATCCACCACGGCGTAGCGGGCTTGTTCGCTGAGTACCAGCTGCAGCGCCTGACGTTCCTCGGGAACGCCTTGCAAATTGAGGTTCGAGTAGGTGGCGCGCAGGTAGTCGGCCACCGCGCTGGGCATGCGCACCGCGACCCGTTCATTGTCGCCGAGCTTCTCAAGATCCACCGCCACCGCCCCACTGCGCGGCCCAACGATCAACTGCGGCACACGCATGTACGGATCGCTGAATAGCCACAAGCGCAGGCCGGCCGGTGTCTGGGTCAGGCCTGGCGCCAGATCGACCTCACCAGCCACCAGCGCCCGCTCCAGCGCGGCCTGATCCGGGAAGTTACGCCAGGTCAGGTCCAGCCCCAGCGAACGACCCAGCCAGTTCATCAGCTCGACGTTGACCCCATACAGCTGCTGCAGGCGACGATCGAACTGGGCAAACGGTGCTTGCAACACCAGCCCGACCCGCAGGCTGCGGTGCTGCTCGAGCCATTGCTGTTGCGCAGGGTCGAGAACCACAGCGGTCGACGTGCTTGCCGGGACCGCCCAAGCGATCAAGGACCAGCACAAACAGCCGATAACCAACAGGCAGCGCAGTGACTTCATCTAAACGCTCATCAAAGAATGGATGGCCGCCGAGCATGGCCGTCCCGGACAAATACTATTAGGCTGCCGGTATTATTCTGGCCTGGACCACTCCATGTTCGCACTTTTTCGCACGACGCTTCCGGCGTTTTGCCTTGTATTGATACTACCTTGTAGCGCACAAGCGGCTGCAGATGAAACACCGCAAGCTGCTGAAAACACGCCACCGGCAAGCGTCCAGCGCCAACCGCTGGCTGAACGCAGCCAGGAAGATGCCCAGGCGCTGGAGCGGCAGGTTCCCCAGGCCGAGCAACAAATGCTGCAAGCCGGCAGCGACAACTTCCTCGCGCTGTGGAAACCGGCCAACACCAGCGAACCCGAGGGCGCACTGATCATCCTCGCCGGTGCTGGCGAAACCGCCGACTGGCCAAAGACCGTCGGCCCGTTGCGCCGCAAGTTTCCGGACGCCGGCTGGCATAGCCTGAGCCTGAGCTTGCCGGACCTGCTGGCCGACAGCCCGCAAGCACGCGTCGAAACTGCACCGGCTCCAAGCCAGCCGGTGGCCCAAAGTCAGAGCGCACCGGCCAAGGACACGCCTGACGACGCCAATGCCAGCGTCGAAAAAGCCACGACCGCCGAGAGTGAAGCCAGCGAAAGTGCAGACCGGTCCGAGGCCCCAGGCATCAATGACAAAGCCGATGCCGAGCGCATCTTTGCCCGTCTCGATGCCGCTGTGGCCTACGCCCAGCAGCACAACGCACGCAGCATCGTCCTGCTGGGCAATGGCAGTGGCGCCTACTGGGCTGCCCGCTATCTCAGCGAACGGCAACCGGCACAGGTGCAGAAACTGGTGATGGTCACAGCACAAACGCCCGCTCAAGCCGAACAGAGCCTGGACGCCCTGACGCCTTCACTGAAAGTCCCCACCGCGGACTTCTTTTACACCAACCAGCCCCAGGCGCGACGCGCTGCCGAGCAGCGTCTGCAAGCCAGCAAACGGCTCAAGGACCACAATTATCGTCAGGTAGGCTTGACCGCCATGCCCGGTAACAGCGCAGCAGAACAGGAGCAACTGTTCCGCCGCGTGCGTGGCTGGCTCAGCCCGGAAAAGCTTGATTAGAAACCGCGGCGCTGGCGGATGATCGCGTAGGCCTGGTGCAGCTCGCGGGTGCGCTCGGTGGCTTCGCGCACCTGGGATGGGCTGGCGCCACTGCCGACCAGCTTGTCCGGGTGGTGGCGGCTGACCAGCCGCCGATAGGCCTGTTTGATCTGGCCCGGCTCAGCGTGCGCCTCAACGCCGAGCATGCGCAAAGCGTCCTGATAACCGAGGTTGGCGCTGGATAAGCCCGCCCGCTGGGGCTCATATTCCAGCGCCAGTGCCTGGACCTTGGGCGCCGACCACCCCAACTGCTGCCCCCAGTCGAGCAACAGTTCGCGTTCGTGTCGACCTGTCCGGCCATCGGCCCAGGCCATGCGCAAGCACGCGCGCAACATGCCCTCGGCGGCATGGGGCTGTTGCCGCAAACGACGCAGGTAGACACCCAGGCGGTCCTTGCCACTCTTGCCGCGGTTGAACGCGGCAATCGCCCGGCGACGCGCAGGCTCACTCATTTCCAGGCGCTGCATCTCCTGACGCGCCTGCTGGATATGCCCGTCGACCACCCGCCCGTCACTCTTGGCCAGACGCCCAAGCAGCACGAACAGCACCTCATCGTCACGCAAGACCGGACGTCCACCCAGACGTTCCCGGACATGCGCCCAACTGTGCAACTGCAAGCGGCGGTCCATCGCCTGACCCAGCAACGCCCCCAGCAATGCCCCTGGAATGCTGGCAATGGCGAAGCCGGCCCCGGCACCAATCACTGTGCTCGGCCACAACATGTCAACGGCGTCCTTTGATCAGTTGTTCGACTTCCGCCAGACGCTCCTGCGTACCGACATCCACCCAGTGACCACTGAAATGTTCGCCACTGACCTGACCCGCTGCCATTGCCTGACGCAACAGCGGTGCCAGTTTGAAGGCTCCGGCCGTACAGTCTTTGAACAAGGCCGGATCAATGACGGCGATGCCGCTGTAGGTCAGGGTGTCTGCCCCGTCCTGACCGTCACTGACCAACCCCTGCTGCAGGCAGAAATCGCCCTTGCCGTGATGGCCCGGGTTATCGACCAGCACCAGATGGGCAAGGCCTGCAGGCTTTTGCGGCAAACGGCTGAAGTCGTAATCGGTCCAGACATCACCGTTGACCAGCACAAAGGGCTCATTACCGAGCAACGGCAGGGCCTTGAAGATCCCGCCCCCGGTCTCCAGCGGCTCGCCCTCCGGCGAGTAGCTGATGTTCAGGCCCCAACCGGCACCGTTACCCAGATGAGCTTCGATCTGCGCACCGAGCCAGGCATGGTTGATCACCACCTCCTTGAAACCTGCTGCCACCAGGGCGCGCAGGTGGTACTCGATCAGCGGCACGCCCGCCACCGGCAGCAGGGGCTTGGGCGTGTGCAGGGTCAGCGGACGCATCCGCTCGCCCTTGCCCGCCGCGAGAATCATTGCCTTCATGGACGCGCTCCAGCCTCAGCCTGCAGACTCTCGATCAACTCATCCAGCTCGGCCAGTTCAGGACGGCGGGCAATCACTTCATCTATATAGGCAAAGAAGCGTGGTACGTCGGTCAGGTAGCGTGGCTTGCCATCACGGTGGCAGATCCGCGCGAAAATACCGATGACCTTGAGGTGCCGCTGCACGCCCATCAGGTCGCTGGCGCGGTAGAAGTCCTGGAAATCGGCCTGCACCGGAATGCCTTTGGCCTGCGCCCGGTCCCAGTAGCCCTTCAACCAGCCTTCGACCCGCGCTTGCGGCCAGCTCAGGAACGCATCTTTGAACAGGCAGGTGACGTCATAGGTGACCGGCCCATACACGGCATCCTGGAAATCCAGTACGCCAGGGTTCGGAACGCTCTGCATCAGGTTGCGTGGCATATAGTCGCGGTGCACCAGCACCTTGGGCTGGGCCAGGGCGCTGTCGATCAGCAGTGTGCTGATGCGCTGCCAGGCGGCCAGTTGCCGGTCAGTGAAGCCCAGACCCAGTTCGCGCCCCACGTACCACTCGGGAAACAGCTCCAGCTCGCGACGCAAAAGGGCCACATCGTAGCTCGGCAACGGCGCGTCCATCGGCAATTGCTGGAACGCCAGCAGCGCATCGATGGCGTCATTGAACAAGCCATCGGCATTGTCGGCATTGATCACATCGAGATAAGTCTGGGTACCCAGATCGCTGAGCAGCAGGAACCCGCGCTCCAGATCCTGCGCATGAATTACCGGGACATTGACCTTGGCAGAGGCCAGCAAGTGCGCGATATCAACAAAAGGACGGCAGTTTTCCTGCGGCGGCGGTGCGTCCATGACAATAAAACTGTGGCCTTCGGCCTGCCAGCGGAAGTAGCGGCGAAAGCTCGCATCGCTGCTCGCAGCGGTCAGGCTGGCCGCTGGAACCGCACCCCAGCCCTGTTTATCGAACAGATCGGTCAGTTGTGCATCGAGCCAGACAGTGAGGTGTTGCAGGCGTACATCGTGATCAGGCATTACAAGGGTCTCCGACGGCCCTAGCCGTCAAGCGGGTCATGCTTTATTATCCAGCATCTTTTTCAGACCATCGAGAGGCGTGCGGCCCCACACGCGGGCAGATGGCACGCAGGAAGCCCGGACTAATAAGATGGCATTGAAATCCCCCGCGTTTCGTAAAAAATTCCCGTTGCTGGTCACCGGCGGTCTGCTGGCGCTGCAACCTCTGGCCACCTCGTATGTGGTCGCCGCAGAGCAATTCGACTGCCAAGTGTCCGCTGCCGGAGGCTGGGACTGCAAGCCCAAAGCCAATGCTGCCGCGCTGCCGCCTCGTCCGGTGCATCCGGGTGCAGCTGCCAGCTCGACGGGTGAAGCCACCGCTGAGAGCGGCGAAGCCGTCGAAGAGGCCGGCAAGGGCCCGATGCTCGTTACCGAGAGCAAAGGCCGTGTGCTGAAATCCCGCAGCGCCGACTACAGCCACCTGGACTGGGTTCCGCGTGATCAGCTGACCCCTGCCCAGCTCGCCGAAACCGGGCCGTACTGTGCCGGCGCCTATATCGAGCCGACCCGTCCGGGCATGGATGACACCACGCCAAAAGACGAAGCCCCGACCTTCATCGGTGCCAAGGTTTCCCGCTACCAGCAAGAGCAGCAGATCGCCACCCTCGCCGGTGATGTGGTCATGCGCCAGGGCAGCATGCAGGTTGAAGCCGACGAGGCCAACCTGTACCAGGCCGAGAATCGTGGCGAACTCGCCGGCAACGTCAAGATCCGTGACAACGGTTCGCTGGTGGTTGGCGACCATGCCGACATTCAGCTCGACACCGGTGAAGCCAAGGTCGACAACGCCGAATACGTGATGCACAAGTCGCGCATCCGCGGTAGCGCGCTGTACGCCAAGCGCGCCGAGAACGCCATCATCCGCCTCAAGGATGGTACCTACACTACCTGTGAGCCGAACAGCAACGCCTGGCAGCTCAAGGGCAACAACATCACCCTGAACCCGGCCACCGGTTTCGGTACCGCGACCAACGTCACCCTGCGGGTCAAGGATATTCCGGTGTTCTACACGCCGTATATCTACTTCCCGATCGACGACCGCCGCCAGTCCGGCTTCCTGCCGCCATCGTTCAGTACCAGCAGTGACACCGGCTTCATGCTGGTCACGCCGTACTACTTCAACCTGGCGCCAAACTACGACGCCACCTTGTATCCACGCTACATGGCCAAGCGCGGCATGTTGATGGAAGGCGAGTTCCGCTACCTGACCAAGTCCAGTGAAGGTCAGTTCGGTGGTGCTTTCCTGAATGACAAGGAAGACGAGCGCAAAGAACAGACCGACTACGAAGACCAGCGCTGGATGGTCAACTGGCAGCACAAGGGCGGCCTTGACGAGCGTCTGCTGACTGAAGTCGACTACACCGACATCAGCGATCCGTTCTACTTCCAGGATCTGGAATCGGATCAGATTGGTGTCGAAAGCCAGGACTTCCTCAATCAGCAAGGTGCCTTGACCTGGCGTGGCGACAGCTACACTGCGCGCTTGAACGTGCAGGCCTTTGAGCTGGCGACCATTTCGCAGATCACTCCGTATGACAAGCTGCCACAAGTCACCATCAACGGGATGCTGCCTTATCATCCGGGTGGCCTGGACCTCAGTTATGAGACGGAAGCTGTTCGGTTTGACCGTAATTTGAAAAATGACCTAGTTTTCGACGAGGATGGTAATCCAGACCTCACTGCTGGCGCTGTTACAGATGCATCTGGCAATGTCATTGGTGGCAAAAGGCTTGACGAAAACGTATTCGGTCTGGCCCGCGCAAACGGCACCCGCCTGAACGCAGCACCGAAAATTAGCCTGCCTCTTACCGCGACCTACGGTTACCTGACGCCTTCGATCAAGTATATGACCACTCATTACGATCTTGATCTGGACAGTAAAGGCAAGAACGATCTGGCGACCGCAACCCCTGAGTTTGTAGACCTGCAGGGTAACTTCAAAGGCACGCAAAATCGCAATGTGCCCATTTTCAGCGTAGACAGCGGCCTGTACTTCGACCGTAACACTCAGTGGTTCGGGAAAAACTATCGCCAGACCCTGGAACCGCGCCTGTACTACCTGTATGTGCCCTATGAAGACCAGAAGGATATTCCAATCTTCGACTCTGGCGAGAGCACGTTCAATTACAGCTCGCTGTTCCGTGATAACCGCTTCGCCGGTATTGACCGTATTGGCGACGAAAACAAGCTGTCGCTGGGCGTGACCAACCGCTGGATTGAAGAAAACGGCTTCGAGCGCCAAACATTCAGTATTGGCCAAGCACTGTACTTCAAGGACCGCAAGGTCCAGCTTCCAGGCATTGACTGGAAAACCCGTGATGACGCCCAATCGGATGTATCGCCTTACGCGCTGGAGTACGCCTACCGCTTCAACCGCGACTGGCGCTTCAACTCCGACTTCAACTGGGACCCGGACAGCCACAGCACCCGTTCGGGCAGCGCGATGTTCCACTACCAGCCTGAAGACAACGTCAACAAGGTTGTTAACCTCGGTTACCGCTACCGCAATGACACGGTCTCCTACAACAGCACTACCGGCCAATGGCAAGTAGGCGGTGGCGACTACGGCAAACCAGGCGACCCGAACTACATCAAGGACTACTACAAGATCCAGCAACATGACTTCTCGGTCATGTGGCCGATCGTTCCGCAGTGGACCGCGATCGCCCGCTGGCAGCACGACTACAACCGCAACCGTACCCTGGAAGCCTTCGGTGGTTTCGAGTACGACAACTGCTGCTGGAAGCTGCGTCTGATCAACCGTTACTGGATTGACTACGACGATTTCAGCCAGGCAACTCCGCAAAACGAAAAAGGTGACCACGGCGTCTTCCTGCAGGTTGTGCTGAAAGGCCTCGGCGGCGTAGTGGGCAATAAGGTCGAGTCTTTCCTCGACAAAGGCATTCAAGGTTATCGTGAACGTGAAGACCAAGCTTACTGATTGTCTGCGCCCGCTGTTGCTGGGCGCTGTATTGCTGAGCGGCGCGGCGCATGCCGCGGTGCAACCACTGGATAGCGTTGTGGCCATCGTCGATAACGACGTGGTCATGAAGAGCCAGCTGGACCAGCGCGTGCGTGAAGTGCAGCAGACCATCGCCAAGCGTGGCGGCGCTGTGCCGCCTGCTGGCGTGCTCGATCAACAGGTGCTTGAACGCCTGATCGTGGAAAACCTGCAACTGCAGATCGGCGACCGCTCCGGCATCCGCATCACCGACGAAGAGCTGAACCAGGCCATCGGCACCATCGCCCAGCGCAATGGCATGAATCTGGAGCAGTTCCGCGCAGCCCTGGCCCGCGACGGCCTGTCCTATGACGATGCTCGCGAGCAAGTTCGTCGCGAGATGATCATCAGCCGTGTGCGTCAGCGTCGTGTCGCCGAGCGCATTCAGGTGTCGGAGCAGGAAGTGAAGAACTTCCTCGCCTCGGACATGGGCAAGATGCAGCTGTCGGAAGAGTTCCGTCTGGCCAACATCCTGATCCCTACCCCGGAACGTGCTGATTCGGCCACCATCCAGGCCGCAGCCAAGCAAGCGGAGCAGGTTTACCTGCAACTCAAGCAGGGGGCCGATTTTGCTCAACTGGCCATCGCCCGCTCGGCAAGCGAAAGCGCGCTGGAAGGTGGTGAGATGGGCTGGCGTAAAGCGGCTCAGCTGCCACCTCCCTTCGACCGCATGCTCAGCTCGATGTCGGTGGGTGATGTCACCGAGCCGGTCCGCACCCCGGGCGGCTTCATCATCCTCAAGCTGCAGGAAAAGCGTGGCGGTCAGACCATGGTCCGTGACGAAGTGCACGTTCGCCACATCCTGATCAAACCTAGCGAGATCCGCAGCGAAGCGGCTACCAAAGCACTGGCAGAGAAACTCTACGAGCGCATCCAGAACGGTGAAGATTTCGCCCAGCTGGCGAAGAGCTACTCCGAAGACCCGGGTTCGGCTCTCAACGGCGGCGACCTGAACTGGATCGACCCGAATGCCCTGGTGCCCGAGTTCCGTGAGGAAATGGCCAACGCCCAGCAGGGCCAGGTCACCAAACCGTTCAAAACCCAGTACGGCTGGCATGTCCTCGAAGTCATCGGTCGTCGCGCCACTGACAGCACCGAGCAAGCCCGTGAGCAGCAAGCGATGAACGTACTGCGTAACCGCAAGTACGACGAAGAGCTGCAAACCTGGCTGCGTCAGATCCGTGACGAAGCCTACGTTGAAATCAAGCTTCCTGGCGCCGATCAGGCCTCCCAGTGAAACTTCAGCGCTTCGCCCTCACACCCGGTGAGCCGGCCGGTATAGGTCCCGACCTGTGCCTGCTGCTCGCCGCGCAAGCCCAGCCTCACCCCCTGATTGCCATCACCAGCCGTGACCTGCTCGCCGAGCGGGCCACGCAGCTGGGTGTGGCTGTCAATCTGCTCCCGGTCAGCCTCGACGCACTTCCAGACCAGCCTGCTCCAGCCGGCAGCCTGTATGTCTGGGATACACCACTGCAGAACCCGGTGGTGGCTGGCCAGCTGGACAAGGCCAATGCCGCTTTTGTCCTGGAAACCCTGACCCGCGCAGGCCAAGGCTGCCTGGATGGGCATTTTGCCGGGATGATCACCGCGCCCGTGCACAAGGGTGTGATCAACGAGAGCGGTATCGCCTTTTCCGGTCATACCGAATTCCTCGCCGACCTCACCGGCACTGCGCAAGTGGTGATGATGCTGGCCACTCGCGGCTTGCGTGTGGCCCTGGTGACCACTCACCTGCCCCTGCGCGATGTAGCCGACGCCATCACCCCGGAACGCCTGGAACGCGTCACGCGGATCCTGCACGCCGACCTGCAACAGAAGTTCGGCATCGCCAATCCGCGCATCCTGGTCTGCGGCCTGAACCCGCACGCCGGTGAAGGTGGCCACCTTGGCCATGAAGAAATCGACACCATCGAACCCACATTGGCGCGCCTGCGCAGCGAAGGCATGGACCTGCGCGGCCCGCTGCCCGCCGATACCCTGTTTACCCCCAAATATCTGGAGCACTGCGACGCAGTGCTGGCGATGTACCACGACCAGGGCTTGCCCGTACTCAAGTACAAGGGCTTTGGCGCCGCCGTCAACGTGACTCTGGGCCTGCCGATCATCCGCACGTCGGTCGATCACGGCACCGCCCTGGATCTGGCCGGCAGCGGCAAGATTGACACCGGCAGCCTGCAAGTCGCCCTGGAAACCGCCTACCAGATGGCCGAGACCCGACTATGAGTGAGCAATACCAACACCGGGCGCGCAAGCGCTTCGGCCAGAACTTCCTGCACGATGCCGGGGTCATTGACCGCATCCTGCGCTCAATCCACGCCAAGGCGGGCGATCGCATGCTGGAAATCGGCCCGGGCCAGGGCGCCCTGACCGAAGGCCTGCTGGGCAGCGGCGCACAGCTTGACGTGGTCGAGCTGGACAAGGATCTGGTGCCGATCCTCAACCAGCAATTCGCTGGCCGCGACAACTTCCGCCTGCACCAGGGCGACGCCCTGAAGTTCGACTTCACCAGCCTGGGCGCCGCGCCGAACAGCCTGCGCGTGGTCGGCAACCTGCCGTACAACATCTCCACGCCACTGATCTTCCACCTGCTGGCCAATGCCGAGCTGATCCGCGACATGCACTTCATGCTGCAGAAGGAAGTGGTCGAGCGCCTGGCTGCAGGTCCCGGTGGTGGCGACTGGGGCCGCCTGTCGATCATGGTCCAGTACCACTGCCGGGTCGAGCATCTGTTCAACGTCGGCCCCGGTGCATTCAACCCGCCACCGAAGGTCGACTCGGCCATCGTGCGCCTGGTTCCGCACGAAACCCTGCCGTTCCCGGCCAAGGATCACCGCCTGCTTGAGCGCATCGTCCGCGAAGCCTTCAACCAACGCCGCAAGACCCTGCGCAATACCCTCAAGGCCCTGCTCAGCAGCGAAGCCATCGAAGCCGCTGGCGTCGACGGCAGCCTGCGCCCGGAGCAGCTGGACCTGGCCGCCTTCGTCCGCCTGGCTGACAAGCTGGCCGAGCAACAAGGCAGCCACTAAGCCGCTGCAACGGCCAGTCATGCCCGCATGACTGGCCGGCAACCCCGCCAATAGCCTAGACTGGACGCAATTGCCGTATCCGCGTCTGCTTCCAAGGCCCCTTGCATGTCTGATCCCCGCTACCAGATCGACGTCAGCGTCGTGACCCGCTTTCTCAAAGAACAATCCGACCCCGAAAACGAGCGTTTCGCCTTCGCCTACACCATTACCGTGCAGAACAATGGTTCGGTGCCAGCCAAACTGATGTCGCGCCACTGGCTGATCACCAATGGCGATGGCCAGGTCGAAGAGGTCAAGGGCGCAGGCGTGATCGGTCAGCAACCGCTGATCGAACCCGGCAAGAGCCATACCTACAGCAGTGGCGCAGTGATCAGCACCCAGGTCGGCACCATGCAGGGCAGCTACCAGATGTTCGCCGAAGACGGTAAGCGCTTCGAGGCCATCATCGCCCCGTTTCGCCTGGCCGTTCCCGGAGCCCTGCACTGATGGCGGTGTACGCAGTAGGTGACTTGCAAGGGTGCCTGCAACCGCTCAAGTGTCTGCTTGAACGAGTTAACTTCAACCCCGCCGTCGACCGCCTGTGGCTGGTCGGTGACCTGGTCAACCGCGGCCCGGAGTCGTTGGAAACCCTGCGCTTCCTGTATTCCATCCGTGAATCACTGGTGTGTGTGCTGGGTAACCACGACCTGCACCTGCTGGCGGCCTGGCACAACATCGAGCGTCTGAAAAAGAGCGACACCCTGCGCGAGATTCTCCAGGCGCCGGACGCTGACGAACTGCTTGACTGGTTGCGACAGCAAAAACTGCTGCACTACGACGAGCAGCGTGGCGTGGTCCTGGTCCATGCTGGCATTCCACCGCAGTGGACCCTGGGCAAGGCGCTGGAGCTGGCGAGTGAGGTCGAGGAAGTGCTGCGCGACGACAACCGCCTCAAGCCCTACCTGGACGGTATGTATGGCAATGAGCCGAACAAGTGGAGCAAAGATCTCAGTGGCGTGACCCGCCTGCGGGTGATCACCAACTACTTCACCCGCATGCGTTTTTGCACCAGTGAAGGCAAGCTCGACCTCAAGGGCAAAGAAGGTGTCGAGACCGCCCCGCCGGGCTACAAGCCGTGGTTCGCCCACAAAGGGCGGCGCTCGCGGCATGTGAAGATCATCTTTGGCCACTGGGCGGCACTTGAAGGCCGCTGCAAGGAGCCAGGCGTGATTGCCCTGGACACCGGCTGCGTCTGGGGCGGGGCGATGACCCTGTACAACGTCGACAGTGGCCAGTTCCATCGTTGCGACTGCACCGACGAAGGCACACCACGCCCTCTACCAGCGCCAGCACAACCCGCTAGAATAAGCGACCAGTCCTGAAGGAAACCGTACCCATGAGCGAATTCAAACGCATCCCTCCCGAGCAGGCTCAGGCGCTGCGCGAGCAAGGTGCGGTCGTGGTCGATATTCGCGACCCGCAAACCTATGCCCTCGGCCACATCACCGGTTCCAGGCATCTGGACAACCATTCGGTGGCAGATTTCATCCGCGGCGCCGACCTCGACGCCCCCACTGTGGTGGTCTGCTATCACGGCAACTCCAGCCAGAGCGCTGCCGCCTATCTGGTCAGCCAGGGCTTTTCCGACGTCTACAGCCTCGACGGTGGCTTTGAGCTGTGGCGTGGCACGTACCCGGCAGAAACCGCTCAAGGCACTACCGAATAATTTTTTTCACCTGCCGCAGCCCGCGTCCTGTGCGGGCTCGCGCCTGACCAGACGAACGGTCATGGCGAACTTCATGCGCAACCGCCCTTGACCTCCCCGATTACGAACTATCCTTAAGCCCAGGCCATCCAAAAAGGGGAGAGCCGGTACACCGGCGTGCGGGTCATCGGTAGCGAGTTCTAGGTGTTCTGGGGGGTATACAGCAATCGGCATTCGTCGATTGCATGCCAGCATCAGCTGACTGATCCGGCGTCGGCTCCACGTATCGAGCGAGGTGACGTCATGAGTATTTTTAGCCACTTCCAACAACGTTTCGAGTCCACCCGTCAGGAAGAACTTTCGCTGCAGGAGTACCTTGAGCTCTGCAAAAGCGATCGCAGTGCTTACGCGTCGGCGGCTGAACGCCTGTTGATGGCCATCGGCGAGCCGGAACTGGTCGACACCTCGAACAACTCAAGGCTGTCGCGAATCTTCTCCAACAAGGTGATCCGCCGTTATCCGTCCTTTGAGGACTTCCATGGCATGGAGGAGTGCATCGATCAGATCGTCTCCTACTTCCGCCATGCCGCTCAGGGCCTGGAAGAGAAGAAACAGATCCTCTACCTGCTCGGCCCCGTGGGTGGCGGCAAGTCCTCCCTGGCGGAAAAACTGAAGCAACTGATGGAGAAGGTGCCCTTCTATGCCATCAAGGGCTCGCCGGTCTTCGAATCGCCTCTGGGGCTGTTCAACGCCACGGAAGACGGCGCGATTCTCGAAGAAGACTTCGGTATTCCGCGGCGTTACCTGAATACCATCATGTCGCCCTGGGCGACCAAGCGACTGGCCGAGTTCGGGGGCGACATCAGCCAGTTCAGGGTGGTCAAACTGTACCCGTCGATCCTCAACCAGATCGCCATCGCCAAAACCGAACCGGGTGACGAGAACAACCAGGATATTTCCGCCCTGGTCGGCAAGGTCGATATCCGTAAACTCGAGGAATACCCACAGAACGATGCCGACGCCTACAGCTATTCGGGCGCACTGTGCCGGGCCAACCAGGGCCTGATGGAATTCGTCGAGATGTTCAAGGCGCCCATCAAGGTTCTGCACCCGTTGCTGACTGCCACCCAGGAAGGTAACTACAACAGTACCGAAGGCCTGGGTTCGATCCCCTATTCCGGGATCCTGCTGGCCCACTCCAACGAATCGGAATGGCACAGCTTCCGCAACAACAAGAACAACGAAGCGTTCATCGACCGGATCTACATCGTCAAGGTGCCTTACTGCCTGCGGGTCAGCGACGAGATCAAGATCTACGACAAACTGCTGTTCAACAGTTCGCTGGCCAAGGCCCATTGCGCACCCGATACCCTGAAGATGCTCGCCCAGTTCACCGTGCTGTCGCGACTCAAAGAGCCGGAAAACTCGAACATCTATTCGAAGATGCGCGTCTACGACGGCGAAAACCTCAAAGACACCGACCCGAAAGCCAAGTCGATCCAGGAATACCGCGACGCTGCCGGAGTGGACGAAGGCATGAACGGTCTGTCGACCCGCTTTGCCTTCAAGATCCTGTCGAAGGTGTTCAACTTCGATCCTCACGAGATCGCTGCCAACCCGGTGCACTTGCTCTACGTGCTGGAGCAGCAGATCGAACAGGAACAGTTCCCGGCCGAAGTGCGCGAGCGCTACCTGCGCTACCTGAAAGAGTACCTGGCACCGCGTTACATCGAGTTCATCGGCAAGGAAATCCAGACTGCTTACCTGGAGTCCTACAGCGAATACGGTCAGAACATCTTCGACCGCTACGTGCTGTACGCCGACTTCTGGATCCAGGACCAGGAGTACCGCGACCCGGAAACCGGCGAAATCCTCAACCGCATCGCACTCAACGAAGAGCTGGAGAAAATCGAGAAACCGGCGGGCATCAGCAATCCGAAGGATTTCCGCAACGAGATCGTCAACTTCGTGTTGCGCGCCCGGGCCAACAACAACGGCAAGAACCCGACCTGGCTCAGCTACGAAAAACTGCGGGTAGTGATCGAGAAGAAAATGTTCTCCAACACCGAAGACCTGCTGCCGGTCATCAGCTTCAACGCCAAGGCGAGCAAAGAGGATCAACAGAAACACAACGACTTCGTCACTCGAATGGTGGAACGCGGCTACACAGACAAGCAAGTTCGGCTGCTCTCGGAATGGTACCTGCGGGTCAGAAAATCGCAGTGACCGAGCTGTAAGTGGCAAGCCGCAAGCTCTGCGCCAGGCTCTTGTCAGCCGCCTGGCCCGGCTTGCGGCTTGAAGCTTGAGTCTTCAGCTCCCCGGAGGGGCCTATGAGCTATGTGATCGACCGACGCCTGAACGGCAAGAACAAGAGCACGGTCAACCGCCAGCGTTTCCTGCGGCGTTACCGTGACCACATCAAGAAAGCCGTCGAGGAGGCCGTAAGTCGCCGCTCCATTACCGACATGGAGCATGGTGAGCAGATCAGCATTCCCGGTCGTGATATCGACGAGCCGGTGCTTCACCACGGCCGCGGTGGCAAACAGACTGTGGTCCACCCAGGCAACAAGGAATTCACCGCCGGCGAACACATCGCCCGGCCACAGGGTGGCGGTGGCGGCGGCGGGCGAGGCAAGGCCGGCAATTCCGGCGAGGGCATGGACGAATTCGTCTTCCAGATTACCCAGGAGGAATTTCTCGAATTCATGTTCGAGGACCTGGAGTTGCCCAACCTGGTCAAACGCCACCTGGCCGGCACTGACACCTTCAAGACCGTGCGGGCCGGTATCAGCAATGAAGGTAACCCGTCACGCATCAACATCATCCGCACGCTGCGTTCGGCTCACGCCCGACGCATCGCGTTGTCTGGCAGCAGCCGCGCCAAACTGCGTGTAGCGCAAGAGGAACTGGCGCGACTTAAACGGGAAGAACCAGACAATTTCGGCGATATTCAGGAAATAGAAGCCGAAATTGAGCGCCTGAGCGCAAGAATAAACCGCGTACCTTTCCTCGACACCTTCGACCTCAAGTACAACCTGCTGATCAAGCAACCCAACCCCAGCTCGAAAGCGGTGATGTTCTGCCTGATGGACGTTTCCGGGTCCATGACCCAGGCCACCAAGGACATCGCCAAGCGTTTTTTCATCCTTCTGTACCTGTTCCTCAAGCGCAACTACGACAAAATCGAAGTGGTGTTCATCCGCCACCACACCAGTGCCCGTGAAGTCGACGAAGAGGAATTCTTCTACTCCCGGGAAACCGGCGGCACCATCGTCTCCAGTGCCCTGAAACTGATGCAGGAGATCATGGCCGAACGCTACCCGGCCAACGAATGGAACATCTACGCCGCCCAAGCCTCCGACGGCGACAACTGGAACGATGATTCACCGATCTGCCGCGAAATCCTCACCAAGCAGATCATGCCGTTCGTCCAGTACTACACTTACGTTGAGATCACCCCCCGCGAACATCAGGCATTGTGGTTCGAATATGAACGCATCGGCGAAGCCTTTGCCGATACGTTCGCCCAGCAGCAGCTGGTGTCGGCCGGCGATATCTATCCGGTCTTCCGTGAACTCTTCCAGCGCAGGTTAGTGACATGACCGCTAGAGAGCAGAAGCGCCACCCCATATCCACCGGGTCCGAATGGACATTCGAACTGATCCAGGCCTATGACCGGGAAATCAGCCGCCTGGCCGAGCGCTATGCCCTGGACACCTACCCCAACCAGATCGAAGTGATCACCGCCGAGCAGATGATGGATGCCTACGCGTCCGTCGGCATGCCTCTGGGCTATCACCATTGGTCCTACGGTAAACACTTCCTCAGCACCGAGAAGTCCTACAGCCGAGGCCAGATGGGCCTGGCCTACGAGATCGTGATCAACTCCGACCCGTGCATTGCCTACCTGATGGAAGAAAACACCATCTGCATGCAGGCCCTGGTGGTTGCTCACGCCTGTTACGGGCACAACAGCTTCTTCAAGGGCAATTACCTGTTCCGCACCTGGACCGATGCCAGCTCGATCATCGACTACCTGGTGTTCGCCAAGCAGTACATCACCCAGTGCGAGGAGCGCCACGGCATCGATGCGGTGGAAGACCTGCTCGACTCCTGCCACGCCCTGATGAACTACGGTGTCGACCGCTACAAACGCCCCTACCCGATTTCCGCCGAGGAGGAACGGCGGCGGCAGAAGGAACGCGAAGAACACCTGCAAAAGCAGATCAACGATCTGTGGCGGACCATTCCCAAAGGTGCCGACAAGAACAGCGACCGTGACAACGCGCGCTTTCCGGCCGAGCCGCAGGAGAACATTCTCTACTTCATCGAAAAACACGCACCGCTGCTCGAACCCTGGCAACGCGAGATCGTGCGCATCGTGCGCAAGATCGCCCAGTACTTCTACCCGCAACGCCAGACCCAGGTGATGAACGAGGGCTGGGCGACTTTCTGGCACTACACCCTGATGAACGACCTGTACGACGAAGGCCTGGTCACCGAGGGCTTCATGATGGAGTTCCTGCAGTCGCACACCAGCGTGGTGTTCCAGCCCGGCTTCGACAGCCCCTACTACAGCGGCATCAACCCCTATGCGCTGGGTTTTGCCATGTACCGGGACATCCGGCGCATGTGCGAACACCCCACCGAAGAAGACCGCCGCTGGTTCCCGGAAATCGCCGGCAGCGACTGGCTGTCGACCATCAAGTTCGCCATGAGCAGCTTCAAGGACGAGAGCTTCATCCTGCAGTACCTGTCACCCACGGTGATCCGCGACCTCAAGCTGTTCAGCATCCTCGATGACGACCAGCGCGATGACCTGCTGGTACCGGCCATCCATGACGAAAGCGGCTACCGGATCATCCGTGAAACCCTGGCCGCCCAATACAACCTGGGCAACCGCGAACCCAACGTGCAGATCTGGAGCATTGACCGTCGTGGCGACCGTTCCCTGACCCTGCGCCACCAGCAACACGATCGCAAGCCGCTAGGCGACTCGACCGAGGAGGTTCTCAAACACCTGCACCGCCTCTGGGGCTTCGATATCCACCTGGAAACCCTGCAGGGTGACCAGATCATGAAAACCCACCACGTGCCGCCCAAGGGCGAGCATGGCGAGGCCGAGTACGGGCGCCTGGACCTGGCGGTCGTGCACCTCTAGCCAGCCCTCCGTTGCTGCCAGACAGGGTATCCTGTGGCATCAACGGAGGATTTTCATGCAGATCTACAAAGTCGGCGGTGCCGTACGCGACCGCCTGCTCGGCCGGCCGGTCAGTGATATCGACTGGGTTGTGGTCGGCGCTAGCGCAGAGCAAATGCAGGCACTCGGCTATCGGCCCGTGGGTGCCGACTTTCCGGTGTTCATCCACCCCAAAAGCGGCGAGGAATACGCCCTGGCGCGCACCGAGCGCAAGAGTGGCCGCGGTTACGGTGGCTTCACCTTTCACGCCAGCCCCGAGGTAACCCTCGAGGAAGACCTGATCCGGCGCGACCTGACCATCAACGCCATGGCCGAAGATGAGCAGGGTAACGTCAGCGATCCTTATGGCGGCCAGAAAGATCTCGAAGCCCGAATTTTACGCCATGTTTCCCCGGCATTCGCCGAAGATCCCCTGCGGGTCCTGCGCGTCGCCCGCTTTGCCGCGCGCTATGCCGCAATGGGTTTCAAGGTAGCGCCGCAAACCATTGAGCTGATGCGCCAGCTCAGCGAATCCGGTGAACTCCAGGCACTCACCGCCGAGCGCAACTGGAAAGAAATTTCCCGGGCACTGATGGAGGATCAACCTCAGGTGTTCATTCAGGTGCTGCGCGATTGTGGCGCCCTCAAAGAGCTGATGCCTGAACTCGACACTCTGTTCGGCGTACCGCAACCTGCAGCCCACCATCCGGAAATCGACACTGGCATACACACCCTCTCGGTCCTCGCACAAGCCGCACAGCATCAGCAACCCCTGAGCGTGCGCTGGGCTTGCCTGCTCCACGATCTGGGCAAAGGGCTTACCCCGGAGGAGGAATGGCCGCGGCACATCGCTCACGAACAACGCGGGCTCAAGCTGATCAAAGCCGTCAACCAGCGTTTCAAGGTGCCACGTGAGTGTCAGGAGCTGGCGGCACTGGTCGGTGAGTACCACACGCACTGCCACCGCGCCCTGGAACTCAGGGCGTCGACCTTGCTTGAACTGCTGCAAAGCTTCGATGTTTATCGTCGGCCGCAGCGTTTTGAGGAGTTCATTGCTGCTTGTGAAATGGATGCTCGGGGACGCAAGGGACTGGAGCAGCGGCAGTACCCCCAAGCCGATTACCTGCGCGGTGCAGCGGCGGCAGCGCGGGCAGTACAGGTGCAGCCACTGGTGCAGCAAGGGCTCACTGGCCAGGCGCTGGGTGAAGCACTGAAGGGCGAGCGGCTGAAAGCGCTGCAGGTTTACAAGGACAGTTTCCGCAGCTGATACCGTGGCGCTCGCATCGCCGGCAAGGCCGGCTCCCACACTGTCTCGCACAAGAACCTTGTGGGAGCTGGCCTTGCCAGCGATTGGGCCTCAAAGATCGGTTAATTGTTGCTCACGCCACTCAAAGGGCACGGGCGCAAGCACCTGGTCGATCTGCGCCTCTTCCCACAACCGGCCCATGGTTTTGCCTGCTCCCGGATGCAGCAGCTCAGGGGCAATCAACGAAAGCGGCCACAGCACAAAGGCATTCTTGAGGATCTCGGCGCGGGGCAGCACCAGGCCGTCAAAACTGCCATGCAGATCGTTGTACATCAGCACATCGATATCCAGCGGCAGGCCTTTGCGCTCTGGCGCATAGCGGCCATTGTCAGCCTCGATGAACTTGAGCCGACGGTCGAGCTCCATCAACGGCATATCGGTCAATCCGGTCACCACCAGATTGAAGAACGGACCGCTTTTTATGCCTACCGCCTGGCTTTCGAACACAGCCGAACACTGCATGTCCTGCAGAAAAACAGCCAGCGCATCCAGCCCCGCCGTCAAATGCCGTTCACGCTCGACATTACTGCCAAGGCCAAGGTAAACCCGGTTCAGAGACATCCGCGCTCAATCTCCACGCCCACTCCAGTGGCGGCCGCGATGGCGCCGGGCTTGGTCAACTTGAGGGATAGCCAGGGAATCTGGAATTCGCTCATCAGCACTGCCGCAAGGCGTTCGGCAAAGGTTTCAACCAGTTCAAACTCCGCTTGCTCGGCAAATGCCTGGATACGCGCAGTTACACTGGCGTAATCCAGGGCCAGGGTCAGGTCGTCGCCCGCCGCTGCCGGCCGGTTGTCCCAGGCAAAACGCAGGTCCAGGCGCAGGCACTGGCGAATGCCACGCTCCCAGTCATAGGCACCGATGACGGTATCGACTTCCAGGCCTTCGATGAACACTCTGTCCAAGCACTTCTCTCCACTGCACGACAAGGGCGACTGGCGCCGTTAGAATCAAGGCGTCCTCGCCCGGAATAGTTAGCATGTTTTGGTTACTGGCGCTGCTCGCCTACCTGCTTGGCTCGCTGTCCTTTGCCATACTCCTCAGCCGCCTCAATGGCAGCCCGGACCCGCGCATGAGCGGTTCTGGCAACGCCGGGGCAACCAACATGCTGCGTCTGGCCGGCCGCAAACTGGCGGTCCTGACCCTGCTTGGCGACCTGTGCAAGGGCTTGCTGCCCGTGCTGGTCGCCAATCTTGCCGGCCTTGACCTGCAACAACAGGCCTGGATCGGCGTGTGTGCAGTCATCGGCCACCTGTTTCCGGTGTACTTCTGCTTTCGCGGCGGCAAAGGTGTCGCCACCGCTGCCGGCCTGTTACTGGGGCTCTACCCGCCAGCAGCACTGCTGGCCATCTGCGCCTGGCTGCTGACCTTCTACCTGACCCGCACCAGCTCCCTCGCAGCACTGATCGCCACACCTCTGACCCTGCCACTGCTGGCCTGGCGCGAGCCGGAAGCGCTATTGCCGATCAGCGTGCTGACCGTGCTGATCGTCTGGCGTCACCGCGGCAATCTACGCGACCTTTTTGCCGGCCGCGAACGGCATTTCTGAATCGGACGCATGAACGCCGCTCATCACAGCGGCGCCAGCTGCTCCATCGGCCAGCGTGCCTGCACACTGATCGCCAGACTTTCCTGCTGCCCTGCAGCCAGACGCTGGCAACCGGCATAGGCAATCATGGCGCCATTATCGGTGCAGAACTGTGGGCGCGCGTAGTACACATTACCCTTGATGCCCGCGAGCATGTCTTCCAGCGAGGTCCGCAGGGCCTTGTTGGCACTGACACCACCGGCGATCACCAGGCGCTTGAGGCCGGTCTGCTTCAGGGCACGCTTGCACTTGATGGTCAGAGTCTCCACCACCGCCTGTTGGAAGGCCAGTGACACGTCGCAACGGGTTTGCTCGCCGTCGTCTCCAGCACTCTGGCACTGCTGCCAGGTGTTCAGGGCAAAGGTCTTGAGGCCGCTGAAGCTGAAATCCAGGCCAGGACGATCGGTCATCGGCCGCGGGAAAACGAAACGTCCGGGAACGCCCTGAGTCGCAAGGCGGGCGATCTCCGGGCCACCTGGATAATTCAGCCCCATCAGCTTGGCGGTCTTGTCGAACGCCTCACCCGCTGCGTCATCAAGGGTTTCACCCAACAATTGGTAACGGCCAATGCCGTCCACACGCACCAGCTGGGTATGTCCACCGGACACCAGCAAGGCGACAAACGGGAACTCAGGCGGCTGCTCTTCGAGCATCGGCGCGAGCAGATGACCTTCCATGTGATGCACGCCCAACGCCGGAATACCCCAGGCAAACGCCAGGGCCTGGGCGCAGGACGCCCCCACCAGCAGCGCACCGACCAGCCCGGGGCCGGCGGTATAGGCAATGGCATCAATTTCGGTAGCGACACAGTCGGCCTCGTCCAGCACCTGGCGGATCAACGGCAGCATGCGCTTGACGTGATCGCGTGAGGCGAGCTCCGGCACCACGCCGCCATAGGCACGGTGCAGGTCGATCTGACTGAACAATGCATCGGCCAAAAGACCGCGTTCACTGTCGTATAATGCGACGCCGGTTTCGTCGCAGGATGTTTCCAATCCCAGTACTAGCATGGGTCTGCGCCTTGTGGAGGCTGAATTCGAAGGCGCGCATGATAGTCCCCACTCCCGGTGCCGACCAGCGGTTTTCGATCAGAGGCTTTGCATTCCGGCTGGCTAAGGGTTAACATCCGCAACCCTTAAAAACCGACGTTCTCCAGTGCACAGTTTTGCCACGAGTTCGTTGACCCCCGGTAATGAATGAAGGTAGCTCTGGATGCCAGCCGTCAAAGTTAAAGAGAATGAACCCTTCGACGTAGCTCTGCGTCGTTTCAAGCGCTCCTGCGAAAAAGCCGGTGTTCTGGCTGAAGTTCGTAGCCGCGAATTTTACGAGAAGCCGACTTCTGAGCGTAAGCGCAAAGCAGCAGCCGCTGTTAAACGTCACGCCAAGAAAGTTCAGCGCGAACAGCGCCGCGCCGTTCGTCTGTACTAATACAGACGTCCGTCGCAAGCTTCTGCCTCGCCCGGCCCAAAGCCGGGCTGCCGGCAGTAGTTGTTTGATCCTCAGGCCTTCGTGCCCGAGGCGTCCCATTGCCCTGCAGTGTGGACAACCTGCCTGAAACGTCAGAACTGGCCTCAACGCCAGCTGTGCACGTCATTACTGACGAGCCCTCACCGGCTACAGACGAGCACGTCTTTCCGAATTTTGTGTTACGCCATTCGACATCGCTCGAACGCGCAGCCGTTCCCGCAGCATTAGCGATTACACTTGCTTATCGCCTGATGATGAGAGTGCCATGGCCGGGCTGATTCCCCAAAGCTTCATCGACGACCTCCTCAACCGTACCGACATCGTCGATGTGGTGAGTTCGCGCGTGCAGCTGAAAAAGGCCGGCAAAAACCTCACCGCCTGCTGCCCGTTCCACAAGGAAAAAACCCCGTCCTTCAGCGTCAGCCCCGACAAGCAGTTCTATTACTGCTTTGGCTGCGGCGCGGGCGGCAACGCCCTTGGCTTCATCATGGACCACGACAACCTGGACTTCCCCCAGGCCGTCGAGGAACTGGCCAAGGCTGCCGGCATGGAAGTCCCTCGCGAGGAAGGCGGACGCGGGCAAAAGCCCCGGCAACCCACCGACTCGCCGCTATACCCCCTGCTGGAAGCGGCTGCCGAATTTTATCGCCAGGCCCTGAAAAGCCACCCGACCCGTCGCTCGGCGGTGGAATACCTCAAGGGCCGTGGCCTGTCCGGGGAAATCGCTCGCGACTTCGGTCTCGGCTATGCCCCGCCCGGCTGGGACAACCTGTTCAAGCATCTGAGCAGCGACACCCTGCAACAGAAGGCCATGATCGATGCCGGCCTGCTGATCGAGAACGCCGAGTCTGGCAAGCGCTACGATCGCTTCCGTGACCGGGTCATGTTTCCGATCCGCGACAGTCGCGGCCGGGTCATCGCCTTTGGCGGCCGGGTGCTCGGCGACGACAAGCCCAAGTACCTGAACTCCCCGGAAACCCCGGTGTTCCACAAAGGCCAGGAGCTGTACGGGCTCTACGAGGCGCGCAAGTTCAACCGCAACCTCGATGAAATCATCGTCGTCGAAGGCTACATGGACGTCATTGCCCTGGCCCAGCAAGGCCTGCGCAATGCGGTGGCGACCCTGGGTACCGCCACCAGCGAAGAGCACCTCAAGCGCCTGTTCCGCGTGGTACCCAGCGTATTGTTCTGCTTCGACGGCGACCAGGCTGGCCGCAATGCCGCCTGGCGCGCCCTGGAGGCCACCCTTTCGAGCCTGCAGGACGGCCGCAAAGCACGCTTCCTGTTCCTGCCCGAAGGTGAAGACCCGGACACCCTGGTCCGCGCCGAAGGCACTGACGCGTTCCGCGCCCGCATCAACCAGCATGCCCAGCCTCTGGCCGACTACTTTTTCCAGCAGCTGACCGAAGAAGCCGACCCGCGCTCGCTTGAGGGCAAGGCGCATATGGCCACCCTGGCAGCACCGTTGATCGAAAAAGTGCCCGGCGCCAACCTTCGCGCATTGATGCGCAATCGCCTCAAGGAAATCACCGGGCTCGACAACCAGCAGGTCGAGCAACTGAGCCATAGCGCCCCCAGCGAAGCGCCACCCAGCTACGACCCGGGCATCGATTACGACGCCATTCCCGACTACACCCCGGACTACGGTGACTTCCACCAACCCGAGTACGCGCCGCCGCAACAGCAGTGGACGCCGAACAAGGGCGGCAAGAAGAAATGGGAAGGCAAACCGTGGGACAAGAAGGGCAAGCCCTGGGAGCGCAACGGTCAACGCCAGGATGCGCCGCCACGGGTGCCGACTTCGGTGGAACCCCCGACCTTGAGCGCTTTGCGTACCCTGCTGCACCATCCGCAGCTGGCCAAAAAAGTCGAAGATGCCGGCCATTTCGCGGCCGAAGAACACGTCTACGCCCAGCTGCTGGTGGCGCTGCTGGAAGCGTTGCAAAAGAATCCTGAGCTACGCTCACTACAGCTGATTGCACGCTGGCACGGCACTGAACAAGGCCGATTGCTGCGGGCATTGGCAGAAAAGGAATGGCTGATCGATGCCGACAACCTTGAACAACAGTTTTTCGACACTATAACTAGCTTGTCCGCTCGCCAACGCGAGCGAAGCCTGGAACATTTGCTCAGGAAAGCACGTCAAAGTGAACTGAGCGCAGAGGAAAAAAATCAGCTGCGCGACCTGTTAAGCCGGAATGTTCCCGCACAAACCCCGACCTCAACTGGCGCGTGAGGTCCTAGCTCGGGTATAATCCTCGGCTTGTTTTTTGCCCGCCAAGACCTTCAGTGGATAGGGTGTTATGTCCGGAAAAGCGCAACAGCAGTCTCGCATCAAAGAGTTGATCACCCGCGGTCGTGAGCAGGGCTACCTGACTTACGCGGAGGTCAACGACCACCTGCCAGAGGATATTTCAGATCCGGAGCAGGTGGAAGACATCATCCGCATGATCAACGACATGGGGATCAACGTATTCGAGAGTGCTCCGGATGCGGATGCCCTTTTGTTGGCCGAAGCCGATACCGACGAAGCCGCAGCTGAAGAAGCCGCCGCTGCGTTGGCGGCTGTGGAAACCGATATCGGTCGCACGACGGACCCAGTGCGCATGTACATGCGTGAAATGGGTACCGTCGAGCTGCTGACCCGCGAAGGCGAGATCGAAATCGCCAAGCGTATCGAAGAAGGTATTCGCGAAGTCATGGGCGCTATCGCTCACTTCCCGGGTACTGTCGAATACATTCTCAGCGAATACGACCGGGTAACCGCCGAAGGCGGCCGCCTGTCGGATGTTCTCAGTGGCTACATCGACCCGGACGACGGCATCGCCCCGCCGGCCGAAGTACCGCCGCCTGTCGATCCGAAAGCACCGGCCAAGGCCGAAGCCGACGACGAAGAAGACGAAGAGAAAGAAGGCAGTGACGATGAGGAAGAGGCCGAAAGCGGTCCCGATCCAGTCGTTGCCCAACAGCGCTTTGGTGCCGTCCAGGAACAACTGAACGCCACCCTCAAAGTACTGAAAAAGAACGGCCGCCAGCACAAGGACAGCCTCAAGGCGATGCTTGAACTGGCAGAACTGTTCATGCCGATCAAGCTGGTGCCAAAGCAGTTCGAAGTACTGGTCGAACGCGTTCGCAGTGCCCTGGATCGTCTGCGTCAGCAAGAACGCGCCATCATGCAACTGTGTGTCCGTGACGCACGCATGCCACGCGCCGACTTCCTGCGCCTGTTCCCGAGCAACGAGACCGACCAGACCTGGAGCGGTGACCTTTCCAAGCGCAGCACCAAGTGGGCCGCCGCGCTGGGCGAGAAGAACGACGCGATCGTCGCTTGCCAGCAGAAGCTGATCGACCTGGAAACCGAAACCGGTCTGACCATCGCCGAGATCAAGGACATCAACCGTCGCATGTCGATCGGTGAAGCCAAGGCTCGTCGCGCGAAGAAGGAAATGGTTGAGGCCAACCTGCGTCTGGTTATCTCGATCGCCAAGAAGTACACCAACCGCGGCCTGCAGTTCCTCGACCTGATCCAGGAAGGCAACATCGGCCTGATGAAGGCGGTGGACAAGTTCGAATACCGTCGCGGTTACAAGTTCTCGACCTATGCCACCTGGTGGATTCGCCAGGCGATCACCCGTTCGATCGCCGACCAGGCCCGCACCATCCGTATTCCGGTGCACATGATCGAGACGATCAACAAGCTCAACCGTATTTCCCGGCAGATGCTGCAGGAAATGGGTCGCGAACCGACCCCGGAAGAGCTGGGTGAGCGCATGGAAATGCCTGAGGACAAAATCCGCAAGGTATTGAAGATCGCCAAAGAGCCGATCTCCATGGAAACCCCGATCGGCGATGACGAAGACTCGCATCTGGGTGACTTCATCGAAGACTCGACCATGCAGTCGCCAATCGATGTCGCCACGGTCGAAAGCCTCAAGGAAGCGACCCGTGATGTGCTCTCCGGTCTGACCGCGCGCGAGGCCAAAGTGCTGCGCATGCGTTTCGGTATCGACATGAACACCGATCACACCCTCGAAGAGGTCGGCAAGCAGTTCGACGTGACCCGTGAACGGATCCGTCAGATTGAAGCCAAGGCGCTGCGCAAGCTGCGCCACCCGACGCGAAGCGAGCATTTGCGCTCCTTCCTCGACGAGTGATGACAAACCCCGGCCCAGGCCGGGGTTTTTCTTTTCTGCGATCACACACTTTAAGTCTTTCGCCACTACCCTGGCGCAGAAATGCCCGTCTACACTCGAAGCAGTTCATCTGTGTGACGAGGCCGTTATGCCCAAAATGCCGGCCCTCCTGTTGCTGTTCCAGATGCTCTGGAGCGCAACGGCCGGCGCCTTGACCCTGACCGACGAAGAACAAGCCTGGCTCAGCGCCCACCCGCAGCTGCGCCTGGGCGTCGACGCATCCTGGCCACCGTTTGAATACCGTGACCAGGATGGTCGCTACCAGGGATTGGCTGCCGATTACATTGCCCTTATCCAGGAACGACTGGGCGTAGCGTTCAAACCGGTCGAGCCTTCCAGTTGGTCTGCCGTGCTTGAACAGGCACGGCGAAACCAGCTGGAGTTACTCCCTGGAGTCATGTCGACACCGGAGCGTCAGGGTTTCCTGGCCTTCACCCGCCCCTACCTGGATTTCCCGATCGTCATTCTGGCCCATGAGGGCGGAGCGCAACCGCGCACCCTGAAAGACCTCTACGGGCTGAAGATTGCCGTGGTAGAGAACTATGCACCGCATGAATTGCTGCGTACCCATCACCCTGACCTGAACCTGGTGGCCCTGCCCAACGTCAGCTCGGCCCTGCAGGCACTGGCCACCGATGAAGTCGACGCAGTGGTCGGCGACCTCGCATCGAGTATCTGGAGCCTGCGCCAGCTCAAACTCGACGGTCTGTATGTCAGCGGTGAAACCAACTACCGCTACCAGCTGGCCATGGCGGTACCGCGGGAGCAAAAGATCCTGGTCGGCATTCTCGACAAAGTCATGGCCGACATGAGCACCAGCGAAATCAGCAAGATCCAGGAGCGCTGGGTCGGCAATGTCCTCGATCACCGGACCCTCTGGTACGACCTGTTGATCTACGGACTGCCCGGCATATTGCTGTTGGTGGCAATACTGGCGGCAATGATGCGGGTCAACCGGCGGCTGAGTTCGGAAATTTCCCGGCGCATCGCTCTGGAACAGGAACTGCGCAGCAGCGAATACCACTACCGTGGCCTGATCGAAAGCCTCTCGGCGATTGCCTGGGAAGCCGATGCCAATGACTTTACTTACAGCTACGTCTCGCCGCATGCCGAAGACCTGCTCGGCTACCCGCTGGTACATTGGCTGCGCCCGGGCTTCTGGCGCAGCATCATTCACCCCGACGACGCCCTTTGGGCCCAGGCCTACTGCGACAGCGAGACCGCTGCCGGACGCGACCACAGCCTCGATTATCGGGTGATTTGCGCCGATGGCCGCAGCCTGTGGGTGCGCGATATCGTCAGCCTGATCGAGCATGGGCACAAGCCGGTGATGCGCGGCCTGATGATCGATATCAGCGAAACCAAGAATGCCGAGGATGCTCTGCGTCTGTCGGAGCAGAAATTCGCCTCGGTGTTCCAGCAGTGCCCCGACATCCTGCTGATCGCCCGCCTCAGCGACGGCTGTTTGCTGGAGGTCAACGAGGCCTTCGAAGAGCAGATCGGCTTGAGCTCGGCGCAGGTCATTGGCCGCACCGCTACAGAGTTGAGTATCTGGGGAGTCGACGGGATCGGCCCAGGATTACTCCTGCGCCTGCAGTCAGGCAGCATACGTAACCTGGAAACGCTGTTCCGGCGCAGCAACGGCCAGTTGTTCACCGGTTTGATCTCGGCGGAGACCTTTGAGCTCGACAACACACCAGCCCTGGTTGTGGCCGTGCGCGATATCAGCCAGCTCAAGGAAACCCAGGAGCAACTGCAAACCTCCGAAGAAAAGTTCGCCAAGGCCTTCCATGCTTCCCCTGACGGTCTGCTGCTGTCGCGCCAGAGTGATGGCTTGCTGCTTGAGGTCAACGAAGGTTTCTGCCGCCTGACCGGCTTCGACAGCCATACCTCGCTGGATCACACCTCGCTGGACCTGGGCATCTGGGTGGATCTCAACGAACGTCGGCGCCTGCTGGAAATGCTGAAAAAAGACGGCTTCGTCCGTGATTTCAGCTGCCACATCCGCCGCAGCGACGGCCAGATACGCCTGTGCGAGCTGTCTGCCCGGCCATTGCCGATAGCCGGTGTCGACTGCATGCTGACCATCGCCCGCGACATCACCGAACGCCACCTGATGCAGGAAAAGCTGCAACTGGCCGCCACTGTGTTTGAAAATACCGCCGAAGGCGTGTTGATCACTGACACCGAACAACGCATCAGCGCCGTCAACCGGGCGTTCAGCGAAATCACCGGTTACAGCGAATTCGAAGCCTTGGGACAAACACCGCGCCTGCTCGCCTCGGGCCAGCACGACAGCGCTTTTTATGCCGCCATGTGGCACCAGTTGACCGCCGAAGGGCACTGGCAGGGCGAAATCCACAACCGGCGCAAAAACGGCGAGCTGTATCCCAGCTGGCTGACCATCAGTGCCGTGCGCAACAGCGAGCGGGCCATCACCCACTTTGTCGCGGTGTTCGCCGATATTTCCAGCCTCAAGCATGCCCAGGCGAAACTCGACTACCAGGCTCACCACGACCCACTCACTGGCTTGCCCAACCGCACGCTGTTCGAAAACCGCCTGCAGGCGGCCCTCACTTGTGCCCAGAGCTCAAAACGTCAGGGAGCCGTGCTGTTTCTCGACCTCGACCGTTTCAAGCACATCAATGACAGCCTTGGCCATCCGGTCGGCGACCTGCTGCTCAAAGGCATCGCCCAGCGCCTGAAAGAACAGGTGCGCGATATCGATACAGTGGCGCGGTTGGGAGGGGATGAGTTCATCATCCTGTTGCCCGGCCTGCACCAGCCCAGCGACGCCAGTCATATCGCCAACAAATTGCTGGCCTGCTTCAGCGCGCCGTTCCAGGCCGGCGAACACGAGTTCTTCACCAGCGCGAGCATCGGCACCAGCCTGTACCCGCAGGACGGCACCGATGTCGCCTCGTTGATCCGCAATGCCGACGCAGCGATGTACCGCTCCAAGGCCAAAGGCCGCAACCGGGTCGAATGCTACACCCGCGACCTCACGGCCCAGGCCAGCGAGCGCATTGCCCTGGAACACGAATTGCGCCGGGCCATAGAGCGCAACGAGCTGAGCCTGAGCTACCAGCCCAAATTCAGCCTGAAAACCCAGAGCCTGGTGGGCGCCGAAGCCCTGATTCGCTGGACCCACCCGCTGTTTGGCGACGTACCTCCAGAACATTTCATCGGCCTGGCTGAAGAGAACGGAATGATTCTGCAACTGGGCGACTGGGTACTGGAGCAGGCCTGCCGGCAAATGCAGGCCTGGAAGAAACACTATCAGGCCTTCGGACCGCTGTCGGTCAACCTGGCCGGCGCCCAACTGCGTCAAACCAGTTTGATCAAACGCATTGAACAGTTGCTCAAGACTCACCAGCTCAAAGCCGGTGACCTGCAACTGGAAATCACCGAGAATTTCATCATGAGCCAGGCCGAAGAAGCCCTGGCCATTCTCCACCAGCTCAAGCACCTGGGAGTGCAACTGGCGATCGACGACTTTGGCACCGGCTACTCGTCACTGAGCTACCTCAAGCGCCTGCCGCTGGACATCCTCAAGATCGACCAATCGTTCATTCGCGGCCTGCCGGATGACCCCCACGATGCCGCCATCGCCCGGGCGATCATTGCCCTGGGGCGCAGCATGCAATTGACCATCATTGCCGAAGGCGTCGAGAACCAGGCCCAACAGCAATTTCTCGCCGCCGAAGGCTGCGAGCAGATCCAGGGCTACATCGTCAGCCTGCCGTTACCTGCGGAGGAATTCGCCGCGTCATTCCTTCGTATAGCAGTTTCGGATCTTTCGGATGGCACAGCCTGGAAACCCTCGTTATAATCCGCGACCACTGGGGCCTATAGCTCAGTTGGTTAGAGCAGAGGACTCATAATCCTTTGGTCCACGGTTCAAGTCCGTGTGGGCCCACCAAATAAAAAGCCGCGCATTGCGCGGTTTTTTGCTTTTCTGGCACCTGCCAATGCACATCGCCTATTGCCCATCACCCATGCTGCTTCGCAGCTATTAGCAATCAGGTCAGGAAAACTTATAAAATAAGTGGTCTTCGCCCAGCCATCCCCAATCATCGATGCAGTTAAGGAAATCTAAAATGGACGCTTCCACAGCACGGTTGATTTCTGACGTGCCTTTGAGCGTCAGCCATTTCGATGAATGCCGCAATGCAGGGTCAGGCTCGGTTTTCGTGATCGCTTCGGGCAGTTCGGCAAAGGACTTTCCTTTCCATGAATTCTCCGACATTCCGATGATCACAATGAACGGCGCGATCTCCATGTTCGTCGATACGCCGATCAAGCCATTTTTTTATGTCTGCACGGACAAGGACTTTTCCAACCAGCAACCCGAGCTGTTTGCCGAAGCCATGCGCCGCAGTGAACGGGTTGCGCTCTGGGAAGATCACTACAAGTCCGCCGGTGTTGCCGCCAGCGGCGAGCTGTATTTTCTGCGCAAAGCCCGCAAGGCGAGGTTTTCCGACCTGCTGCGAAAAGACCCTGAGCTCATCCGCAATCGCCCCTTCCCGGGCAGTCGCAGGAAACCCCTGGGGTTCAGCAAGAACCTGCACCGCGGCTTCTTTGATGCACGCACGGTGGCTTACGTAGCGCTGCAGATTGCCTACCATGCAGGTTTCAACAAGGTCTTCATGGTTGGCGTGGACTTGAACCAGAATGTCGGCAGGTTCTACGAAAACCGACATTCCAAGCTGTCACCTTGCGGCCTGGACCAACACTTCGATTCGCGCATCCTGCCGTCCTTCGAGTTGCTGGCCGAGTCGGTGGTCGACAAGGATTTCGCCGTCTACAACCTGTCGCCCACCTCCCGCCTGCCACGCACAGTGATTCCTTACAAAACCCTCGATGAAGTGCAGGCACTGGTGCGCAGTTGAGCAAGCACGGCTTGCTCGCCAGTGTCCGGTGTGGATAGGCTAATGCATTCAGTTCATGCGCCGTACTACGCGGCGCACACCCGAGAGTCTCCATGTCCGACAGCCGTCCCGTCGCCCTCGATGAAATCGACCGCCAACTGATTTCGCTACTGCAGATCAATGCCCGCGAAAGTGTCGCCATGCTGGCCCGGCAGTTGGGCATCGCACGCACCACGGTGACCTCGCGCCTGGCGCGCCTGGAAAAGACCAAGGTCATCAGCGGCTATGGCGTACGCCTGGGCCAGCGCCTGATCGACGGCGGCTTGCAGGCCTATGTCGGGATCAAAGTGCAACCACGCTCGGGCAAGGACGTGGTGCGCCGCCTGAGTGCCATGGGGCAAGTCCAGCAGCTGTGCGCGGTAAGTGGCGAGTTCGACTACGTGGCCTGGCTGCGCAGTGATTCGCCGGAGCAGCTGGACCAGTTACTCGACCAGATCGGCAGTGTCGAAGGTGTGGAAAAGACCACGACCTCGATCATCCTCAGCAGCAAGGTTGACCGCGGGTAAACGCGGCCTGACGATATGACGAAATAACCATACAAACCGACAAGTAACATCACAAATAGACGACACTCTGCATCTTAATTACGTAACTCCCACCCTCTAAACTGACCGCCAGCGTTTTCCTATACTCAAGCTCCGCATCCTGCGCAGCCCTGGCAAGGTCATCTATGAACAAGAACAATCGCCACCCCGCCGATGGCAAGAAACCTGTCACTATTTTCGGCCCGGATTTCCCGTTCGCCTTTGACGACTGGATCGAGCACCCCGCAGGCCTGGGCAGTATTCCGGCCGAGCGCCACGGTGAAGAAGTGGCGATTGTCGGTGCCGGTATCGCCGGCCTGGTGGCGGCCTACGAGCTGATGAAGCTGGGCCTCAAACCGGTGGTCTACGAAGCGTCGAAGATGGGTGGCCGCCTGCGTTCGCAGACCTTCGAAGGCACCGACGGGATCATCGCCGAACTTGGCGGTATGCGCTTCCCGGTATCATCCACGGCGTTCTATCACTATGTGGACAAGCTGGGCCTTGAGACCAAGCCCTTTCCCAACCCGCTGACGCCGGCCTCAGGCAGTACGGTCATCGACCTGGAAGGCCAGACCCACTACGCGGAAAAACTCTCCGACCTGCCGAAGCTGTTCCAGGAGGTTGCCGATGCCTGGGCCGACGCGCTGGAAGATGGCGCCCGCTTCGGTGACATCCAGCAGGCAATCCGCGACCGCGATGTGCCACGCCTCAAAGAACTGTGGAACACCCTGGTGCCGCTGTGGGACGACCGCACCTTCTACGACTTCGTCGCCACTTCCAAGGCCTTCGCCAAGCTCAGCTTCCTGCACCGGGAAGTGTTCGGCCAGGTCGGCTTCGGTACCGGCGGCTGGGACTCGGACTTCCCCAACTCGATGCTGGAAATCTTTCGCGTGGTGATGACCAACTGCGACGATCACCAACACCTGGTGGTCGGCGGCGTCGAGCAAGTGCCGCTGGGCATCTGGCGTCATGTCCCCGAGCGTTGCGCACACTGGCCGCAAGGCACCAGCCTCAGCTCGCTACACCGTGGCGCGCCACGTCCCGGGGTCAAGAGCATCGCCCGCGACGCCGACGGGCGCCTGGCGGTGACCGACAACTGGGGCGACACCCGCCACTACGCTGCCGTGCTCACCACCTGCCAGAGCTGGCTGCTGACCACCCAGATCGAATGTGAAGAGTCGCTGTTCTCGCAAAAAATGTGGATGGCCCTGGACCGTACCCGCTACATGCAGTCGTCGAAAACCTTCGTCATGGTCGACCGGCCGTTCTGGAAGGACAAGGATCCAGAGACCGGCCGCGACCTGATGAGCATGACCCTGACCGACCGTCTGACCCGCGGCACCTACCTGTTCGACAACGGTGACGACAAGCCGGGGGTCATCTGCCTGTCCTACTCGTGGATGAGCGACGCCCTGAAGATGCTCCCGCACCCGGTGGAAAAGCGCGTGAAGCTGGCCCTCGACGCGCTGAAGAAGATCTACCCGAAAGTCGACATCGCCGGCCACATCATTGGCGACCCGATCACCGTGTCCTGGGAAGCCGACCCGCATTTCCTCGGGGCGTTCAAGGGCGCCTTGCCTGGTCATTACCGTTACAACCAGCGCATGTACGCGCACTTCATGCAGCAGGACATGCCCGCCGAACAGCGCGGTATCTTCATTGCCGGTGACGACGTGTCGTGGACCCCGGCCTGGGTCGAAGGCGCGGTGCAGACCTCGCTCAATGCGGTGTGGGGTATCATGAATCACTTCGGTGGGCATACCCATCCTGATAACCCAGGCCCGGGCGATGTATTCAACGAGATCGGACCGATCGCCCTCGCCGACTGACGGGAGTAACGCCATGCGCATCGCGCTGTATCAAGGTGCTCCGCAGCCACTGGACGTACCCGGCAATCTCGAGCGCCTGCACCAGCAGGCGCAACTGGCCGCAGCCCGGGGTGCAGAGTTGCTGGTGTGTCCGGAGATGTTCCTGAGCGGCTACAACATCGGCAGCGAGGCCGTGGAACGCCTGGCCGAGGCCGAAGACGGGCCTTCGGCCATGGCCGTGGTGGAGATCGCCCAAAGCAATCGCATCGCCATTGCCTACGGTTATCCCGAGCTGTCCGAAGACGGCCGGATCTACAACGCCGTACAGCTGATCGACGCCCATGGCAGCAGCCTGTGCAACTACCGCAAGACCCACCTGTTCGGCAGTCTGGACCGGGCGATGTTCAGCCCGGGCCCCGATCATTTCCCGGTGGTGGAATTGAACGGATGGCGCCTGGGCTTGCTGATCTGCTACGACATCGAGTTTCCGGAAAATGCCCGGCGCCTGGCCCTGGCCGGTGCCGAGCTGATTCTGGTGCCGACGGCGAACATGGTGCCTTACGACTTCATTGCCCAGGTCACTGTGCGCGCCCGCGCCTACGAGAACCAGTGCTACCTGGTCTACGCCAACTACTGCGGCAGCGAAGACGAGATCCACTACTGCGGACAAAGCAGCATTGTCGGCCCGGACGGCAGCATCCTGGCCATGGCCGGCCGCGACAGCACCCTACTGCAGGCAGACCTGGAACTGCAACGGGTCCACGAAGGACGCGCCAGCACGCCCTACCTGCACGACCTGCGCCCTGAGCTGTATGGCGATCCGCGCGATCGCGGATAATCCGCTAGCATGACGGTTCGCGCTGCAACGGAACCGTCATGCCCAGCACTGTGCAACACCTCATCCTCGACAATGGCCTGCAAGTCATCCTGCGGCATGCCCCGCAGCTGAAGCGCTGTGCCGCTGCCGTGCGGGTCATGGCCGGCAGTCATGACGCCCCGCGCGCTTATGCAGGGCTCGCGCATTTTCTCGAGCACCTGTTGTTTCTCGGCACCGAGCGTTTCCCCCAGGGCGACGGCCTGATGCGCTATGTGCAGCGTCATGGCGGCCAGGTCAACGCCAGTACCCGCGAGCGCACCACCGACTACTTTTTCGAAGTCCCGCAAGCGGCGTTTTCCGGCGGCCTCGAGCGTTTGTGCGACATGCTCGCCCGCCCGGTTTTCGATCAACAGCGCCAGTTGCGCGAACGTGAAGTGATCCATGCCGAATTCATCGCCTGGTCGCGCAATCCCCAGGCCCAGGCTCAATTTGCCCTGCTGCAGAGGGTTTCCGGCCAGCATCCCCTGAGTGGTTTCCAGGCCGGCAACCGCTACAGCCTGCCCGTGCACAGCCGCGACTTTCAGACTGCGTTGCAGGCTTATCACCAGCGTTACTACCAGGCAGGACAGATGATCCTGAGCCTGAGCGGCCCGCAAAGCCTTGAGCAACTGGAAGCGCTGGCCCGTGCCGCTGCCAGCCACCTGGCCAGCGGTGTTCGGATCGGGCAGACGCAACCACCCACGCTTGTCGACGAAAGGCTTGAGCCGCAACTGAGCGCTCAGCAACTGGACCTGTTGTATGCCGTGGAGCAACAACCGACGGGCACGGAACAGGCCATCGAGTTTCTCAGCACCTGGCTGACCGATGCCCGGGCAGGTGGGCTGCTGGCAGCACTTCGTCATCGAGGGTTGCAAGCGCTTGAGTGTTCGCCGTTGTACGGCTTTGCCGGTCAGGCACTGCTGCACATCCGCCTGAAACTCAACGACGCGGCCATAGGTGATCAGGCACAGGCGCTTGTACAGAGCTGGTTAAGGTTCTTCCGCGAGGTGGACCGGTCGGTGCTGTACCAGGAATACGCAAGCTTGCAACAGTGCCGCGCCCAGGCGGCGACAGCCTTGGACCTGGCATGCCGTGACAGTGCTGCCCGGCCCTATGAAGCACTGAGCGAGCAAGCCCGGCACGCCCTGGACAGCTTGCTCGACAGCCTGCTGCAAGGCGACTCACCGACATGCACTGAGAGCTGGCATTTACCCGCCCCGGAACCCTTGCTCAACGTGCATTACGCCGACCACCCAGCCATCCCCGCTCCCACGGGGCTGTGTTTGAGTCCGCTACTACCGCCTGAACGCCGGCATGGGGTCGTCTATCTACGCTGGCAGCTGACCGCGGCCACACACGCCCCGCTCTGGCTGGTCCTGGACCGGGCTTTGCAGCCCCTGCGTGAACGTGCGGCAAGGGCTGGGGTGACATTGCAGTTCGAAGCCTGTGGCACGTTCTGGCAGTTACGCTGCGCCGGCGTACCTGAAACGGTAGACGCCGTAACCCAAGAGGCGCTGGAGGTACTCCAACATCCCGGTGCGGCCAGCTGGACTGCAAAGCCTGCGAGTGAAGCCGACGGCATGCCGATTCGCGTCCTGCTCCGCCAGCTCCCCGAGCAGCTCATCGGCCCAGACGAAGCACCTTTGCCCGCTTGTACCCTCGGGCAGAGCGACCTGCAGGCTGTGTGGCAACACGCCCGATGGCAGGCCATGGCCACTGGATTCGGCGAAGGACCGCAACAAACCCTCAATCGCGTACTGCAGAATGTTCCCGGGCAGCCTGGCGCGCATCACCCGATCGTTGTGGAGCCTGTTCGCCGCTGGCACTGCCTGCCACCGCTAGCCAGCGAGCAGGCATTGCTGCTGTTCTGCCCCGTGGCGATCACTGAAGAAGCCAGCACCCGTTTGCTGGCACAGCACATTCAAGGGCCGTTCTATCAACGCCTGCGTGTCGAACTGCAACTGGGTTACGCCGTATTCAGCGCCTTCCGTCAGATTCAGGGCGTCAACGGCCTGCTGTTCGGCGTGCAGTCGCCGAGTGCCAGCCACGTGCAGATCCTTGCCCATATCGATGATTTCCTCACGTCCCTGCCGACTACACTTACCGCTAGCCCCGACGTTCGCCAGGCCCTTGCCGAACAAATGAACGAAGCCGCAATGAGTAACGCCGACGTCGCCGAGTGGGCCTGGCAGGCACAGCTGGCGGGCCGCAGCCAGACGACGCTGAACGATCTCCAGATAGAGATTCTCGCCATTGATGACGCACAGCTGCGACAGAGCGCCGAGGATCTTTTGCACGCCAAACGAGGCTGGCTGATCCTGGCCAATGGCCCCGCAGCCGAAGACGGCGACTGGGTTACCGGGTGATTCTTACCGAATATGTAACGGCATTTATCGTAGATTTAACCATTCAGTACGTAGTTTTTAGTAAGATAGCGCAATCTCGGCGAGTGGAACCCCTCGTCATCCGAGCGGACTAAACCAGTAACCGCCCAACCCAGACCAATCCGGAAGGAGTCATTCCATGTGGACCAAACCTGCTTACACTGATCTGCGTATCGGCTTTGAAGTGACCATGTACTTCGCAAGCCGCTGAGTTCGCTTGCGTTACAACGCCTCGGTCAGCCGGGGCGTTTTTATTTCAAGACGCGGCAGGAGTGGCCATGTACATCCAGATTCTAGGTTCCGCCGCCGGTGGCGGATTCCCGCAGTGGAACTGCAACTGCGAGAACTGCAAAGGCTTTCGCGACGGTACCTTGCGCGCTGCAGCGCGTAGCCAGTCGTCGATTGCCCTGTCTGACGACGGTGTGCACTGGGTGCTGTGCAACGCCTCGCCGGATATCCGCGCGCAACTGCAAGCCTTCGCCCCCATGCAGCCCGCACGCGCCCTGCGCGACACCGGGATCAGTGCGATTGTCCTGCTCGACAGCCAGATCGATCACACCACCGGCCTGCTGAGTCTGCGTGAAGGCTGCCCGCATCAGGTCTGGTGCACCGACATGGTCCACCAGGACCTGAGCACCGGCTTCCCGCTGTTCAGCATGCTCAGCCACTGGAACGGCGGCCTGCAGTGGAACCGCATTGAACTGGAAGGCAGCTTTGTCATCGACGCCTGCCCGAACCTGCGCTTCACCCCCTTCCCGTTGCGCAGCGCTGCCCCGCCCTACTCGCCACACCGCTTCGACCCGCACCCGGGCGATAACCTTGGGCTGATGGTCGAAGACCTGCGCACTGGCGGCAAACTGTTCTATGCCCCGGGCCTGGGCCAGGTCGATGCCAAGCTGCTGCAGATGATGCACGAAGCCGACTGCCTGCTGGTCGACGGCACCCTGTGGGAGGATGATGAAATGCAGCGCCGTGGTGTCGGCACGCGCACCGGCCGGGAAATGGGTCACCTGGCGCAGAACGGCCCCGGTGGCATGCTTGAAGTGCTGGAAGGCTTCCCTGAGCAACGCAAGGTGCTTATCCACATCAACAACACCAACCCGATTCTCGACGAAGACTCGGCCGAACGCGCCGAACTCGATCGCCGTGGCGTCGAAGTCGCCTTCGACGGTATGAGCATCACTCTCTAGCAGGAGCCGACATGAGCGACGCCAAAGCACTGTCCCCCGCCGAATTCGAACAGGCCCTGCGCGCCAAGGGTGCCTACTACCACATCCATCACCCTTACCATGTGGCGATGTATGAAGGCCGCGCCAGCCGCGAACAGATCCAGGGCTGGGTGGCCAACCGTTTCTACTACCAGGTCAACATCCCGCTCAAGGATGCCGCGATCCTCGCCAATTGCCCGGACCGCGAGATCCGCCGCGAGTGGATTCAGCGCCTGCTCGACCATGACGGTGCGCCGGGTGAAGACGGCGGTATCGAAGCCTGGTTGCGCCTGGGCCAGGCGGTCGGCCTCGACCCTGACCAACTGCGCTCCCAGGAGCTGGTACTACCCGGTGTGCGCTTTGCCGTCGATGCCTATGTCAACTTCGCCCGCCGCGCCAGCTGGCAGGAAGCGGCCAGCAGCTCGCTGACCGAACTGTTCGCCCCGCAGATCCACCAGTCGCGCCTGGACAGCTGGCCGCAGCACTACCCGTGGATCGACCCGGCCGGCTACGAATACTTCCGCACCCGCCTGGGCCAGGCCCGCCGCGATGTCGAGCACGGGCTGGCGATCACCCTGCAGCACTACACTACAGTAGAGGGCCAGCAGCGCATGCTGGAGATCCTGCAGTTCAAGCTGGATATCCTCTGGAGCATGCTCGATGCCATGAGCATGGCGTATGAACTGAACCGTCCGCCTTATCACAGTGTCACCAGCGAAAGGGTCTGGCACAAAGGAATCGCCTTATGAGTTTTGATCGCACGCAAACCCCGAAATGGCGTCCGGGTTATCGTTTCCAGTACGAGCCAGCGCAGAAGGGCCACGTGCTGCTCTACCCCGAGGGCATGATCAAGCTCAACGAAAGCGCGGCGCTTATCGGTGGACTGATCGATGGTCAGCGTGATGTCGCCGCGATCATTGCCGAGCTGGACCAGCAGTTCCCCGGTGTCGCCGAGCTCGCTGACGACATCGAGCAATTCATGGAGGTCGCCCGTGCCGAACACTGGATCGTCCTTGAGTGAAGTGCCGGCAAAACCCGAGGTCGGCCTGCCGCTGTGGCTGCTCGCCGAGCTGACCTACCGCTGCCCGCTGCAATGCCCGTACTGCTCCAACCCGCTGGACTTTGCCGCCCAGGGCCAGGAACTGAGCACCGAACAGTGGTTCAAGGTGATGGCCGAGGCGCGGGAAATGGGTGCGGCGCAGCTGGGCTTTTCCGGTGGTGAGCCGCTGGTACGCCAGGACCTCGCCGAGTTGATCGGCGAAGGCCGGCGCCTGGGGTACTACACCAACCTGATCACCTCCGGCATCGGCCTGACCGAAGCAAAAATCGCCGCCTTCAAAGCGGCCGGCCTTGACCACATCCAGATCAGCTTTCAAGCCAGCGACGAGCAGGTCAACAACCTGCTGGCGGGCTCGAAAAAAGCCTTCGCGCAAAAGCTCGAAATGGCCCGGGCGGTCAAAGCCCACGGCTATCCGATGGTGCTCAACTTCGTCACCCATCGGCACAACATCGACAAGATCGACCGCATCATCGAGCTGTGCATCGCCCTGGAAGCCGACTTCGTTGAACTGGCCACCTGTCAGTTCTATGGCTGGGCTCAGCTGAACCGCGCTGGCCTGTTGCCAACCCGTGCACAGCTGGAACGCGCCGAACGCATCACCAATGAGTACCGCGAGCGACTCAAGGCTGCCGGCAACCCGTGCAAACTGATTTTCGTCACCCCCGACTACTACGAAGAGCGCCCCAAAGGCTGCATGAACGGCTGGGGTAGCGTGTTCCTCACGGTGACCCCGGACGGCACCGCGTTGCCATGCCATGGCGCCCGGCAGTTACCGGTGCAGTTCCCCAACGTGCGCGAACACAGCATGCAGCACATCTGGTACGACTCATTCGGCTTCAACCGCTTTCGCGGTTATGACTGGATGCCCGAGCCGTGCCGCTCCTGCGACGAGAAGGAAAAGGACTTCGGCGGCTGTCGCTGCCAGGCCTTCATGCTCACTGGCGACGCCAGCAACGCCGACCCGGTGTGCGCCAAATCAGCGGACCACGGCATCATCCTCAAGGCCCGCGAAGAAGCCGAGAGTGCCCAGTTGAACATTGAACAGTTGACCTTCCGTAATGAGCGAAATTCCCGTGTCATTGCCCGCGGCTGAGCGTTTCAGCGCCGAACAGGCGGTGGCCGCCGGCACCGATTTCGCTGAGTTGCGGGTGGGCCCGCAGGGCTTGTTCTGGAACGAGTTTCGTCCACGCGACGGTGCCTGCCGGATCTGGCACTGGCGTCATGGCCAGGCCCATTGCCTGACCCCGGACGGCTTCAGCGTACGCAGTCGGGTCTACGAGTACGGCGGTGGCAGCTTCTGCCTGAGTGATGACGGCCTGGTATTCGTCAACGAGTCTGATCAGCAGATTTATACCCAGGAACTACAGGCTGGTGTGCCCCAACCGTTAACACAGGGCGAACGCCGATACGGCGATCTGCGCTGGGCCGCAGGCCAGGTCCTGGCCGTGGAAGAAACCCATGCCGCAGATCAGGTCGAACACCGCCTGGTGGCCATCGCTGCGCAGCAGCGAGAGGTACTCGCCGAAGGTGCGGATTTCTATGCCGCGCCAACCCTGAGCGCCGATGGCTCACGCCTGGCATGGATCGAGTGGAGCCGCCCCGAACAACCCTGGACCGCTACCCGCCTGTTGTGTCGCGAGCGTATGAATGACGGGTGCTGGGGCGAACCTCGCTGCATAGCCGGCGACCAGGGCCCGGCGCAATCGCTGCAACAACCGCGCTTCGATGGTCGTGGCCGCCTGTACTGCCTTTCTGACCGCAACGGCTTCTGGCAACCCTGGGGCGAAACGGCCGAGGGCTGGAGTGCGCTGCCTGCGGCAAACGCCGATCACGCTGCAGCCCCTTGGCAACTGGGTGCCTGTACCTGGCTGCCACTGGGCGAACACCACTACCTGGCCACCTGGCTTGAGGACGGCTTCAGTCGTCTCGCTCTGTGTCATGCCGATGGCTCGCAGCAGCCGGTGCAAACTGCCTACAGCCGTTTACGCTGCCTGGACCTGGATCAGGATCGTCTCTACGCCATCGCTGCCTCGCCCACCAGCCCACCGGCAGTCATCGCCATCGACCGTAAGGACCATCGTGTGCAGGTCCTGGCCGGTGGCGCAGCGCCCTTGCCTGCCGAACGCATCAGTCGCCCGCAATCATTGTGCTACCCCAGCGGCGACGGCATCGCCCACGGTTTCTTCTACCCGGCCATGAACGGCGCCAAACGGCCACCCTTGATCGTGTTCATCCATGGCGGCCCGACTTCGGCGTGCTACCCGGCGCTCGACCCGCGCATCCAGTACTGGACCCAGCGCGGCTTCGCCGTGGCTGACCTCAACTACCGCGGCAGCAGCGGCTACGGCCGGGCGTATCGCCAGGCCCTGCACCTGCGCTGGGGTGAAATCGATGTCGAGGATGCCTGCGCGGTGGTCGAGCACCTGGCCGATCGCAAGCTGATCGACCCGACCCAGGCCTTTATCCGCGGTGGCAGTGCCGGCGGCTATACCACCCTCTGCGCCCTGGCCTTTCATGATGTCTTCCGCGCGGGCGCCAGTCTTTACGGCGTCAGCGATCCTCTGGCGCTGGCCCGGGCCACGCACAAGTTCGAAGGTGACTACCTGGACTGGCTGATCGGTGACCCGCAAAAAGATGCCGAACGCTACCGGCAGCGGACGCCGTTGCTGCATGCCGCAAGCATCAAGGTCCCGGTGATTTTCTTCCAGGGTGAGCTGGATGCCGTGGTGGTGCCTGAACAGACCCGTTCGATGCTTGAAGCACTCAAGGCCAACGGCATCCGTGCCGAAGGGCATTTCTACCCGTCGGAACGTCACGGCTTTCGCACGGCGGCCAATCTGGCTCATGCGCTGGAAGAAGAGTGGAAGTTTTATCGGCAAGTGCTAGGAGGTCTGTAGGAGCGGATTTATCCGCTCCTACAGGCGATGGACGCTCAGCGCTTGGCGATGATGTACACCGCATGCACGATGCCCGGAATGTACCCCAGCAAGGTCAGCAGAATATTGAGCCAGAAGGCGCCGCCGAAGCCGACCTGCAGGAACACGCCAAGCGGCGGCAGGAGTATGGCGATGATGATGCGGATAAAATCCATGGCGCAGCTTCCTTCAGTGATGTACTAGAACTGACTGTAGCGCCGTGCCAGGGTTCAACCGGTAAACCACAGATAAAAAAACGCCCCAGGCCAAAAACTACAGGCCCGGGGCGATGCGCAGGAACGCGAGACGGTTCGGTTAATTCGTAGATTCGCGGGCAATCAGGCCGTAGCTTCTCGCCGCTGGTGCTGTTGCGCCGAGTGCACTCGGGCAAAGGCCCGGGCCAGACGCAGGAGCATTTCGTCGATGTTGCCCTTGCTTACCGTCAAGGCTGGCGACAAGCGCAGCACATCCGGCTGTGGCGCATTGAGCAACAGGCCTTCATGGAGCGCAGCCTTGACCAGCTCGGCGGCATTGTCTTCGCTTAGTTGCAATGCCCAGAGCAGGCCCTGGCCCCGGACTTCGCTCTGGCCGTAACGACCTGCCAGACGACTCAGGCCATCACGCAGGTGCCTTCCGGACTCCTGAACGTGCTCAAAGAAGCCTGGCTCCAGCACGGTTTCCAGCACCGCCAGGCCCGCGGCGCTCATCAGCGCATTGCCATGGTGACTGCCTTCAAGTTCGCCGGCTTCGGCGCAGCAGGCGCTGCCCCGGGCCAGCAATGCGGCCAGTGGTACACCGCCGCCCAGGCCCTTGCCCAGGGTGATGATGTCGGCGCGTACGTCGTAGGTCTGCTCGGCAAGCAGGGCACCGCAGCGGCCAACACCCGTCTGCACTTCGTCGAGAATCAGCAGGATGCCCAGCTCGCGGCACAGACGCTCAACGCCCTTGAGATAGGCGGCCGTCGCCGGAATCACCCCGGCTTCGCCCTGAATAGGTTCGAGCATGATCGCCACGGTGCGCGAATCGACAGCGGCGTGCAGCGCCTCCAGGTCGTTAAACGGCACCTTGCTGAAACCTGGCAGACCCGGCTCGCAACGGTTGCACGGCGACGGATCGGACGCCGACAACGCACCCAGGCTACGCCCATGGCAACTCTGGCTGGCGGTGATGATGTGATAGGCGCCGTTGCGATGCAGCTGGCCCCACTTGCGCGCCAGTTTGATCGCCCCTTCGCAGGCCTCGGAGCCACTGTTGAGCAGGTATGCCTGGTCGCTGCCGGTGCTCTGGCAGAGAAGGTTGACCAATTTCAGCAAACCACGGTTATGAAAACCGGCGCCCGGATTGATCAACGCCTGGGCCTGGCTGCCCAATGCCTTGACCAGCACGCTCGGGCTATGGCCGAGGCTGTTGACCGCGCAGCCCTGCGTAAAGTCGAGATAGGCGTGGCCTTCGCTGTCCCACAACCACGAGCCCTGACCGCGAACGAACACGTGCGGCGCACGCTCAGTGGCCGGCATCAGGCAATCGCGAGGCAGTGCCTCAGCGGCCACGGCGGCAACCGGCATAGGCTTGCGCTCGGCCACCATCGGCGTCGGGCGGCGAAAACTGAACAGATTCATGTTTTCAACCCTTTTGCCAATCCTATGTAAACAACATCAAGATACACAGTGTTCATCGCGCCTTGTGGCCCTGCAAGCCTTGTGAATACGGGATAGACTAGGCGTATTGCCGGCTAACGGCCATTTGGTTTTTCGAGCATTTTTGATAAGTATTACTTATGGATTTTCGCCAACTGCGTTATTTCGTCGCGGTCTATGAAGAAGGCCATGTGGGCCGGGCCGCCGAGCGCCTGTCGTTGTCGCAACCGGCGCTGTCGCAACAGATCCGCCAGCTCGAACACAGCCTGGATGTCAGCCTGTTCGAGCGGGGCAACAAGCGCCTGTTGCCGACCCTCGCCGCACACACCTTGTACAACCATGCCCTGCCCCTGCTCGACGGTTTGCAACGCGCCCGCGAGGCCTTGCGCAACTTCAAGGGCCAATCCCTGCGGACCCTGGCCATTGGCGTCCTGCAAACCGTACGCCCAAGCCTGGTGCCACAACTGCTCGACCGGGTGCGCAAGGCCCAGCCGCACCTGGTGGTGCAGATCTACGAGTTGTCGGGCCTGGAGATCGAACGCCGCCTGCTCAATGGCAGCCTGGACATCGGCATCAGTTACCTGCCGCCACGCCAGCCAGGCCTGCATGGTTTGCTGCTGTACGAAGATGAACTGCAACTTGTAATCCCCAACACTCACCCGCTGCGGGAGTTCAAGAAAGTCTCGCTCAAGCAAGCCGCGGAGCTGCCCATGCTGCTGCTCGGTGAAGAGTTCCAGGTGCGGCAGATCTGGCAAACGCAACTGGCCAACCTCGGTCGGCGGCCACAGGTGCAGGCCGAAATGAACAACATGGGCGGGATTCTCGACAGCCTCGGCCACACCTCGCTGGCCACCGTGCTGCCGGGGCGGGCCAAGGAAGTGGTCGAGGACGATCAGGAACTGCTGTGGAAGCCGCTGAGCGAACCACGGGTGCCGCTGAAGATCGGCCTGGTGTTTCGCGATGCGCAGCGCCAGCAAGCGTCGGTCGAGCTGCTGCGCACACTGCTGGAAGAGGAGGCCGATCCAAGGCAGATCGGGGTATCGCCGCTGGATGTGCTGGGCTGAAACTTTTCTTTGGGCAAAAGAAAACCCCGCCGAAGCGGGGCTTTGCAGACTGTTTCCCTGACATCCATTTCGCCCCGCCACCCTGGCAGGAATCCTACGTGTCCGTGTTATGTACTTTGCGCTTCCTGCGCGACGTCCATGTGAGAAGATTAACTGTGGATCCAATCTTCCGATAGAGGCGAAAAGTCACCACGTCGTGTAAGAGATTGCTTACACGACGCGCCAATCTCAAAACTGTGCCGCATCCAGCAGGTACAGCGACTCGCTACCAGCTTTCACCGAAGCGCTGAGCGAGTGGATTCGCGGCAGCAAACGGGCGAAGTAGAAGCGCGCGGTGCCGAGTTTGCTGGCGTAGAAATCGTCTTCACCCTGTTTGGCCAGTGCGGTACGCGCCATCAGTGCCCACATGTAGGCATAAGCGGTGTAACCGAATACCTGCAGGTACTCCACCGACGCTGCGCCGATTTCGTTCGGGTTGTTCTTGGCCCGGTCCAGAACCCAGGCGGTCAGGTCGTCGAGGTTGTCCAGGGCGGCGTTCAGCGGTTTGACGAACTCGCCCAGCTCACTGCCGGCAGTGGCGGTGAAATGGCGGATCTCGTCGGCGAACAGCTTGTACAGCGCACCGCCGCTGCCCACGACCTTGCGGCCCATCAGGTCCAGCGCCTGGATACCGTTGGTGCCTTCGTAGATCTGGGTGATGCGTACATCACGCACCAGTTGCTCCTGGCCCCACTCGCGAATATAGCCATGACCGCCGAACACTTGCTGGCCATGCACTGCAGACTCCAGGCCGAGATCGGTGAGGAAAGCCTTGGATACCGGAGTCAGCAGGGCGACGAGGTCTTCGGCGCGTTTACGGGTGGTTGCCTCTTCGCTGAACTTGGCGGTGTCCAGCTGCATGGCGACGTAGGTAGAAAAGGCACGACCGCCTTCGTTCAACGCCTTCATGGTCAACAGCATGCGCCGAACGTCGGGGTGCACGATGATCGGGTCAGCGACCTTGTCCTTGGCTTGCGGGCCGGTAGGTGAACGGCTCTGCAGACGATCACGGGCGTACTCGATGGCGTTCTGGTAGGAACGTTCCGCCGACGCCAGGCCCTGGATTCCCACGCCCAGACGCTCGTAGTTCATCATGGTGAACATTGCCGCCAGGCCCTTGTTCGGCTCACCGACCAGGTAACCCACGGCTTCGTCGAAGTTCATCACACAGGTGGCCGAAGCCTGGATACCCATCTTGTGTTCGATCGAGCCGCAGTTGGCCGGGTTGCGTGCACCCAGGCTGCCATCGGCGTTGACCATGAACTTGGGCACCAGGAACAGCGAAATGCCCTTCGGCCCGGCGGGCGCATCCGGCAGCTTGGCCAGCACCAGGTGGATGATGTTCTCGGTCAGGTCGTGCTCACCGCCGGTGATGAAAATCTTGGTGCCGCTGACTTTGTAGCTGCCATCAGCTTGCGGCTCGGCCTTGGTGCGAATGATGCCCAGGTCGGTTCCCGCGTGCGGCTCGGTCAGGCACATGGAGCCTGCCCAGATACCGGCGTACATGTTCGGCAGGTACTTTTCCTTGAGCTCGTCGCTGGCGTGGGCGTTGATCGACAGACAGGCGCCAGCGGTCAGCATCGGATACAGACCGAAGGCCAGGCTCGACGAGTTGACCATTTCCTCGACCTGAGCCGAGATCACCTTGGGCATGCCCATGCCGCCGTAGGCAGGATCACCACCGACGCCGACCCAGCCACCTTCAGCGTAGGTCTTGTAGGCCTCGATGAAACCGGCCGGGGTGCGCACCGCACCATTGTCCCAATGGCAGCCTTCTTCGTCACCGCTGCGGCTCAGCGGCGCGATGCTTTTGCCTGTGACCTTGCCGGCCTCCTCCAGCACCGCCAGAGCGGTCTCTTCATCGACAGCTTCGGCCAGGCCCGGCAATTGCGCCCAGAGCTTGGCAACTTCGAAGACTTCATTGAGGACGAAGCGCATATCGCGCAGGGGCGCTTTATAGTCAGCCATGGCAACCTCTCACACTTGAGTCGGGGACGGTCCCGCAGGACCGCTTCACTGTTATGCAAGCAGTGTAACCGAACAACTTTTGCGAGACATAGGGTCATCTGGTGACTATATAGTCATACGCGGTCACGCCGTACGCACTGCACCCCGTTTGGCCTGATGACCGTAGGCCATGACGCAGTTACGCCCCGCACCCTTGGCGCTGTAGAGCGCCTGGTCCGCCGACTTGAGCACTTCGTCGGGAGAGCGGTGATCGATCAGGCGTTCGCTGGCGCCGATACTGATGGTCACAGAAACACTGGTCGCTGCAGACGCCCCGCGGCGCTGGCGCCCCTGCTGATCGTCCTGCGGGCGGTTGTCCTGGTTGCGCAACTGGATGTTGTAGTTGGCGATCACCTCGCGCACCGCTTCCAGGTGCGGCATGCACTCCTCGATGCTCTTGCCGGCAAACACCAGGGCAAACTCCTCACCACCGTAGCGATAGGCGCGGCCGCCACCGGTCACCTTGGACAGCTTGCTGGCCACCAGACGCAGCACCTGGTCACCGACATCGTGACCATGGGTGTCGTTGAATTTCTTGAAGTGATCGACGTCGGTCATCGCCAGCACATAGTTGCGCCCCAGGCGCTGCATGCGCTCGTTGAGGGCGCGGCGTCCGGGCAGGCCGGTGAGTTCATCACGAAACGCCATCTGATAGGCCTCGTGGGAAACCGCCGCAGCGATCATCAGCATCACCTGACTGCACATGATGTTCAGGGTGAAGGGCAGGATGAAGGTCTTGGGCAACATCCAGAAAATCCCGATCAGACCGATGACCTGCGCGGCATGCAAAGGCCTGGGCTCACGCAGGTACTGCACCACGAGCAGGACGAAGGCGATGATGAACACCGGGTAAGCCAGCTGGATCAAGCTCATCCACTGACCATGCAGCGACGGCCAGCGAATCTCTGCCAACCAGCCCAACAATGCCTGTGGAAAACTTTGCTCAAGGCCCAGGGCGACGCTGCCGACAGCCAGCAAGACGGCGAAACGCGCGACCATGTCCTGGAACAGGTGTGTGCGCTCCTGCCAGGCGCCGTAGAGGGCAAACATCAGTGGCAGCAGTAGACAGACCAAATGGAACACCACCGCCGCATCTTCCCGAACCCGGCCATTGTCGCGATAGAAATCGGTCTGGGTATCGAGCAGGAAATAGGCGATGTACACCGTGACCATCAGAAACAGTTCGCGCTGACGGCGATACACGGTGCAGTAGGCACCGCCCAGCAACAGCACCAAGGTAGGCAAGACATTGAACAGCGATGTGAAGAAGACGCTGAGGTCTCTCACATAAGCGGCGGCGAGCCCTGACACCAGCAAACAGACTGACGGCAGGAAGTGGCTCGGACGTACAGCGGATAAACGAAACAAGGGTAATCTCCGACCCGGCAGATCAATAATGGCATTGTGCCTTTAAGGTATCGGCAGTGCACATGAATTGATGAATGCGCTTGGTCGGAAACAGCGATGGAAGGGGGAACACCGCCCCCACCAGGACACCACAAACAAAAAAGCCTGCCGGTAAGGGCAGGCTTTTTAGCTACAGCAGATAACTCAGTACGAGAGACCGAAGTGCTCTTCGTTCATGTCCATCAGGTTGTTGGCGCCCGACAGCATGGTTGCAACGTGGGTGCGGGTACGCGGCAGGATGCGCTGGAAGTAGAAGCGCGCGGTCTGCAGCTTGGCGGTGTAGAAAGCTTCTTCGCTGGTGCCGGCAGCCAGTTTCTCGGCAGCCAGGCGCGCCATGTCAGCCCAGAAGTAGGCCAGGCAGGCGTAACCGGAGTACATCAGGTAGTCCACCGAGGCAGCACCAACTTCTTCGCGGTCTTTCATCGCCGCCATACCGACCTTCATGGTCAGCTCGCCCCACTCTTTGTTCAGCTGGGCCAGCGGTGCGACGAACTCGCTGATCGCTTCGTTGCCTTCGTTGTTCTGGCAGAACTTGTGCACGATCTTGGTGAAGCCCTTGAGCGCTTCGCCCTGGGTCATCAACACTTTACGGCCGAGAAGGTCCAGCGCCTGGATGCCGGTGGTGCCTTCGTACAGCATGGAAATACGGCTGTCGCGAACGTTCTGCTCCATGCCCCACTCGGCGATGAAGCCGTGGCCGCCATAGATCTGCACGCCGTGGTTGGCCGCTTCGAAGCCGACTTCGGTCATGAAGGCCTTGGCGATCGGAGTCATGAAAGCCAGCAGGGCGTCGGCTTTCTTCTTCTCTTCTTCGTCCTGGCTGTACTTGACGATGTCGACCTGCTTGGCGGTGAAGTACACCATCGCGCGGTTGCCTTCGGCGAAGGCTTTCATGGTCAGCAGCATGCGACGTACATCAGGGTGAACGATGATCGGGTCAGCGGCTTTGTCCGGCGCTTTCGGGCCAGTCAGCGAGCGCATTTGCAGGCGGTCGCGAGCGTATTTCAGGCCACCCTGGAACGCCACTTCGGCGTGGGCCAGGCCTTGCAGCGCGGTACCCAGGCGAGCGGTGTTCATGAAGGTGAACATGCAGTTCAGGCCTTTGTTGGCCGGGCCGATCAGGTAGCCGGTTGCGGCGTCGAAGTTCATCACGCAGGTGGCGTTGCCGTGGATGCCCATCTTGTGTTCGATGGAGCCACAGGACACGGCGTTGCGCTCACCGACAGTGCCTTCGGCGGTCGGCAGGAACTTCGGCACGATGAACAGCGAGATACCTTTGGTACCCGCCGGTGCATCGGGCAGGCGAGCCAGCACGATGTGGACGATGTTGCCGGCCATGTCGTGTTCACCGGCCGAGATGAAGATCTTGGTGCCGGTCACTTTGTAGGAACCGTCGGCCTGAGGTTCGGCCTTGGTGCGCAGCATGCCCAGGTCGGTACCGCAGTGAGGTTCGGTCAGGCACATGGTGCCGGTCCACTCGCCGGACACCAGCTTGGTCAGGTAGGTCTCTTGCTGCTCGGCGGTGCCGTGCTCGGAGATGGTGTTCATCGCGCCATGCGACAGGCCAGGGTACATGCCCCACGACCAGTTCGACTCACCGACCATTTCGCTGATCGCCAGGCCCAGCGACTCGGGCAGACCCTGACCGCCGTGCTCGACGTCATGGGCCAGGCTCGGCCAGCCGCCTTCGACGAACTGGTTGTAGGCTTCCTTGAAACCGGTCGGGGTCTTCACGCCCGACTCGCTCCAGGTGCAGCCTTCCAGGTCACCGACACGGTTCAGCGGGGCCAGCACCTGTTCACAAAACTTGGCGCCTTCCTCGAGGATGGCATTCACCATGTCTGGAGTGGCGTCCTGGCAAGCCGGCAGGCTCTGATAATGCGCTTCGTAACCCAGCAGCTCGTCACGAACGAAGCGAATATCACGCAAGGGGGCTTTGTAATCAGGCATAGCGATGAACCTCTGCTGATGAATCCTGGATAGAGAGACCACGACCGATCCGTTGTTGTTGGCATTCGGTCAAACAGTTGTTTGAAACATACGTTTACGCCGAAAACTTGTCAAGCATCAACCCGAGGGCAGTTCGGTCATGCAAGACTGCGTGGTTTGGCGGGCAAAAAAACCCACGCACGCGCAGCCGAGCGCCTGCCGGCAAGGCCAAGGCGCTGATACTCAAAGAATAGTTGAAGACCCGCAGCGAGCGCGGCGGGAGGGTCAGGCGTAGGTGTCGATCAGCGTGCCGAGCATTTCGTCCGATGCTTTGGCCACTTTGACACCGAGTTCGACCTGATGCTTGCCCAGGGCCATTTCCACACTGCTGGTGGCCAGGTCCATCTGCTGGCTGCGATCGACCGCACGCAAACGCTCGGCCTGATAGTCACTGGACTGGCTGGTGGCGGCGCGCTCGACGGTGGTGTTGGCGATCTGGCTGGCGGCCTGATCGACGCGGTTCTGCCCGGCCTGGATCGCACCGAGCCCGGCGTAGAATGCTGAGTTGCCTGAGATTTCCATGTCGAAACTCCATGACGCTGAAGGCGAACAGCCCCTATTGAAGCAGACCTGCTGGCAAAAGGCCCGTTGAAATCGCTAATGGCATGTTGCCATACGATAGACGCAGGCTAGTCCAGCAGATCCAGTTGCAAGTGGTCCGCCACTGCTTCAGCGCTTACCTGTTTGAGCTTGGGTACCCGCCCCAGGCACGGCGCTGGCAATCGCTCGGCCAGACTCGCCAGGTTCTCTTCAAGGCGCGAGGTGCGCGGGTCAACAATGTTCGCGACCCAGCCGGCCAGTTGCAGCCCATCGCGGGCAATGGCTTCGGCGCTGAGCAAGGCATGGTTGATGCAGCCCAGGCGCACGCCGACCACCAGAATCACCGGCAGCTTCAAGGCAATGGCCAGGTCCGACAGGTTGGCTTGATCGGACAGCGGTACGCGCCAGCCACCGGCACCTTCGATCAGGGTGAAATCTGCGTCCTGAGCCAGCACTGCGCGCATAGGGTCCAGCAAAGCCTGCACGCTCAAAATGACTCCGGCTTCGCGGGCCGCCAGATGCGGGGCAATGGCGGGCTCGAAAGCGAAGGGATTGATCTGCTCGTAAGGCAACTTGATCGAACTCTGGGCAATCAGCGCCAGGGCATCGTCATTGCGCAAGCCTTTGGCGCCGGCGCTGCATCCGGAGGCTACCGGTTTGGCCCCCAGCGTGCTCAGGCCCGCCAGCTGCGCCGCATGCAACAGCCCGGCAGCCACGGTGGTCTTGCCGACATCGGTGTCGGTTCCGGCGATGAAATAGGCTGGGCTCATTTCACTTCCCTTCTATCAGCGGCTTTTGCAGTACACCGTAGACCACCTGATAAGTGGCTGGCAGTCCTTGCGCTTGACGAAATTGCTCATAGGCCTGCAACAACCCCTGCATCCGCGCCCGTCCGGTCAGCCCGGCAGGGCGGCCCGGGTTGAGGTTGTGCGCGCCGAGCGCCTTGAGTTCGTGGGTCAGGCTGCGCACATCGGGGTAATACAGCACATGCGGACGAGCCTCCAGCCCCAGTACCTGCAACTCACTCCCGGCACACAGGCGCTGGTAGTCCTGCAGAGGGCGGAAGCGATTGACATGCACCAGGCCGTCGACCGCCTGCCAGCTCTCGCGCAGCTCATGCAATGTGCCGGCGCAAAGGCTGGCGAAGGCCAGCACACCGCCCGGTTGCAGGACCCGTCGAGCTTCACTGAGCACGGCGCGAAAATCGCCACACCATTGCACCGCCAGGCTGGTAAAGATCAGCTCGACGCTGGCGTCCTGCATTGGCAAACGCTCGGCATCGCCAGCCACATGGTAGTGCGCCCCGCCTTGCTCACGTGCATGCTGGAGCATGCCCTCGGCGATATCCACGGCAACACCTGCGGCCTGCGGGAAGCGCTTGTGCAAGGCGCGGCTGAAATAGCCGGTGCCGCTGCCCAGGTCCAGCCAGCGTTGCGGCGCAATGCTGGTGGGCAGTTGTTCAAGCAAGGCGCTACCCACCGCGCGCTGCAGTTCGGCAACGCTGTCGTAGCTGGCGGCAGCGCGCGAGAACGAGGCCGCGACCTGACGCTTGTCGGGCAAGGCGCCGGGCAGGCCCGGCTGGGAAAGATCAGTCATCGCCACTCTCATGTACAAAGGCCTTTATCGCAGCCGCCAACTCATGAGGTGTTTCCATCACAAAACCATGAGCACTGTCTTCCAGCAGCCCGACTTCCACGTCGGGCAATTCTTCGAGCAACACCCCGGCGACTTCGGCCGGCACCAGCCCGTCACGACCGGCAAACAGGTGCAACTGCGGGCCGCCATAGGCCTGCAGCGCTGCCCGGGTATCGAGCTGGCCGAGCACTTCGAGGCCGGCCACCAGTTGTTCGGGGGCAGGCTCAGGCATCGCCGCACCAAGCAAGCGGGCCAGGCTGCGCGGTTCTTCAGCGCCCTGGCTGCACAGCGAAATGAAGCGCTTAAGCGTGACCTGGGTGTGATAGCGGCAGCCTTCGAGGAAGGTCTGGAACGTGTCTGCCGGCATAGCGTGCGGCCAGTCCGGGCGGCTGACGAAACTGAGGTTGCTGCCCAGGGTGATCAATCCGTAGCAGTCATCGCCGCGCCGTGCTGCCAGTTCGGCGGCGAGCATGCCGCCCAACGACCAGCCGCCGAGCCAGGCATTGCGTGGCAATTGTCGGTCGAGCTTGTCGAGCCAGTCCTGCGGATCACTCGACACCAGACTGGGCAAATCCTGAATTTCGACCTGCAAGCCGGGGTCGATGGCGCGCAACGCCGCCACCAATGGTTGCAATGCCGAACGTCCCAGGCCCCAGCCTGGCAGAAGAACCAGTCGGTTACGCATCAGCAGGCTCCAGCAGCGGATAACAGTCGGACAATGCATCCAACAATAGCTGCACCTGAGCCGCACTGTGTGCCGCACTCAAGGTTACCCGCAGGCGCGCGCTGCCAGCGGGCACCGTCGGTGGACGGATCGCAGTGACCAGCAAACCGCGTTCGCGCAGCATCTGCGAAAGACGCAAGGCCCGCGCACTGTCGCCGATCAGGATCGGCTGAATCGGGGTGAAGCTGTCCATCAACTGCAGGCCGATTTGCTCGGCGCCGCTACGAAACTGCTGGATCAGCGCCGCCAGATGCTCTCGGCGCCAGTGCTCGCTGCGCAGCAGTTGCAGGCTGCGCAAGGTGGCACACGCCAAAGCCGGTGGCTGGCTGGTGGTATAGATGTAGGGGCGGGCGAACTGGATCAGGCACTCGATCAGTTCCTCGCTGCCGGCGACAAAAGCACCGGCAGTACCGCACGCCTTGCCCAGCGTGCCGATGAGTACCGGCACCTGCTCGGTACCCAAGCCGAAATGCTCGACAATCCCGCCGCCGTTGCGCCCCAGCGTACCGAAACCATGGGCATCATCGACCATCAACCAGGCGTCGCGGGTTTTCGCCGTGGCGGCCAGGGCCGGCAGGTCGGCAATGTCGCCATCCATGCTGAACACCCCGTCAGTGACCACCAGGGTATTGCCCACCGCCTTGTCCAGACGACTGGCCAGGCTGCCCGCGTCGTTGTGCAGGTAACGGTTGAAGCGCGCGCCACTGAGCAGGCCGGCATCAAGCAGCGAGGCATGATTGAGGCGGTCTTGCAGCACCGTATCACCCTGCCCCACCAGCGCCGTCAAGGCACCGAGATTGGCCATGTAGCCGGTGGTAAACAGCAACGCGCGCGGCCGGCCGGTGAGTTCGGCCAGCGCCTCCTCCACTTCATGGTGCGGGGTGCTGTGGCCGATCACCAGGTGCGAAGCGCCTCCGCCTACGCCCCAGCGTTCAGCACCGGCGCGCCAGGCGGCGATCACTTCGGGATGATTGGCCAGGCCCAGGTAGTCGTTGCTGCAAAAAGCCAGCAACGGCTGGCCATCGACCACCACTTGCGGCCCTTGCGGGCTCTGCAGTAATGGCCGCTGACGGTACAGGTCGGCAGCGCGGCGTTGTTCCAGCCGCGCACGAAGATCAAAAGCCATGAGCGCCTCAGGCCGAGGCGGCGTTGTAGAACAGCTCGCTGCTCTTCTGTTCGATCAGCGCCTGCTCGATGGCCGCCTGATGGACTTCGTCGGCATGCTCTTCACGGGCTTCAGGCTGGATGCCGAGGCGGGCGAACAGCTGCATGTCCTTGTCAGCCTGCGGGTTGGCGGTGGTCAGCAGTTTCTCGCCGTAGAAAATCGAGTTGGCGCCGGCAAAGAACGCCAGGGCCTGCATCTGCTCGTTCATCGCCTCGCGTCCGGCCGACAGCCGCACATGGGATTTCGGCATCAGGATCCGCGCTACGGCGAGCATGCGGATAAAGTCGAACGGATCGACCTCTTCGGCGTTTTCCAGCGGCGTACCAGCGACCTTCACCAGCATGTTGATCGGTACCGACTCCGGATGCTCCGGCAGGTTGGCCAGCTGGATCAGCAGGCCGGCGCGGTCGTCCAGCGACTCGCCCATGCCGAGGATCCCGCCCGAACAGATCTTCATCCCGGCGTCACGCACGTAGGACAGGGTCTGCAGGCGCTCGCTGTAGGTACGGGTGGTGATGATGCTGCCGTAGAACTCCGGCGAGGTGTCGAGGTTGTGGTTGTAGTAATCGAGTCCGGCTTCGGCCAGCGCCTGGGTCTGCTCCTGGTCGAGCTTGCCCAGGGTCATGCAGGTTTCCAGGCCCATGGCCTTGACCCCTTTGACCATCTGCAGCACGTAGGGCATGTCTTTGGCCGACGGGTGCTTCCAGGCCGCGCCCATGCAGAACCGGGTAGAGCCGATAGCTTTGGCGCGAGCGGCCTCTTCGAGGACCTTCTGCACTTCCATCAGCTTCTGTTTTTCCAGCCCGGTGTTGTAGTGACCGGACTGTGGACAATATTTGCAATCTTCCGGGCAGGCGCCGGTCTTGATCGACAGCAGGGTCGAGACCTGAACGCGGTTGGCGTCGAAGTGCGCACGGTGCACGGTCTGCGCCTGGAACAGCAAGTCATTGAACGGTTGCTGGAACAGCGCCTTGACCTCGGCCAGGGTCCAGTCGTGACGTGTTGTTGCAGTTGTGCTGGCGCTCATCGGCGGTTCCTTGTTTAGGCTTGTTCTGGCGCCGGAACAGGATTGCCCGCCAGCGCATCACGGATAGCTCGCATAGTTAAGGAAGCTCGATGCACTGTCAACCACAACTCAAAAGCATGGTTTACAAGTGGTTAAATAATAACCATGACTGTCTACTGTGCAATGAAACCGCCGACCAACCCTACCCGCTTTGCGTCGCCTGCGAAGCCGAGCTGCCCTGGCTGGAAGATGGCTGCCAGGTGTGCGCCTTGCCGCTGCCGATGCACGGTTTGACCTGCGGCCAGTGCAGCCGCCGCGCCCCGGCTTTCTACCGGGTTGAGGCGCCCTGGCACTACGGCTTTCCGCTGGATGCGCTGATCAGTCGGTTCAAGTATCACAGCCAGTGGCCGCTCGGGCACCTGTTGGCGCAGTTGCTGGGCCGCTGGCTGACACATCGTTTCAGCGACGGCCTGCCGCGCCCGGTGCTGCTCCTGCCGGTACCCCTGAGCCGTCGCCGCTTGCGCCAGCGCGGCTACAACCAGGCCGCCATGCTGGCCCGCTGGCTGGCCGCGCACACCGGTATCGCCTGCGACGAACGGATACTCAGGCGCCTGGTCGACACACCGGCGCAGCAGGGCCTCAACGCCCGGCAGCGCAAACGCAATCTACGCCAGGCTTTTGCTGTGGAAAACGTCGACCGGCTGGAAGGTCGGCACCTGGCCCTGATCGACGATGTGCTGACCACCGGCGCCACCGCCCAGGCCCTGGCCAGCCTGCTGCTCAAGGCCGGCGCCCGCCGCGTCGATGTCTATTGTCTGGCACGCACCGCCAAGCCTGGCAGCGCTTGACTTGCCGTCAGGCTGCGGGCACTTTCGTGACTGATATTTCCTACATACTCGTGCCCGCACATGTCCTTGCCAGCCCTGCTCACCCAACACATTGTTCGCCGCCCACAGCGGATCGCCTTGCTGCAGCACATTGCCGAACAAGGCTCGATCACCCGTGCGGCCAAGAGCGCCGGCATGAGTTACAAAGCGGCGTGGGATGCCATCGACGAACTCAATAACCTGGCGGCCAGCCCACTGGTAGAGCGCAGTGTCGGTGGCCGCGGCGGTGGTGGCGCCAAGCTGTCGCAAGAAGGCCAACGGGTGCTGCGCCTGTACCAGCGCCTGCAAGCGTTGCAGGCACAGATTCTGGAAGCCGCCGAAGACGCCAGCGACCTCGACCTGCTCGGTCGCCTGATGCTGCGCACCAGCGCACGCAATCAGCTGCACGGCCGGGTCAGTGCCATCGAGACACAAGGACATTACGACCGCATCAGCCTGGCCCTGGCCGGCGACCTGAGCATCGACGCACTGATTACCCGCGATAGCACCCAGCGCCTGGAACTGACTCCGGGCACTACCGTGGTGGCCTTGATCAAGGCGGGCTGGCTGACCCTGCTCAGCCCTCAAGAGCGCCCACTGGCGGGCTACAACTGCCTGCAGGCCAAGGTCGAGGAACTGCTCGACGAGCCTCAGGGGCCGACTGAGGTGCGCCTGACATTGAGCAACGGGCAAACCCTGTGCACCTTCGCTGAACCTGCCTGGCTCAACGCCCATGCAGTGGCTGCAGGTAGCAACCTACGCGTTCAGTTTCAACCGTCCTACGTCCTTATCGGAACGCCTTTGTAAAACCGACACAAAACCGTCATAAGCGCTGACTAAGGTGACTGCCAAACCCGCAGGAAGCCTGTCATGAACCTATTAGAAGAACACCAGTCCACCGACCTCGAACAGCTGGTCAGCCTGAGTCGCCGTCGTTTCATCGGAGCGGGCGCCCTGTGCGGCGCCGCCCTGTTCCTGAGTGGCAATCTGCTCAGCCGCAGCGTCATGGCCGCCAGCGTCAGCGCCGCCAACAGCAGCCTGCTCGGCTTTGCCAGCATCCCCAGTGCCACCGCCGACAGCATCAGCCTGCCCCCTGGTTACAAGGCCTCGGTACTGATCAGCTGGGGCCAGCCGCTGCATGCCGACGCCCCGGCCTTCGATGCATCCGGCCAGGGCACAGCCAAGGCCCAGGAACTGCAGTTCGGTGACAACAATGACGGCATGAGCCTGTTCCCCTTCCCCGATGATGACAATCGGGCGTTGATGGCCATCAACAACGAATACACCAACTACCGCTATCTGTTCGCTCACGGCGGGCAACCGGCCTCCGCCGAAGACGTGCACAAGGCACAGGCTGCCGAAGGCGTCTCGGTGATTGAGGTCAAACGCAGCAATGGCCAATGGCAGTTCGTCCAGGGCTCACCCTACAACCGGCGCATCCACGGCAACTCACCGATCCGTGTCAGCGGCCCGGCGGCGGGCGATGCCTGGATGAAGACCGCGGCCGACAACAGCGGCCGCAAGGTGCTCGGCACGTTCCAGAACTGCGCCAACGGCAAGACGCCGTGGGGCACCTACTTGACCTGCGAAGAGAACTTCACCGACTGCTTCGGCAGCAGCGATCCGGCCCATGTGTTTGATGCCGGGCAGAAACGCTACGGAGCCACGATCGACAGCAAGGAAATCGGCTGGCACCCGCACGACCCGCGCTTCGACCTGGCGAAGAACCCCAACGAACTGAACCGTCATGGCTGGGTGGTGGAGATCGATCCGTTCGACCCGGACTCGACCCCGGTCAAGCGTACGGCGCTGGGCCGTTTCAAGCACGAAAACGCGGCCCTTGGCGAAACCCGCGATGGCCGGGCGGTGGTCTACATGGGCGACGATGAGCGCGGTGAGTTCATCTACAAATTCATCAGCCGCGACCGCATCGACCACAAGAACCCCAGCGCCAACCGCAGCCTGCTCGACCACGGCACCCTGTATGTCGCACGGTTCGACGATGGCGACCAGAACACCGACCATCCGCGAGGCAAAGGCCAGTGGCTGGAGCTGAGCCATGGCAAGAACGGCCTGATTGCCGCCAACGGTTTTGCCAGCCAGGCCCAGGTCCTGATCCATGCGCGCCTGGCTGCCAGCCAGCTCAAGGCCACGCGCATGGACCGCCCGGAATGGATTGTGGTCAGCCCCAAGGACGGCCAGGTCTATTGCACCCTGACCAACAACGTCAAACGCGGGGAAGAAGGCCAGCCGGCAGGCGGCCCCAACCCACGGGAGAAAAATCTCTACGGGCAGATCCTGCGCTGGCGCGAAAGTGATAATGACCACGGCGCCATGAGCTTCGACTGGGACCTGTTCGTGGTCGCCGGCAACCCTTCGGTACACCCTGATGATGCCAAGGGCGGTTCAAGCAACATTACCCCGCAGAACATGTTCAACAGCCCGGACGGGCTGGGCTTCGATCCGGATGGCCGGCTGTGGATCCTCACCGATGGTGACTACAGCAATAGCGGTGATTTCGCCGGCATGGGCAATAACCAGATGCTCTGTGCCGATCCGGTCAGCGGCGAGATCCGGCGCTTCATGGTCGGGCCGGTGGCCTGTGAGGTGACGGGCATTGCCTTCTCGCCGGACCAGCGCACCCTGTTCGTCGGCATTCAGCATCCAGGTGAAACCGGCGGCTCGACCTTTCCCGAGCACTTGCCCAATGGCAAGCCGCGCTCGTCGGTAATGGCGATCAGCCGGGAGGATGGCGGGATCGTCGGGACCTGAGATCAGCAGGGGCTGCTACGCAGCCATCGCCGCCAAGGCCGGCGATGGGTCGCGCCAGCGGCCCCGCTGTGGGGTACCATGCCCACATGATGCGGCCACCTGCCGCACAGCAGGAGCTGACATGTCGCACCCCTTCGAAACCCTTACCCCCGACCTGGTCCTCGACGCTGTGGAGAGCATCGGCTTTCTCAGCGATGCCCGCGTTCTGGCACTCAACAGCTATGAGAACCGCGTCTACCAGGTAGGTATCGAAGAGTCTGAACCACTGATCGCCAAGTTCTACCGCCCGGACCGCTGGACCGATGCGGCGATTCTCGAGGAACACAGCTTCACCGCCGAACTGGCCGAGTGCGAAGTCCCTGTCGTAGCGCCACTTATCCACAACGGCAAAACCCTGTTCGAACACAGCGGTTTTCGCTTCACCCTGTTCCCCCGCCGTGGCGGCCGCGCCCCGGAACCCGGCAATCTCGACCAGCTCTATCGCCTCGGCCAGTTGCTCGGACGCCTGCATGCAGTCGGCGCTACCCGCCCGTTCGAGCACCGTGAAGCCCTGGCAGTGGATAACTTTGGCCACGCCTCGCTGGCCACTCTGCTTGAAGGCAATTTCGTGCCGAAAAGCCTGCTGCCGGCCTTTGAGTCAGTCGCCCGCGACCTGCTCAAACGGGTCGAAGCCATCTATGCCAGCACCCCGCACAAAACCATCCGTCTGCACGGCGACTGCCACCCAGGCAACATGATGTGCCGCGACGAAGTCTTCCACATTGTCGACCTCGATGACTGCCGCATGGGCCCCGCTGTCCAGGACCTGTGGATGATGCTTGCCGGCGACCGTCATGAACGCCTGGGCCAACTGGCCGAACTGATGGATGGCTACAACGAGTTCCACGATTTCGACCCGCGCGAGCTGGCCCTGATCGAGCCGCTGCGCGCCCTGCGCCTGCTGCACTACAGCGCCTGGCTGGCACGGCGTTGGGACGATCCGGCGTTTCCGCGCAGCTTCCCCTGGTTCGGCCAGGAGCGTTACTGGGGCGACCAGATTCTCGCCCTGCGCGAGCAGATGGCGGCGCTGGATGAAGAACCGCTGAAATTGTTCTGAAGCACGCCCAAGTCTGTCTACAATAGCGGTGCTTTTAGATAGCTGCCTAAGCAAGGAATTTGCATGCACGCCGCCAACCCGCGCCGCGGGTACATCCTGGGCTTGACCGCCTACATCATCTGGGGCTTGTTCCCACTCTACTTCAAAGCGCTGCAAAGCGTGCCAGCGGTGGAAATCATCGTCCACCGCGTGCTCTGGTCGGCACTGTTCGGCTCGTTGCTGTTGCTGGTCTGGAAGCATCCGGGCTGGTGGCGCGAGCTGCGTGAGAACCCCAAGCGTCTGGCGATCCTGGCCCTCAGTGGCTCATTGATTGCCGGCAACTGGCTGACCTATGTCTGGTCGGTGAACAACGGACGCATGCTGGAAGCCAGCCTGGGCTACTACATCAACCCGCTGGTCAACGTGCTGCTGGGCATGTTGCTGCTGGGTGAGCGCCTGCGCCGCCTGCAGTGGGTTGCCGTAGGCCTGGCGGCACTCGGTGTGGCTCAGCAAGTCTGGCAAGTCGGCAGCCTGCCCTGGGTTTCACTGGTACTGGCACTGAGCTTCGGCTTCTACGGTTTGATTCGCAAGCAGGCACCGGTCGCGGCCTTGCCGGGCTTGGTGGTGGAAACCTGGATGCTGATACCGCTGGCCATCGGCTGGCTGCTGCTCAACCCCATGGCCCATAGCGCTCAAGCGAGCTTCTATACCAGCAGCGAAGCGCTCTGGCTGATCGCCGCCGGCCCGGTGACCCTGGTGCCGCTGGTATGTTTCAACGCTGCCGCTCGGCACCTGCCTTACACCACATTGGGCTTTCTGCAGTACCTGGCGCCGACGCTGGTGCTGCTGCAGGCGGTGCTGCTGTTTGGCGAGCACCTGTCGAGCAGCACACTGGTGGCCTTCATGTTCATCTGGGCCGGTCTTGCCCTCTACAGCGTCGATGCCTGGCTGAGCTTGCGCCGGCGCAGCTGATCAAAAAACGTACAAATACCTACAGGCCACGTGATTCGTGGCCTGCAGCAACCTCTCCCAAGGTTATCCACACCCTCATCCCCGTGCTTTGTGCACAAGCCACTGATTATTGGTGGTTTTTTGCTCAATTCCTGCAAAGCCGCGGCCCGTCTGGGCTGGCGCAGGCTTCCCCCAGCTTATCCACAGGCCGGTCCCCGGCAAACCGGGATAACTATTCTTCCGGCCGCAGCTTGAGTTCCACCATCAGGTCATCCGCCAGCTCCTCAAGCTTGGCCTGCAGCACATCCAGAGAAAGGGTCAAAGGCATCGCCAGCAACGCATCGGCGTGAAACAGTGGCTCGCTGCTCATCGGCGCCGGACGCACGTCGGTGCTGAGGCGCTCGACATTGACCCCCTGTTCGGCCAGTAAGCGGGTGATGTCACGGACAATACCCGGGCGATCATTGCCCACCAGCTCCATGGCAATCGGCTTCCAGGTACAGGACGGATCGATACCGCTTTTGGCAATCAGCACGCGAATATCATGTTTGCCCAAGGCTTCCAGGGCCCGGACCAGCTCTTCGTAGGACTCGGCCGGCACCGCTACCTTGAGGATCCCGGCAAACTGCCCGGCCATCCGCGACATGCGGCTCTCCAACCAGTTACCGTTATGCTCGGCAATGCATTCAGCGATACGTTCGACCTGGCCGGCTTTGTCGGGGGCGATCACTGTCAGTACGAGATGATCCACGCGGTAACCCTCTGCTTTTAAAGGTTAGGCCCCTGAATTCAAAGGGCGCGGAGAAAGTATAGGCAAGGCGCGGCAACCTGCCGCAGCAGCCTTTGAAGACAAATCGTGTACCGTTTCAAGATTTATCTGGAACAATCTGCCACTTTTTTGAGAACATACTGATTCCCAGCGTGACCCTCTGCGACCAAATGGTCGCAGAACGACGTATTTAGTCTGATTTTCACAACCGCAGCGCATCATGTAGTATGCCGCAGCGCGGACTACAAAACGTCGAATCGATGTCTGCCAAGGCGCCTGTGAAAATACGCAACCGCTCGCCAGCCCGTCTGGCAGGCAGCACCCAGCCGCCCATCGGGCATGTTCTGGTGCCGTGTTTAGAGAAGCGCGCAAGGCCTAAATAGAAGAGCAATAGCTGAGCAGAGTGAGGCAAGCAATGACTGAACACGTTCAAGTCGGTGGCCTTCAGGTCGCCAAAGTCCTGTTCGACTTCGTGAACAACGAAGCCATTCCCGGAACTGGCGTCAACGCCGAGCAGTTCTGGGTGGGGGCAGAAAAGATCATCAACGACCTCGCTCCAAAGAACAAAGCACTGCTGGCCAAACGTGACGCACTGCAGGCACAGATCGATGCCTGGCACCAGGCGCGCAAAGGCCAGGCTCACGATGCCGTGGCTTACAAAGCCTTCCTCCAGGACATCGGTTATCTGCTGCCAGAAGCTGCAGACTTCCAGGCCTCGACCCAGAACGTCGACGACGAAATCGCCCGCATGGCCGGCCCGCAACTGGTTGTACCAGTGATGAATGCGCGCTTCGCCCTGAACGCCTCCAACGCCCGCTGGGGCTCGTTGTACGATGCCCTGTACGGCACCGACGCGATCAGCGAAGCCGGTGGCGCGGAAAAAGGCAAAGGCTACAACAAGGTTCGCGGCGACAAGGTGATTGCCTTCGCCCGCGCCTTCCTCGACGAGTCCGCGCCGCTGGCCGCCGGCTCGCATGTCGACTCCACCGCTTACCGCATCGAAGGCGGCAAGCTCGTGGTTGCCCTCAAAGGTGGCAGCAACAGCGGCCTGCGCGATGACGCCCAGCTGATCGGCTACCACGGCGACGCCTCGGCGCCGACCGCGATTCTGCTCAAACACAACGGCCTGCATTTCGAAATCCAGATCGATGCCAGCACGCCGGTCGGCCAGACCGACGCTGCCGGGGTCAAGGACGTGCTGATGGAAGCCGCCCTGACCACCATCATGGACTGCGAAGACTCGGTTGCCGCAGTCGATGCCGATGACAAGGTAGTGATCTACCGCAACTGGCTCGGCCTGATGAAGGGCGACCTCTCGGAAAGCGTCAGCAAAGGCGGCCAGACCTTCACCCGGACCATGAACCCGGACCGCGAATACAGCGCGCCGAACGGTGGCACTGTCACCCTGCACGGTCGCTCGCTGCTGTTCGTGCGTAACGTCGGTCACCTGATGACCATCGACGCCATCCTCGACAAGGACGGCAACGAAGTGCCCGAGGGCATCCTCGACGGTCTGGTCACCAACCTTGCCGCGATCCACAACCTCAATGGCAACACCAGCCGCAAGAACAGCCGCACCGGCTCCGTGTACATCGTCAAACCGAAGATGCACGGCCCGGAAGAAGCAGCGTTCACCAACGAGCTGTTCGGCCGCATCGAAGATGTGCTGGGCATGAAGCGTAATACGCTGAAGGTCGGCATCATGGACGAGGAGCGCCGTACCACGGTCAACCTCAAGGCCTGTATCGAAGCGGCCAAGGAACGTGTGGTGTTCATCAACACCGGCTTCCTCGACCGTACCGGCGACGAAATCCACACCTCCATGGAAGCCGGCGCAGTAGTGCGCAAGGGCGCGATGAAGACCCAGAAGTGGATCGGCGCCTACGAGAACTCCAACGTCGATATCGGCCTGGCCACCGGTCTGCAAGGCCGTGCCCAGATCGGTAAAGGCATGTGGGCCATGCCGGACCTGATGGCCGATATGCTCGAGCAGAAAATCGCTCACCCGCTGGCCGGTGCCAACACCGCCTGGGTACCGTCGCCGACCGCCGCTGCGCTGCACGCGCTGCACTACCACAAGGTCGACGTGTTCGCCCGTCAGGCGGAACTGGCCAAGCGCGCACCGGCATCGGTAGATGACATCCTGACCATCCCGCTGGCAGCTGACACCAACTGGTCGGACGAAGAGATCCGCAACGAGCTGGACAACAACGCCCAGGGCATCCTCGGCTACGTTGTACGCTGGATCGACCAGGGCGTGGGTTGTTCGAAAGTGCCGGACATCAATGATGTCGGCCTGATGGAAGACCGCGCCACTCTGCGTATTTCTGCGCAGTTGCTGGCCAACTGGCTGCGCCACGGTATCGTCACCGAGGCTCAGGTACTGGAAAGCCTCAAGCGCATGGCGCCGGTGGTCGACAAGCAGAACGCCAACGACCCGCTGTACCGCCCACTGGCACCGGACTTCGACAACAACATCGCCTTCCAGGCGGCGGTCGAACTGGTGGTAGAAGGCACCAAGCAGCCGAACGGCTACACCGAGCCGGTGCTGCATCGCCGTCGTCGTGAGTTCAAGGCCAAGAACGGTCTGTAAATAGCCCGTCGCGGGTCAAGCCCGCTCCCACAGGTTTTGTGGGAGCGGGCTTGACCCGCGATCAGCTTCAAGCGATTCCCAACTCCCTGCGCACCAACTCCATCAACTTGTCCGGATCGATCGGCTTGAGCAAAAAGTCGACGACACTCAAATGCATCGCCGCTATGGCGTCTGGCACGTCGGCATCACCGGACACAATGATGATCGGCAACGCCGCTTTGTCCGATTCGCGAATCTGCCGGATCAGCTCCAGGCCATCGAACGGCCCCATACGCAGATCGGTAATCAACAAACCGATATCCTGCTTACCTTCCAGACGCTCCAGGGCCTGTTCGGCATTTTCCGCCATCACGCACTTGATACCCTTGGTTTTCAGGTAACTGGCCAACGCTTCGCGAGCCAGCTTATTGTCATCGACGATCAATACTTTCTGTGGCACAGCCCGCGGCGCCGTAACCGTTGCCAGTGCTTCACGTTCGGCATCACTCAGTATGTCTTCTTGGTCGGGCATGGCTGTCTCATCATCAATGACTCGCAAAATGTCCCTCGAATCAAGTTCAGACCGCTTTTGATCACCTTGCAACCCGCCTCTCGTCGACAATTTGACACCCGTCGCGTTTCTCACCCTGGCCGTCGCCCCATTTAGACTTACGTCCAATGGGCACTGGGCACCCTGCAGCCGACCATGAGGGTCGAAAACAACAAGGTCGATATCTTCAAGGTCGACACAAAGACGCGGTAATGCTCATGAGCAAAATGGACGCCTTCTCCCAGGCCGGAAAAACTGCAGTACTGCAGAACATCCAGGGGACCCTGCAATTCCTGCAACGCTTTCCCCCCTTCAACCAGATGGAGAACGCTCACCTGGCGTTTCTCGTCGAGCAGTGTCAGCTGCGTTTCTATGCGGCCAATGACAGCATCATCAAGCCCGCTGACGGGCCGGTCGAGCACTTCTACATCGTCAAACAGGGCCGGGTGATCGGCGAACGCCAGCACGTCACCCGCCCCGGCACCGAAACCACGTTCGAGATCACCAGCGGCGAATGCTTTCCCCTGGCCGCCCTGCTCGGCGAGCGCGCAACCCGCACTGAACATCTGGCCGGTGAAGACACCTTCTGCCTGCAGCTGAACAAGGCGGCATTCATTCGCCTGTTCGCCCTCTCCGACGTGTTTCGCGACTTTGCCCTGCGCGGCGTCAGCAGCCTGCTCGACCAGGTCAATCAACAGGTCCAGCGGCGCGCGGTAGAAACCCTCGGCACCCAATACTCACTCAATACCCGTCTGGGTGAGCTGGCCATGCGTCACCCGGTGGTCTGCGAACGCCACACGCCGCTGCGTGAGGCCGTGGCGCTGATGCACGAGCAACAGGTCGGCAGCATCGTGATCGTCGATGAGCAGCGCTTTCCGTTGGGGATCTTCACCCTGCGCGACCTGCGCCAGGTGGTGGCCGACGCCAGCGCCGATTTTGCCCAGCCGATCGCCGGCCATATGACCCACAATCCGTTCTACCTGAGCCCCCAGGCCAGCGCTTTCGACGCCGCCATTGCCATGACCGAACGGCACATCGCCCACGTCTGTCTGGTCGAGGACCAGCGCTTGTGCGGGGTGGTCTCCGAGCGCGACCTGTTCTCCCTGCAACGTGTCGACCTGGTCCACCTGGCGCGGACCATCCGCCATGCCACGCGGATCGAAAGCCTGGTGTCGCTGCGCGGCGAGATCGGCCAACTGGTCGAACGCATGCTGGCCCATGGTGCGTCTTCAACCCAGATAACCCAGATCATTACCCTGCTCAACGATCACACCGTGTGCCGGGTGATCGAGTTGGCCATCGAAGAAAAAGGCGATCCGGGCGTGCCGTTCAGCTGGCTGTGCTTTGGCAGTGAGGGCCGGCGAGAACAGACCCTGCACACCGACCAGGACAACGGCATTCTGTTCGAGGCCCGCGATGCCGCCCACGCCGCCGAGATCCGTGGCCGCCTGCTGGCGCTGGCGCAACACATCAACCAGGGTCTGGCGCAATGCGGCTTTACCCTGTGCAAGGGCAACATCATGGCCGGTAACCCCGAGCTGTGCCTGTCCCGTGCCGAATGGGCGCGACGCTTCGCCGCCTTTATCCGCGAAGCCACCCCGGAAAACCTGCTGGCCTCGAGCATCTATTTCGACCTGCGGGTGGTCTGGGGCGACGAAAGCGCCTGCGAACAACTGCGCCAGAGCATTCTTGAACAGGTTGCCGATAACCGCCTGTTCCAGCGCATGATGGCCGACAATGCCTTGCGCCAGCGGCCACCGGTCGGGCGCTTCCGCGAGTTCGTGTTGACCCGTCAGGGCAATGACAAGGCCGCCACACTGGACCTCAAGGTCCAGGGCCTGACGCCGTTCGTCGACGGCGCGCGGTTGCTGGCCCTGGCCAATGGCATCAGCGCCAACAACACCCTGGAACGCCTGCGCGAGCTGGTGACCCGCGAGGTCATCGACCCGCTCGACGGCGCCGCCTATGAAGAGGCCTACCACTTCATCCAGCAAACCCGCATGCAACAACACCAGTTACAGAGCCGGCAGCACCTGCCGTACTCCAACCGCGTCGATCCGGACAGCCTCAACCACCTCGACAGGCGCATCCTGCGCGAGTCCCTGCGCCAGGCCCAGCGCCTGCAGAGCAGCCTGGCCCTGAGGTATCAGCTGTGAGCCTGTTCACCTGGCTGCGGCCCCGGCAGATCAACGAGCACATACGCCAACGGGCAGCACAGCTGGCACCCGCCGCCACCCTCAGTGAAGATTCGCTGCGCAGCCAGCGCTGGGTGGTACTGGACCTGGAAACCAGCGGCCTGAATACCCAGCGCGACCAGGTCCTGTCGATTGGCGCAGTGGTCATCGAAGACGGCGCCATCGACTTCAGCCAGCAGTTCGAGCGCACCCTGTACCAACGCGATCACAAGCTGACCTCCAGCGTCCTGATCCATGGCCTGGGGCCCAGCGCCATCGCTGCTGGCTGCGATCCGGCCGAGGCGTTGCTCGACCTGATGACCTTCATTGGCAACAGCCCGGTGCTGGCCTTTCATGCGCCCTTCGACCAGCGCATGCTCAGCCGCGCCCTGAAAGACCACCTGGGCTATCGCCTGCAGCACCCGTTCTTCGACGTGGCCGAACTGGCGCCGCTGCTGAACCCGCAGATCACCCTGCGCGAAGCCGGGCTGGACGACTGGACGGCCTGTTTCGGCCTTGAGGCGATCGAACGGCACAACGCCAGTGCCGATGCCATGGTCACGGCCGAACTGGCCCTGATCCTCTTCAGCCAGGCCCGGCGCCAGCACCTGGACAGCCCGGCGCAACTGGACCAGCACCTGCAGCGCTGGCGGCGGCGAAAGCAACAAAGTCACGGCTTCTAGCGCCATCCGATGAGCGTCAATTGCGTTCCACAAGAAGATTCTGCAACAATCGCGAATAATTCTCGTTAGTTAACGCATCTTTTTCGGGGAACGCCTTGTCGTCCGTGCAAAGCCCACACAGTGAGCTGGTCGGTACGCTCTACCGCGACCATCGCAGTTGGCTACTCGGCTGGCTACGGCGTAATATCGCCTGCGCCGAGCGTGCCGAAGACCTCAGCCAGGACACCTTCGTGCGCCTGCTGGGTCGCGACCAGTTGCCGCCACCGCGTGAACCCCGAGCCTTTCTCCTGGCCATCGCCAGGGGCCTGTTGTTCGATCATTTTCGCCGCGCGGCACTGGAGCAGGCCTATCTGGCCGAGCTGATGCTGATCCCCGAAGCCGAACAACCGTCCCCGGAAGAACAACACCTGATTCTCGAAGACCTCAAGGCCATTGATCGCCTGCTGGGCAAGTTGTCGAGCAAAGCCCGCGCGGCGTTTCTCTACAACCGTCTGGACGGCCTGAACCATGCGCAGATTGCCGAACGCCTGGGTGTTTCCGTATCCCGTGTGCGCCAGTACCTGGCCCAGGGCATGCGCCAGTGCTACATCGCCCTGTATGGCGAGCCGACATGAACAACAAGCCGGTCAGCGCCCGCGTTCTTGATGCCGCCATCGCCTGGCAGCTGTGCCTGGATTCAGGCAGCGGCACTGCTGACGAGCGCGCCGAATTCGCCCGCTGGCATGCCGCCAATGAAGAGCACGCCCGCGCCTGGATGCAACTGGGCATGCTCGACCAGCGCTTCAGTGCCGCAGCCGGGCCCGCGCGCCAGGCTTTGCTGCAGTCGCGCGCCAGCCTGCGTCAGCGTGTACGCAAAATTGGCAGTGGCGTCGCCAGCCTGGTGCTGGTGGTTGGCTTGCTGAGCTGGGTCAGCGCCTATCAGTCAGTCGGTTACTGGCTCGCCGATCAGCGCACCGGCACCGGCGAGCAACGCAGCCTGCGCCTGACCGACGGCACCCTGATCAGCCTCAATACCCATTCGGCGGTGGACATCCGCTTCGATGAAAAGGAACGCCTGATTGTCCTGCATGAGGGCGAGGTTTCCATCGAGACCGGACACAAGGATGATCGTCCCTTCATCGTCGCCACCGAAGACGGGCGCATGCGTGCGCTGGGCACACGCTTCCTGGTCAAAGTGGAAGATCAGGGTACCCGCCTGAGCGTGTTGCAGTCGGCCGTGGCGGCCAGGCCGCAGGACAGTGGCGACGAACAGATTCTGCATGAAGGCCAGCAGGTGCTGATGAGTCATGACCGGCTTGGGCAGATTGCCGGCCTCAACGTCGGTGCCGACGCCTGGACCCGCGGCATGCTGGTGGTCGACAACGTGCCTCTGAGCGAGTTGATCGACGAGCTTGGCCGTTACCGCAGCGGCTACCTGGGGGTTGCGCCGGAGGTGGCCAACCTGCGCATCACCGGTAGCTTCCCGCTGAACGACACCAACCTGGCGCTGACCTCATTGCTGCCGACCTTGCCGGTACAGATCGAGCAGCACACCCCGTGGTGGGTGACGGTGGTGGCTAAACCTAATTCGCCTTAAGGGCCTCATCGCCGGCAAAGCCGGCTCCCACAGAGGATTGGGGTGCTCAGTAAACCCTGTGGGAGCCGGCCTTGCCGGCGATGGGCTGCGCCAGCAGCCCCTTCTGGAATATAAATCAAAATAATTTTCACTAACCCCTATCACTTTTTCTCTCTCGCTCGGCAAGGAAGCTAGTTAGCACTTATTCGTCGAGGAGTTGCTGCATGTCCCGCGTTTTCCAAACCTTCCTGCGCCCCAGCTTGCTGGCCATCGCCATTGCCCTGTCCGCCCCCGTGGTGAGCAGCTCGCTGGTGGCCGCCGAGCAATCCGGCCTGCACAGTTACAACCTGCCTGCCGCACCGCTGTCGAGCACCCTGAACCAGATCGCCAGCCAGGCCGGCATCGCCCTGACCCTGGACCCGAGCCTGGCCAGCGGTCGCACCTCGGCACCGGTCAGCGGCGAGTACAGCGGCGTGGGCGCCTTGCAGGCGGCATTGCGGGGCACCGGTCTGCAACTGCAGCAAAGCAGCGCGGGCACCTACAGCCTGGTCGCGACGCCCGAAGGTAGCCTGGCGCTGCCGGAAACCAGCATCAACGCCACCGGCGATTATGAAAGCGCCTGGGGCCCGGCTACAGGATTCACCGCTACCCGCAGCGCTGCGGGCACCAAGACCGACACCCCGATCGTCGAAATCCCGCGCTCGATGACGGTCATCACCCGCGAGCAACTGGATGATCGCCAGGTCCTCAACCTCAACGACGCCCTGCGTTACACCGCAGGCGTGCAGAGCAGCGGCTACGCCTCCGACCCCCGCGCCGACTGGCTGCGGGTCCGCGGCTTCGATCCGACCCAGTTCCTTGATGGCTTGCCGCTGCCAAAAGGCTCGTTCGCCAACCCCAAGGTCGAACCATGGAACCTTGAGCGTATCGCGGTGCTGCGTGGTCCGGCTTCGTCCGTCTACGGCCAGACCCCGCCAGGCGGCATGCTCGACATGGTCAGCCGTCGCCCGCAGGCCGAAAGCGCCCACGAGGTCGAGGCGCAGACTGGCAGCAACAACCATCGCCAGATCAACTTCGACAGCACCGGCAGGATCGACGACGAGGGCCAGTTCCTCTACCGCGTCAGCGGCGTGGTGCGCGACAGTGGCTCGCCAACCGACCATGTTCCGGACAAGCGCTACAACCTTGCGCCCAGCCTGACCTGGAACATGGATGAAGACACCAGCCTGACCTTCATCACCCAGTTCACCCGCGACGATACCGGCATCTCCGGGCAGTTCCTGCCGATACAAGGCACCAAGCTGGACTCGCCGGCCGGCGATATCTCCCACCACAAGAACCTCGGCGATCCGGACTGGGAATTCTACGACCGCACCTACTACGCGCTCGGTTACGCCTTCGAACATCGCTTGAACGATGTCTGGCAGTTCCGCCAGAACCTGCGCTACACCAAGAGCGATCTGTCGTTCCAGGGCATCAACGTCGCGACCATGAACAACGGCTTTGTCGAGGCAGACGGCACGGTTCCGCGGGAAACCGGCATCGTCGATGAAGACATCAGCCAGTTCGCCGTGGACAACAACTTCCAGGCCGACTTCCAGACCGGTGCCTTGAGCCACACCCTGTTGATCGGCCTCGACCACCAGCGCTCGAACACCAACTACCAATGGGACTACGGCCTGAGCTTCAGCGTGCCGCCAGGCAACGTGATCAAGCCGCCGTATGGCCAGGACTTCTCCAACGTCCAGTACTTCACCATGTACGACTACAACCAGAAGACCCGCCAGACCGGCCTCTACGTCCAGGACCAGATTGCTCTGGACAACTGGCGCCTGACTTTGGGTGGTCGTGAAGACTGGGTACACACCGGCACCACCTTCCACAATCAGAACGATGCCACCAGCACCGAGCGCGACACGGCCTTCACCGGCAACGTCGGCCTGAGCTATGTCTTCGACAATGGCGTGACCCCGTACATTTCCTACACCGAGTCGTTCCAGCCGACCACCGGCGCAGCGGTCTCGGCCACTGAGTCGTTCAAGCCGACCGAAGGGCGCCAGTATGAAGTGGGCGTGAAGTATCAACCGGTAGGCAGCAAGAACCTGTACACCGCCGCCGTGTACGACCTGCGCCAGGAAAATGTGAAGGTTACCGAAGGCAATATTACCAGTCAGGTTGGCGAGCTGCAGGTTCGCGGTCTTGAACTGGAAGCGACTACCCAGGTAACCGACAACCTCAAGCTGATCGGTTCCTACAGCTACACCGACACCGAAATCCTCAAGGGCGCGGCCACCGAGCAAGGCAATCGCATGGCCCTGATCCCGCGTAACCAGGCGACCCTGTGGGCTGACTACACCTGGTACAACGGCCCGCTTGACGGCTTTGGCATCGGCGGTGGCGTGCGCTACGTCGGCGACAACTATGGCAACACCGCCAACACCGATCTGGCCCACGTTGGCTCCTACACCGTCTACGATGCCTCGGTCCACTACGACCTGGGCCGCAAGATCAACACCCTCAAAGGCATGACCGTAGCGGTCGAAGCCAAGAACCTGTTCGACAAGGACTACCTGGCCAACTGCGACGGCTACTGGTGCTACTACGGTGACGAGCGCAACGTGGTTGCCAGCGTGAATTACAAGTTCTAAGGGCGTTAATGAAAAGCCAGACCATACGCCGCTGGTCCTTTGTCCACACCTGGACCAGCCTGATCTGCACCCTGTTCCTGCTGATGCTGGCAGTGACCGGCCTGCCGCTGATCTTTCACCACGAGATCGACCACTTGCTGGGCGATGCTCCGCAACTGCAGGAGATGCCCGCCGACACGCCGAAACTGGACCTGCAGCAACTGGTACTCAAAGCCCAGGCGCATCGCCCGGGCGAGGTCATGCAGTACTTCGGCTGGGATGAGGACGACAGTAATGGTGTGATCGCGATCATGGCGGCCACCGCCGGTACCGAGCCGAACTCATCGCATACCTTCATGCTCGATGCCCGCAGCGGTGAAGCGGTGGAAATGCCGTCGGCCAATGGCGGCTTCATGATGACCATGCTGCGCCTGCATGTAGACATGTTTGCCGGCCTGCCCGGCAAGCTGCTGCTGGCGTTCATGGGCGTGCTGTTCGTCGTCGCGATCATCTCCGGCACGGTGCTCTATGCGCCGTTCATGCGCCGTCTGAAGTTCGCCACAGTGCGCCATGAAAAGTCATCGCGCTTGCGCTGGCTCGACCTGCACAACCTGATCGGCATCGTCACCCTGACCTGGGCCCTGGTGGTTGGCGTGACCGGGGTGATCAGTGCCCTGTCGGACCTGGTCATCGCGGCGTGGCGCAACGACAGTTTGAGCGCGATGGTGGCGCCTTACCGTGATGCCCCGCCCTTGGCGCAACTGGCACCGGTCAGCCGGGTGCTGGACATCGCCGCCGAAGCCGCACCGGGGATGGTGCCGGACTTTATCGCGTTTCCGGGCACGCGTTTCTCCAGCGAGCATCATTACGCGGTGTTCATGAAAGGCGCTACGCACCTGACTGCACACCTGCTGACCCCAGTACTGATCGATGCATCGAGCCTGGCGGTGACCGCGGTTGGCGATCGCCCCTGGTACATGGACGCGATGGGACTGTCGCAGCCACTGCACTTCGGTGACTACGGCGGCCGGCCGATGCAGATCCTCTGGGCGCTGCTCGATGTGCTGACCATTATCGTGCTGGGCAGCGGGCTGTACCTGTGGTGGGGCAAGCAACGGCGTCCGCGGGCGCAGGAGGTGGCAGCATGAGCCACCGATCGCAATCAACCCGCAGGGTCTTTGCCTGGCCGCTGGTCATTGGCCTGTCAGGTGCAGCCGGACTGTTTGCCGCGCTGCTTGGCGATGGCTGGTGGGATGCTCTGGCCTGGGTCGGCCTGGGCATTCCCGCTGTGTTGGGCCTGCGTGGGCTCTGGCGCCCCCGCACCTCAGTGTCATAACAGTGTACCGACTGCGCCCGACAGCGCGCTCCTAGCATGGCCAGCTCCTTTTCTGCAGGAGCTGGACCATGACCCCCCTTGAACGCATCGAAGCTGTCGATCAGCAAATTGCCGAGCTGCTCAAAGACCTTCCACCCCCTGAGCAACCCCCGAATGACAACCAGGGTGCGCGTCAGCATCTGCATGGCGCATTGGCGAGTTTCTGGTCGAGCGCCAATCCAGAAGGTGTCACGCGCAAGCAGCAACTTATCACCCTGCGCCGCGAGCAGTTGCTCGCTGAAATCGACCTGCGCGTGGCCGACCAGACCCTGAGCGCCGACCGGGCCTGGCAGATGCGTACCTGCCTGGAGCTTCCTCAGTCCTGGCAACGCCGGCATCTGCCACAGCAGCAGCGCCCACAGGTCTATCGGCCGCTGCTGGAGAGCAGCCAACCGAACTGGCGCAGCTACCTGCATGGCACCCTGGTGATCATTGCAGGCACCCCGGAAGGCACCCTGCTCAACCCGGGAGAGACCAGTGGCCGGGCGTTGCTATGCAGCTTGTCCCATGGCATCGAAGCCTATGCCACGCTTGCCGAGCTACACGCCGAACTGTGCGAGCGCCTGGACGATCCACAGCAAAGCAAACCCCTGCTCCATCTCTTCAGCAACCAGGAGGATGCCGAACGCGCGCGTCATGCCGAACGGCTGCGCTATGACTGGTACGCCGATGATCTGCTCGAAGAACAGATCGAGCGTCTGCTCGATACCCAGCGACAACGCCTGAGCAACGCCTGGCGGCAAGAACAACAGGGCAACCTCCTGGCCCGGCTCGACAAGGCAATGAGCCTGAAGCAAGACTGTGGCGCTCAGGCTGCACTGCAAACCCGCTACTCATTGCTGCTGGAGAAACACTTGCCTGCATGGCTGCGCAAGACCAGCGCCCAGGGGCTTAGCCACATCATGCAGACCTTACAAGAACTGGTGCTGGCCACAGAAGAAGCGGCCGCACCCGGCATCCTCACCCTCGCCCGGTTTCAACAGCAACACAGCTTGCTGGCATGGACCCGCGAGCGCCTGCAGACACGCATTCGACACGATCTGGGCGTAACGCTTGCGCCTGAGCAGATCAAGGTCAGCATCACCCGCGGGCGCCAGACCGGGCCACATCTGAACCCGCTGAACCCATCGAGTCATGTCACCTGGCAAGGCGTAGTCCGCGTTGGCGACGAACTCGTGGAGATGATCACCCAAACCTTTCCGTTAGACCTATTGGCGTTGAACAATCTGCCCTGGTTCGATTTCGACTACTGGCTGACGGCGAGGATTTCTCATGCGCAAGGAGCGGAGCTTCCCGCCGAGCTCTCCCCCGCCTATGTGAAGACGCTGATCCGCGATCTGAACGTCGGCGGGAGCTACGCCGAGTTTCTCTATACTCAATTGATCGATTCACGCGCCGGGCGTTGGCGCACGCAGGCGCACGCCCGGATCAACCGTGCCCGGATGCGCGCCGAAGCGGCCAAAGCCCGCTATGCCGGGCACTTCGCCGAAGATCGGCTGGAACGTGGGTACCGTTGGGTGACTGCCGTACTCGACGCCCCTGACAATGGCAACCGCCGCCAAGTGGAAGGCCACTCGATTCAGGTTCGGCAATTGCTGATCAAGGGACACACCCTACAAGGCGTACTGTTGATCAATGCTCAGGAGCAGAGCATTCCCTCCTTTGTCCTGTACACCCCGGACGCACCGGACAGGCGATCCTGGCGCGAATACGGCAGCGTGCGTGACTTGTTACGAGCGGTACGCGCCAGCCCGCCACTACGCCAGTACATTACCCAACGTCTGCCGCAACTCGATCCGGTCATTACCGAGCGACTGCTGACCAAAGGTCGACTGGGCCCTTATTTCACCCAGCCAGCCATCTCCGGTGATCTGTTCTTCGCTTACTACATGGCAGAAGTACGCGGCCTGCTCGCGGCGGTCAGCACCAGCAGTCGAACGACCGCCGAGGTCAACGTGCAGTCGGTCATCGATGCAGCCTGGCTGATCGTCGATTTGATCAGTCTGGTACTCCCCAATCGCGCCATGCTGGCACTGTCCACAGGTCGCCTGGCGCTTGAGGTCTGGGATGGTTTCGAAGCCTATAGACAAGAGGACCGGGAAGGCGTTCTCAGGCACCTCTACAACGCCCTTAGTCACGCCAATGACGCGGCCACCAGCTACGTTGGTACAGGCTTCATGCGCCGGGCCATCCGCGGCATACCCAAGCGACCACCGTTGCCGGTGCCAGGCCGCTTTCAGGTCAGCCCCGAAACCAGCACGTTGCGCTACCGTATCGATGGCATCTATGGCGAAGGAGTGTACGAAAAAGCTTCTGCGTTTGAAGGGCTCTCCCAGTACTACGTGAAGGATAACCAGGGGCACTATTACAAGGTCAGCTTCGATGGCCAGCGTTGGCATGTACTCGATCCCGAGGAACCGGACGCCTACCTTCAACTCCCGCTCAAACGTCGCGAGAATGGTGACTGGGTTATCGATTCACCGGTGATCTGGAACGAAGGACTGCCGGACCTGAAACGCTTGCTGGATGACTGTCGCCTGGCAGACCCGCTTGATGGCCAAGCTGTCGACGGCGGCCATGGAGTGTATGAGGACGACGGCCAGCTGTACCTGCAGGCCGGCCCCAGGCAGCTGCCTCTGCGTCGGCACCTGCTGGACAAGCACTACCACCTGATTATTCCCGACGCTCAGCGCGCCGCGATTGTTGCCTGGGCGGTGCTGCGCTGGCACCAGGGCAATTGGCGCATCAGGGTCCGCCAGACCGGCCGCAGCAGCGACTGGCTGGCGTTGCCTGCGGGCTACTCGGAGATACGTGGCAGCAACTGATCCAGGCGTTGATGCAAGGCACTGCCACTCGGCCAGTTACGCAACAGCCGCGCCCGGTCACGGGCGAAGGCCGGGGCGAAACTGAGCTGGGTGGCGTGCTGGCACATGGCGTCCAGGTCGATCAGCGACCACTGGCCGTCCTGCCAGAACAGGTTGTGGCCCTTCATGTCGCCATGGCTGATGCGCTCATGGATCAACTGTTTCAACAGCGCCTGCAAGGCCTGCAGCTGCGCCTCGGGCACCTCGCCACTGTCAACGTAAGGCGCAAAACATTCGATCAGGTCCGGCCCGTCGGCATACTCGGTCACCAGGTAGGCGCGACTGCGCAGGCCAATGACCCGCTGCTCCAGCACCGCCAGCGGCCGTGGCGTGGCAATGCCGAGAAACTCCAGGCGATGCCCTTCGATCCACGAGTGCCAGGCCCGGCTCGGGCGCCAGAAGCGCTTGAACCAATGCGCGGTGTTCTTGATGTTGTAGCGCTTGAGGACCAATGGCCGGCCGCTCACGTCAATGCGCGCGACACTGGCGGCACCACCGGTCTTGTACAGGTGACCCTGGTCGATCAGCGCATCGGCCTGCTCCAGCACCGGCAGCATGGCCGCCAGCTCGTTGCGGCGGATCGAACGCAAGCCGGAGAGACCGCGCTCGACGCTGAACAACGTGCACTCGCGCCCGGCCTTCTCCAGGTAATCCTTCAGGCGCCAGTTGCGTACCTTGTCGATCTGCTTCTGCAGGGCTTCCAGCGGCAGCGCATGCTCGGCGTTGGCCAGCAGATAGTGCACCAGCAGTTCTTCGATGAACGGCTCCAGGCGCTTGGGCAGTTGCGCGAAGAGGACACCAAGGTTCTGCAACACTTGCGGGCGAGACAGAGGTTTGCCGAGGGTTTCGGCTTTGATCCCAGCACCATCGATCAGGTACAGCTGGCCGCCATGGCGCAACAGGTTGTCCAGGTGCAGGTCTTCCTGCCACAAGCCTTTGGCATGCATCTGCCCGACTGCCGCCAGCGCTTCAGCGAGCACCAGCTGCTGCTCATCGGCCAGCGGCGGCAAGGCTTCGACTGCGGCCCAGGCATCGGCCAGGCTCTGCGCGTCTTCGAGGAATTCGAACAGTAACCAGCCACCCTCACCTTCGCGCAAGCCATCGGCAAGCAACAGCGGCGTGGTCAGGCCTTGTGCCGCCAGCAGGCGAGCACCTTCAAGCTCACGCTGGAAATGCCGCGAAGCACTGCTGCCCACCAGCAACTTTGCCAGCACCGGCTTGCCACGCCAGACGCCGGCGCCGACATAGCGCTGCCCGGGCAACACCCGCAGCAGGCTCAGCAGTTGCAGCTCGGCATTGCCAGCGGCGTCGGCCAGGCTGATGTTCAGGGGCAGGTCCGGGTGTCGCCCGGCATCCTTGAGTTCGGACAAACGCATCAACGAGCCTCTTTCGCACGGCGGCGGCGCGTCAGGCGCTGCAGCCAGGTATCGACCAGCATGCTGTCGGCAGGCTGTTCCAGGTAGGATGACAGCATCACCCGCACTTCAGCTTCGCTCCAGACCGGGGCTCGGCGCAACAGCGGTTCAAGGTCCTTGAGCCGGTCACGCATGCCCAGCAACAGCGGCCGGGTTTTCTCCAGGTCGATCAGTTGCGCCAGCCAGCCTTCGCTGCGCTCGCGCAGGAAGATGTGCTTGGGATAGAAACAGCCATGCACCTGACCGGCGGCATGCAGGGTACGCGCCAGCAGGCCGCAGGCGCGCAGGATGTCCTGGCGCTGGCCGATCTCCAGCATCGGCCACTGCCCGAGCAAGCCATCCAGATCGTCCCAGTCGTCGAGGGCACGGGTCATCAGGATCGCCCGGCGTTCGCCGTCGACTGTGCGCTCGCCATAGTAGACCGCCTGCAGCGCGGGAATCCCCAGCTTCTGATAGCGGCTGATATTGCGAAACTCACGGGCGAAGGTCGGCTCGCCGAAAGGCCGGTGCAAGGTACGGGTCAGGTAATCGCTCTGGCGCTTGAGGTAGTAGCCCTTACCCTCCAGCTCCAGGCGAAAGACGCTGCTCCAGCCGCCGCGACCGGTATTGGGCTCATCCACCGCATCGAGTTGCAGTGCCCAGAGCTGGTCGAAACCGTTCAGGCCATGGCGCTCAAGCAGTGCCGTCTCGGCACTGGCGAGAAAGTCATTCATTCGCGTCCCTCGAAAAACGTCACGACATGCCGGATCCGGCGCTTGTCCGCCGCATTCAGGCGCTCGCGTCCACGATACTGCAGGTAAAAGCGCAAACGCTGGGTGGCCGACAGGTGATACTTGGCCACTTTGTCCAGGCAGGCCAGGTCTTTGGTGATCCGGTAGCGCAGCATGAAGCCCCACCAGAAGTCGCCGGTCGGGCAATCGATGAAGAATAGCCGGGCCTGGTCATCGACCAGCAGGTTGCGCCACTTCAGGTCGTTATGGGTGAAATGGTGGTCATGCATGATCCGCGTATGCCGGGCCAGTTGACGGCTGACATGATCTACCCAGCCGCGATCGGCCAGGCGTTGATCCTTGCGCTCGGCCAGCGCCGACAGGTCTTCGGTGCGCGGCAGCTCACGGGTGATCATCGCCCCGCGGCCAAAGGCCAGGCCGTTGCGCTCCAGGCCCCAGGCCACGACTTCGGCGGTGGGAATGTCCCACTTGGCGAACTGCTTGAGGTTCTGCCACTCCGCCTTGATCCGCGGGCGCCCCAGGTAGCGGCGCAGGCCTTTGCCGGCACCGGTGTAGCGTTTGACGTAATAGTTGACGCCGTCACGCTGAACGCGGATCACCTCACTCAACGGGTCGTGCGTCAGGCGCTCGCCCTGCAAGGCGAAGACCGCCTCGATGCTGCCAAAATCTGCCGCCAGTGCCTGGCAATCAGGCGCCAGTGTCCATCCCGCCATCAGAGCGCATCCCCGTATCGTTGTTTACGCTCGTAGAGCTTCTGGGCCTTGCCTTCCAGCCAGCGCAGCAACGCGGCTTCTTCAGCAAGGATCTGACGCAGCGGTTGCTGGAAATAACCTCGCAGGAAGCGCAGCTTGTCGCGCGAGGTCAGGCCGATGTCCAGCGCCGAAAAATACAGCGCGGCCAGGTCCTTGTTACGCCAGCGTCGGGAGATGGTGGTGCGGGTCTGTGCACGGTGCAGATCGATCACCGACAGCCTGAAATCATCAGCCGTCACTTCACGATCGGTGTGCAGCAGGAAATGGCAGATGTAGCAGTCACGGTGATTGACCCCGGCGCGGTGCATCATCCCGGTCATGCGTGCCACTTCGGCAATCAGCGCATGTTTGAGACGCGGCAGCGGCGGCTGCTTGACCCAGTCGATACTGAAGTCTTCCAGGCTGATGGTCGGTGCCAGTTCTTCGGTGACGATGAACGAATGCTGCCCGGCCGGATTGCTGCCACGCTCGCCGTAAGCGACGGCGGTCATGGTCGGCACCCCGACTTCATGCAGGCGCTGGATCGCCCGCCATTCCTGGCCGGCGCCGAGCACCGGCAGCTTGGCAGTGAACAGGTTCTTGAAGATCTCGCCCCAGCCAATGCCGCGGTGGATCTTGACGAAGTAGCCACGCCCTTCGACTTCAGTACGCAGGGTGCGACGGCCTTCCAGCTCGCGGTACACCTGGCCCTGCAGGCCCTCCACGGCATCGAAGGCATCGCGCCCGGCCCACAGGCGTTTGAACGGCTCGGCCAGTATCAGTTTCATTTACGCTCCGGGGCCAGGATCACATCGGCGGCATGCTCGGGCATGCTGTAGAGATCAGCGCTGTCGGCGAAGGCCAGCCCGTTGCGCGCCCAGCTGGCGCGGGCCGCATCGTCTTCGAGCATGCGTTGCAGGTACTGGTTGAGCTGTTCCTGTTCGAACGGCTCGTCAAGCACCAGGCCACTGTCGGCCTCGGCAATGTAATGGGCATAGCCACAGACCTTTGACACCAGCACCGGCAAGCCGGCAACCAGCGCTTCGAGCAACACCGTGCCGGTGTTTTCGTTATAGGCCGGGTGAATCAACAGGTCGGCACCGAGCAGGAAACGCGGGATATCACTGCGGCCCTTGAGGAACTGCACCTGATCGGTCAAGCCAAGGGTCGCGCTTTGCAGCTGGAACACCTTGGGATCATCCTGACCGATGACCATCAGCCGCGTGCGTTTGCGCAGTGCCGACGGCAAGGCCGCCAGGGCCTTGAGACTGCGGTCGACGCCCTTGGTCTTGAACCCGGAGCCGATTTGCACCATCAGCAGCTGGTCGTCCTTGAGGTCGAACTCGCGACGAAATTCGGCGCGGATCTCGGCGGCATTGGCCGGTGCCCGGCGGTCCTGGGAAATACCCGGTGGCAGCAGATGGAAACGCTCCAGCGGGGTGCCGTAATGCTTGATGAACAGCGGTTGCTGGACTTCCGAGATCATCAGGACCTCAGTCTTGGCGTCCTTGGCAAACACCGCACGCTCGTACTCGGCAAAGTGCCGGTAGCGGCCCCAGCGCCGGTACAACGAGTTACGCAGGTTCTGCGCCTTGTCTTCGAAACAGCCATCGGCGGCGTAGTAGACATCCAGCCCCGGCATCTTGTTGAAGCCGATCAGGCGGTCGACCGGACGCTTGGCCAGGTCCGCTTCCATCCAGGCGCTGAGTTTTTCGTTGCGCCGATGGTTGAACAGCGCCTTGACCGGCGCCACCAGCACTTCGAAGCCTTCCGGCACATCGCCTTCCCAGATCAGCGTGTAGACGCGGATCTGATGGCCACGGCGCTGGCACTCCAGAGCAATACGCATGAAGTCGCGCTGCAGGCCACCGAAGGGGAAATATTTGTACAGCACAAAAGCCAGTTGCATTAACGAACATCCTCAGCCAGCAGCAACGCGCGCAATTGGCTCGCCACACGCTCGGGATTCAGGCGAGTGAAGCACAGCGGCCACTCGCGTTTGAGATCGAACCGGCGCTGGTCTTCAGCGCTCGGTTTATAGGTACATTTCTTCTGCAGGCAGGGTGCGCAGGCAAGATCGCTGGCCAGGTGGACCTGAGACTTGCCGTAGGCGCCGGTCAACCCCGGGTTGGTCGGGCCGAACAGCGACAGGGTCGGCACATCCAGCGCTGCCGCCAGATGGCCAAGACCGGTATCCACCGCCACACAGGCTTTGGCAGCCGCCAATACGCGAGCCACACCGGCCAGGTTCAATTTGGGCAGTACCTGGCAGTTATTCAAGCCCTTGGCGATGCGCTCGGCGCGCGCCTGCTCGGCCGGGTTGCCCCACGGCAGACGCACCTCCAGGCCCTGCTGGCCGAGGCGCTCGGCCAGCTGACGCCAGTAGGCCTCGGGCCAGTGCTTGGTCGCCCAGGTCGTACCGTGCAGAAACACCACGAACGGCGCGGCCGGTGGCAACTGCAGGCGATTGAGGTCCAGGCCGTAGTCGCCCAGACCGGCCGGCAGGTCGTAACCCAGGGCCAGGGCGAACAGCTGACGCACCCGTTCCACCGCATGTTGCCCACGCTGCACCGAAAAACGCCGGTCATAGAAGCGGCTGGCCAAGCCTTCGCGCGCCGAATAACGATCGAGCCCGGCCACCGGAGCCTTGACGTAGCGGGTCAGCCACGCGGACTTGACCAGGCCCTGGGCATCGATCACCAGGTCATATTTGGTCTCGCGCAAACGCTGCTTGAACTGGCGCCATTCGCCATTCTTGAAGGTCTGCCAGAGGTTCTTGCGCCAGCGGCGGATCGCCACCGGAATCACCTTGTCCACCGCCGGGTGCCAGCTGGGGATCTCGGCAAAGCCTTCCTCGACCACCCAATCGAAGCGAATACCGGGAATCGCCCGGGCCGCGTCGGTGAGTGCCGGCAGTGCGTGAATCACGTCGCCCAGGGAAGAGGTCTTGATCAGCAATACCCGCACTTAGTCGACCTCGGCCAGAACATCGATCAGGTTCGGACCGTTGAGGCGCTGCAACGCAGCCACCACCGCCTCGGGTTCGAGCTGACGCAAGCAGTTGTAATGGCCGAAACGGCAGGTACGGTCGAAGCAGGGGCTGCATTCCAGGCCCAGGCGCACCACTTCGACCTGATCGGCCAGCGGCGGAGTGAAGCCCGGCGAGGTCGAGCCGTAAACAGCCACCAGCGGCCGGTTGAGGGCAGCGGCGACATGCATCAGCCCGGAATCGTTGGACACCACGGCATCACTGCACGACAGCAGGTCGATGGCTTCGGCCAGCGAGGTTTCGCCACTGAGGTTGCTGGCTTCCTCACGCAGGCCAGGAATCAGCCGGTCGCGAATCGACTCGCCCACCGCGTGATCGTTTTTCGAGCCGAACAGCCAGACCTGCCAGCCCTCACGGATCTTGGTCTCGGCCACTTTGGCGTAATGCTCCGACGGCCAGCGCTTGGCTTCGCCGAACTCGGCGCCCGGACACAAGGCCAGTACCGGACGATCCAGGCTCAGGCCGAACTTGGCCAGGGCGGCATCGCGGCTGGCAGCCTCGATCTGCAGGCTCGGGCGCGGGTACGGCTTGGGCAGCTCGGTACCCGCCGGGTAGGCCAGGGCCATGAAGCGCTCGATCATCAGCGGATAGCGCGCCTTGTCCAGCTTGCGCACATCGTTGAGCAGGCCGAAACGCAGCTCGCCGCGCCAGCCGGTACGCTTGGGGATACCGGCAAAGAACGGCACCAACGCCGACTTCAGCGAGTTGGGCAGCAGGATCGCCTGGTCGTACTGACCGGCCAGGGACTTGCCGATACGCCGCCGGGTCGCCAGTTCCAGTGCGCCGTGGCCGAGCGGAAAGCTCAAGGCCTGGCGCACTTCAGGCATGCGTTCGAGGATCGGCCGGCTCCACTCGGGGGCCAGCACGTCGATCACACACGCCGGATGTTGCTGCTTCAGGCAATGGAACAAGGTTTGCGCCATTACCATGTCGCCCACCCAGCTGGGGCCAATGATCAAAATTCTCATGCTTTATCCAGAAACGATCAGGGAGGCTGCAGCCTGTCCGCGAACAGCCTGGCCTCCCCTCTTTATATTCAGGCTATATGTGGACCAGTGTACGCCACTCGGGCTGTAGTGTGGTCGTGGCAGGCTTCCTGCCGCCTGATTCGCCTGGTTCAACCGCTCATGTCAGCCCCAGCTCAGCCCAGATACGCCGCACTTCCTGGCGTTCCTGGACAAACTGCGAGGCATCGATCACCCCGGCCTGCTTCTGCAAGGCCTGGCGGTGCGCCGCCGAGCGGAACGCTTTGTACACCTCACGCAGCAGTATGGCGTCGCTGGCGGGCATCAGTCCGGCCTGCTCGAGCTCTTCGAGGATGCGGATGTTGTCGGTCCAGCGCAGCAGCTCCGGATGGTCGTGAGACCAGGCCAAAGCGGCGTATTGCACCATAAATTCGATATCGACGATACCACCGGCATCCTGCTTGATATCGAAGGGCACACCGGCCTCGAACGCGTTGGCACCGGTACCGGCGGCGCTGACCTTGGTCCCCAGGTTGTCGCGCATCTTGGCGCGCATCTCGCTGACTTCGGCCTGCAGCTTGGGCAAGTCGCGGGCCTGGCCCAGAATCTGCGCACGTACCGCCTCGAACGCGCTGCCCAACTGCGCGCAACCCGCCAGCACCCGCGCCCGCACCAGCGCCTGGTGCTCCCAGGTCCAGGCCTCGTTCTGCTGATAGCGCTCGAAGGCGCCCAGCGAACTGACCAGCAGGCCGGAAGCGCCGGAAGGACGCAGGCGCATGTCCACGTCGTAGAGCTGCCCGGAGTTGGTCTGGGTGGCCAGCAGGTGGATGATCCGCTGGCCCAGGCGGGTAAAGAACTGGGCACTGTCGATCGGTTTGGCGCCATCGGTTTCAGCCTGGGGGTCGCCATCATGGATGAACACCAGGTCAAGATCCGAACCATGGCCAAACTCGATACCACCGACCTTGCCATAGCCAATAATGATGAAACCGGGGTCACACAGGCTGCCATCGCTGCGTTTGGGCTGTCCATGGCGCGCCACGGTCTGGCGCCAGGCCAGGGCCAGCACCTGGTTGAGGATGGCTTCGGCCAGCCAGGTCAGGTAATCGCTGACCTTCATCAGCGGCAGATTGCCGGCGATTTCCGACGCCGCTACCCGCAGGCTGTGGGCCAGCTTGAAGTGCCGCAGCGCTTCCATCTGCTGTTCAAGATCGTCCTCGGGAATCCGCGTCAGCCGCTCGCGCAATTCAGCCGCCAGCTCCGGCGCCTTGGGCGGGCTGAACAAACGGCCTTCGTTAAGCAGCTCGTCGAGCAACAGCGGGAAACGGGTGATCTGTTCGGCAATCCACGGGCTGGCGGCGCACAGGGTCAGCAAGCGCCGCAGCGCCCCCGGGTTCTCGGTCAGCAACACCAGATACGCCGAACGCCGGGCCACCGCCTCTACCAGCGGCAGCACACGTTCCAGTACCAGGTCCGGGTCGGCGTGCTCCACCGCCTGGGCCAGCAAACGCGGAATGAAGGCGTCCAGACGTTCGCGCCCCAAGCGCTGCATGGCGCGCAGCTGCGGGCTGGAACGCAGCCCGGCGAGCTGCTTGAGTGCCTTGCCCGGATCGGCAAAGCCGGCGTCTTGCAGCTGACGGCAAGCGGCTTCTTCATTCTGGGCTTCTTCCCACAGCGGCAGCCATTCACCACCGACAATCACTTCGCCCTCTTCGTTTTCGTCCTCATCCGGATCGGCGATGACCTGACGGAAGTGCCAGTCGATCCGTCCGCGCCAGTGCATCAATTGGTCTCGGAAGCTCGCCCAGTTGCTGAAACCGAGCATAAAGGCAATACGCACACGGTCCAGTTCATCATCCGGCAACATCTGCGTCTGACGGTCGGCAATCGCCTGGATCGCATGCTCGGTGTAACGCAGGAACTCATAGCCCTCACGCAGTTCGGCAACCACTGCAGGCGGCAGGTAACCCTGGCCCTCAAGGGTCGCAAGGACTTTCAGCAAAGGCCGCTGTTGCAGGCTCAGGTCGCGGCCGCCGTGGATCAGCTGGAACGCCTGGGCGATGAACTCGACCTCGCGAATGCCGCCGGCCCCCAGCTTGATGTTGTCGGCCATTCCCTTGCGCCGCACTTCCTGCTGGATCAGCTGCTTCATGGTGCGCAGCGCTTCGATCGCGGAAAAGTCCAGGTAACGCCGGTAAACGAAGGGTCGCAGCACATCCAGTAACTGCGCGCCGGCCACCTGGTCGCCGGCCACTACCCGCGCCTTGATCATCGCGTAGCGTTCCCAGTCGCGGCCCTGGTCCTGGTAGTACTGCTCCAGGGCATTGAAGCTGAGTGCCAGCGCACCGGACGAGCCGTAAGGACGCAGGCGCATGTCGACGCGGAACACGAAGCCGTCGACGGTGATCGGGTCCAGGGCCTTGATCAGGCGCTGGCCCAGGCGGGTGAAGAACTCCTGGTTGTCCAGCGAGCGCTTGACCCCCTCGGTCTCGCCGCCTTCGGGGAAGGCGAAGATCAGGTCGATGTCCGACGACAGGTTCAGCTCGACAGCGCCAAGCTTGCCCATGCCCAGCACCACCATATGTTGCGGCAGGCCACTGCGATGCCCGATCGGGGTACCGAACTGCTGGCAATGGCGTGGGTACAGCCATTGGTAGGCCTGATCGATGCAAGCGTCGGCCAGGTCCGACAGGTCACGGCAGGTCTGCACCAGGTCGGCCTGGCGGTTCAGGTCACGCCAGATGATCCGCACCTGCTGGCGGCTGCGCTGACGCCGCAGGTTGCGCGCCAGCTCGTCTTCGCTCGTGGCAGCCTGGGTGGCAGCGGCAATCTGCGCGCACAGCTCGCCCGGCGCGAAGCTGCGATCAAGTTCGCCGCTGGCGACCAGATCGAGGAGCATGGCCGGATCACGCAGTGCTTGTTCGAAGACAAAGTCGCTGGCCGCGGTAACCCGGGCGAACTGCGCCCAACGCTGGTCCGTCCAGCTCTCGAGCGATAAAGAAGGCGTCTGGGCAACCGCGTCACGCAACGATTGCTCGCTGCGGCTGACAAACGGCGCAAGGGTGGCGGGCACATCGGCCAGCAATGGCAGGCTCATGGTCTATCCTTGATCGGCGAGAAAAGATTGGCAGCGAGCGGACGAGGGAAGCCTGACCACGGTTGGACTGTCATACAAAAGTTAGAAATAGCTGAAAAACCTGATTCTTTGGCAGAAACCATCGCAGCAAACCTTTTCTTAACTTGTTTTTAACTACCGGTATCGATTTTTCTCACAACCCGAACAGAGGCCACGAGCCATTTTTCTGTAGTTTTACTACTGCTTCTTCACTTCAAAAGCATGAAATGGTGATTCATTTGTAGTAAAACTACACAACGCCGGTACACTCTCCGGTAATCCAAGAATTTCATGTCGTCTGCCCAAAAGGCCAGTCGCAAACTCAGGCAACCGATTCTGGAAGCCTTTCCGCCCTGGAGCAAGCCATGCAAGACCTCGATCCCGTCGAAACCCAGGAATGGCTGGACGCCCTGGAGTCGGTTCTCGACAAAGAAGGCGAAGACCGCGCTCACTATCTGATGACCCGTATGGGCGAGCTGGCCACCCGTAGTGGCTCCCAGCTGCCATATGCCATCACCACGCCATACCGCAACACCATCCCTGTCACCCACGAAGCACGCATGCCTGGCGACCTGTTCATGGAACGCCGCATTCGCTCGTTGGTGCGTTGGAACGCGCTGGCCATGGTGATGCGCACCAACCTGAAAGACTCGGACCTGGGCGGCCACATTTCGAGCTTCGCCTCCAGTGCCACCCTGTATGACATCGGCTTCAACTACTTCTTCCAGGCTCCGACCGACGAGCACGGCGGCGACCTGATCTTCTTCCAGGGCCACGCCTCGCCTGGCGTCTACGCCCGCGCCTTCATGGAAGGCCGGATCAGCGAAGACCAGATGAACAACTTCCGTCAGGAAGTCGATGGCCAGGGCCTGTCGTCCTACCCACACCCTTGGCTGATGCCTGACTTCTGGCAGTTCCCGACCGTTTCCATGGGTCTGGGTCCGATCCAGGCGATCTACCAGGCACGTTTCATGAAGTACCTGGAAGCGCGCGGCTACATCCCGGCTGGCAAGCAGAAAGTCTGGTGCTTCATGGGCGACGGCGAGTGCGACGAGCCGGAATCCCTGGGTGCGATCTCGCTGGCTGGCCGCGAGAAGCTGGACAACCTGATCTTCGTCATCAACTGCAACCTGCAGCGCCTCGACGGCCCGGTTCGCGGCAACGGCAAGATCATCCAGGAACTCGAAGGCGTGTTCCGTGGCGGTGGCTGGAACGTCAACAAAGTGGTCTGGGGCCGTTTCTGGGACCCACTGCTGGCCAAAGACGTCGACGGTATCCTGCAGCGTCGCATGGACGAAGTCATCGACGGCGAGTACCAGAACTACAAGGCCAAGGACGGCGCGTTCGTCCGTGAGCACTTCTTCAACACCCCGGAACTCAAGGCCATGGTCGAAGACCTGTCCGACGAAGAGATCTGGAAGCTCAACCGTGGCGGCCACGACCCGTACAAGGTCTACGCGGCCTATCACCAGGCGGTGAACCACAAAGAGCAGCCGACCGTCATCCTGGCCAAGACCATCAAGGGTTACGGTACCGGTGCCGGCGAAGCCAAGAACACCGCGCACAACACCAAGAAGGTCGACGTCGACAGCCTGCGTCAGTTCCGTGACCGCTTCGACATCCCGGTCAAGGACGAAGAGCTGGAAAACCTGCCGTTCTTCAAACCGGAAGAAGGCAGCGCCGAAGCCCGTTACCTGGCCGAGCGCCGTGCAGCCCTGGGCGGTTTCGTGCCGCAGCGCCGCGCCAAGAGCTTCAGCATCCCGACTCCGCCACTGGAAACCCTCAAGGCAATCCTCGACGGCTCGGGCGACCGCGAAATCTCCACCACCATGGCCTTCGTGCGGATCCTCGCGCAGCTGGTCAAGGACAAGGAAATCGGCCAGCGCATCGTGCCGATCATCCCGGACGAAGCCCGTACCTTCGGTATGGAAGGCATGTTCCGCCAGCTGGGCATCTACTCGTCCGTCGGCCAGCTCTACGAGCCAGTCGATAAAGACCAGGTGATGTTCTACCGCGAAGACAAGAAAGGCCAGATTCTCGAAGAAGGCATCAACGAAGCGGGCGCCATGTCCTCCTTCATCGCTGCCGGTACTTCGTACTCGAACCACAACCAGCCGATGCTGCCGTTCTACATCTTCTACTCGATGTTCGGCTTCCAGCGTATCGGTGACCTGGCCTGGGCCGCTGGCGACAGCCGTACCCGTGGCTTCCTGATCGGCGGTACCGCCGGCCGTACCACCCTCAACGGTGAAGGCCTGCAGCACGAAGACGGTCACAGCCACATGCTGGCCGCGACCATCCCGAACTGCCGCACCTATGATCCGACCTACGGCTACGAGCTGGCGGTGATCATTCAGGACGGCATGAAGAAGATGACCGAAGAGCAACAGGACGTCTTCTACTACATCACCGTGATGAACGAAGCCTACACCCAGCCAGCGATCCCTGCCGGCGCCGAGGAAGGCATCATCAAGGGCATGTACCTGCTCGAGGAAGACACCCGCGAAGCGGCGCACCACGTTCAGCTGATGGGCTCCGGCACCATCCTGCGTGAAGTGCGTGAAGCGGCGAAGATCCTGCGTGAAGAGTTCAACGTCGGTGCCGACGTCTGGAGCGTCACCAGCTTCAACGAACTGCGTCGCGACGGCCTGGCCGTAGAACGCAGCAACCGTCTCAAGCCTGGTCAGAAGCCACAGATCACCTACGTCGAAGAGTGCCTGGCTGGCCGTAAGGGCCCGGTCATCGCCTCTACCGACTACATGAAGCTGTTCGCCGAACAGATTCGCCAGTGGGTACCGAGCAAAGAATTCAAAGTCCTGGGTACCGATGGTTTCGGTCGCAGCGACAGCCGCAAGAAGCTGCGTCACTTCTTCGAAGTCGACCGTCACTTCGTCGTGCTGGCTGCACTGGAAGCCTTGGCTGACCGTGGCGAGATCGAACCCAAGGTTGTGGCCGACGCCATCGCCAAGTTCGGTATCGACCCGGACAAACGCAACCCACTGGACTGCTGAGGAGTATTTTTAAGTGAGCGAACTCATTCGCGTACCTGACATCGGCAGCGGTGAAGGTGAAATCATTGAGCTGTTCGTCAAAGTCGGCGACCGCATCGAGGCTGACCAGAGCCTGCTGACCCTGGAGTCCGACAAGGCCTCCATGGAGATCCCGGCCCCCAAGGCCGGTGTGATCAAGTCGCTGAAGGTCAAGCTCGGCGACCGCCTGAAAGAAGGCGACGAGCTGATGGAACTGGAAGTCGAGGGCGCCGCTGCGGCGCCTGAGACTCCGGCTGCTGCCCCGGCTGCCGCGGCTCCTGCTGCCGCTCCGGTTGCAGAGGCTGCGCCTGCTCCGGCAGCTGCCCCGGCGGCTGCCACGGTTCAGGACATCCACGTTCCGGACATCGGCTCCTCGGGCAAAGCCAAGATCATCGAAGTCCTGGTCAAGGTCGGCGATACCGTCGAAGCCGACCAGTCGCTGATCACCCTGGAATCGGACAAAGCCTCGATGGAGATCCCGTCTCCAGCCGCTGGCGTGGTCGAAGCCGTGATTGCCAAGCTGGACGACGAAGTCGGTACCGGCGACCTGATTCTCAAGCTGAAAGTTGCCGGTGCCGCTCCGGCTGCCGCTCCAGCACCTGCTGCTGCTCCGGCGCCAGCTGCTGCTCCTGCTCCTGCTGCTGCAGCCGCACCTGCACCTGCGCCGGCTGCCCCAGCCGCCGCACCGGTTGCCGCCCCAGCAGCAGCCAACGGTGCCAAGGTTCACGCCGGCCCGGCCGTGCGTCAGCTGGCCCGTGAGTTCGGCGTCGAGCTGAGCGCAGTAGCGGCCACCGGCCCGCACGGTCGTATCCTCAAGGAAGACGTGCAGGTTTACGTCAAGGCCATGATGCAGAAGGCCAAGGAAGCCCCGGCCGCCGGTGCAACCGGTGGTGCAGGCATCCCGCCGATTCCGGAAGTCGACTTCAGCCGCTTCGGTGAAATCGAAGAAGTGCCGATGACCCGCCTGATGCAGATGGGCGCTACCAACCTGCATCGCAGCTGGCTGAACGTGCCTCACGTGACCCAGTTCGACTCGGCCGACATCACTGAGCTGGAAGCCTTCCGCGTTGCGCAGAAAGCCGTTGCAGAGAAAGCCGGCGTCAAGCTGACCGTCCTGCCACTGCTGCTCAAGGCCTGTGCCCACCTGCTCAAGGAACTGCCGGACTTCAACAGCTCGCTGGCGCCTAGCGGCAAAGCGATCATCCGCAAGAAGTACGTCAACGTCGGTTTCGCCGTAGACACCCCGGATGGCCTGCTGGTCCCGGTGATCAAGAACGTCGACCAGAAGAGCCTGCTGCAACTGGCTGGCGAAGCGGCGGCCCTGGCGGAAAAAGCCCGGACCAAAAAGCTCTCGGCAGACGACATGCAAGGCGCCTGCTTCACCATCTCCAGCCTCGGCCACATTGGCGGCACCGGCTTCACGCCGATCGTCAACGCGCCGGAAGTGGCGATCCTCGGTGTTTCCAAGGCCACCATCCAGCCAGTCTGGGACGGCAAAGCCTTCCAGCCGAAGCTGATGCTGCCGCTGTCGCTGTCCTACGATCACCGCGTGATCAACGGTGCAGCTGCCGCGCGCTTCACCAAGCGCCTGGGCGACCTGCTGACCGACATCCGCACCATGCTGCTGTAATGCTGTTTCCGGTCTCCCTCTGCCGAGGGAGACCGGCTCCCTTTTCGAGCTGCCACGCTCGTACCTCAACCCCGCCACTTTGGCGGGGCTTTTTTTGCCTGTGATTTGCTGGCCGCCGCGAAGCCCCCAACGTTTAAGATTCACGCTTGGGTGCCGACACAGTAGATGCAGGCTTGTCAGCCTCAAGCGCATGATGCAACCTTGCCAAAACGCGTAGCAGCAGATTGCGCTATCTTCGCGAACAGCCTTCTTGAAGCGAGCCCTCAATGAAAAGCCAACCCGATGCCGCCAGCCGTATGGTGGCCGAGGTCGTGACGCAATTGCCCGTGCCTTCGCGGCTCGGCATGCTGCGTTTCGAACGGCTGAATGAAGCCAGTTGGGCCCTGCTGTACCTCGACCCCGCCTGCGAACGCCAGTTCGGCCTGGCCGCGGTCGAGCTCTGCGCCCTGGTCGGCTCGCCCTACGCCAGCCTGATGGAGCCCGAGGCTCGCTACAAACTGCATGACGCCATCCAGCTGCAGCTGGGCCAGCGCCCGCACTACCTGGTGCGCTACACCCTGCACACCGCTCAAGGACCGCTGCACCTGCTGGAACTCGGTGAAGCCTACAAGCAGCACAACCGCCAGTTGCTGCGCGGCTACCTGATGGTCCTCGACACCCAGCCCGGTGACGGCCCGGACCTCAGCGCTGCCGACCTGGAAACCCGCAACAACCGCCTGCAGATCGCCCTGCAGCTCAACCAGCAGGCGCAGCAGGAACAACTTGAGCATCTGGAACGGGTGCGCGCCCAGCAGGAGCTGATCCTGCACCTCGCCCGTCATCGCTACAGCGCCAGCAACTCGCTGCTCGAAGCCGCCGAGCTGATCACCCGCAGCGCTTGTGAGATCTACAAGATCGAATGTGCGAGCATCTGGTACCTGGAAGGGCAGCGCCTGGAGCCTATCTCCGCGTACTACCGCGAGAGCCAGGAATACCACCTGCCCGATCCCATCGACGCCAGTTGCTTTCCCGACTACCTCGACGCCCTGCACACCAGCCGCGCCATTGACGCCCACAACGCCAGTCACGATCCGCGCACCCGGGAAATGGCTGAAAGCCTGCGCCCGCGCGACATCAACGCGATGCTCGATGCCAGTATCCGCATCGATGGCCAGGTGGTCGGCGTGCTCTGCCTGGAGCACACCGGCTCGGCACGGGCCTGGCAGTCGGATGAAATTGCCTTTGCCGGCGAGCTCGCCGATCAGTTCGCCCAGGTCATCAACAATCACAACCGGCGTACCGCCACCAACGCCCTGCATCTGTTCCAGCGTGCTGTCGAGCAGAGTGCCAACGCCTTTTTGCTGGTCAACCGCGATGGTGTGGTCGAGTACGTCAACCCGAGTTTCACCGCCATCACCCAGTACAGTACCGAGGAGGTCCATGGCCATCGCCTCTCCGAGCTACCGGCCCTGGAAAACCTCAGTGAGCTGTTGTTCGACGCCCCTTCGAGCCTGGCCATGGGCAACAGCTGGCAGGGCGAATTCAAGAGTCGGCGCAAGAACCTCGAGCCCTACTGGGGGCAGCTGTCTATCTCCAAGGTCTACGGTGACAACCGCGAACTGACCCACTACATCGGCATCTACGAAGACATCACCCAGAGCAAGCTGGCGCAGCAGCGTATCGAACGCCTGGCCTACACCGACAACCTGACCAGCCTGGGCAACCGGCCGGCGTTCATCCGCAACCTTGACGAACGCTTCGCCCGCGACAGCGACAGTCCGATCTGCCTGCTGCTGGTGGACATCGACAACTTCAAACGGATCAACGACAGCCTCGGCCACCAGACCGGCGACAAGCTGCTGATCAGCCTGGCCCGGCGCCTGCGCAACAGCCTCAGCGCCGGCGGCAGCCTGGCGCGCTTTGCCAGTAACGAATTCGCCGTCCTGCTCGAAGACACCGACCTCAAAGACGGCAAGCAGATTGCCCAGCAACTGCTCAGGACCCTCGACAAACCGCTGTTCGTCGACAACCAGCTGATCAACGTCACCGGCTCCGTGGGCCTGGCCTGCGCTCCGCTGCATGGCCGCGACCCGCAGACCCTGATGAAAAACGCAGGCCTGGCCCTGCACAAGGCCAAAGCCAACGGCAAGCACCAGGCCCAGGTGTTCACCGAAGCCCTGAATGCCGAAGCCAGCTACAAACTGTTCGTCGAAAACAACCTGCGCCGCGCCTTGACCCAGAACGAGCTGGATGTGTTCTACCAGCCCAAGCTGTGCTTGCGCAGCGGCCGTCTGCTGGGCCTGGAAGCCCTGCTGCGCTGGAACCATCCGGACAAGGGCATGATCCGCCCGGATCAGTTCATCAGCGTTGCCGAGGAAACCGGGCTGATCATCCCGATCGGCAAGTGGATCGCCCGCCAGGCCTGCAGCATGAGCCAGAAGTTGCGCACTGAAGGGCTGGGCGATCTGCAGGTGGCGATCAACCTGTCACCCAAGCAGTTTTCCGATCCCGAGCTGGTTGCCTCGATCGCCAATATCCTCAAGGAAGAAGCGCTGCCGCCCCATCTGCTGGAGCTGGAGCTGACCGAAGGCCTGCTGCTCGAAGCCACCGAAGACACCCACCGCCAGCTCGACCAGCTCAAGCAGCTGGGGCTGACCCTGGCCATGGACGATTTCGGCACCGGCTATTCCTCGCTCAGTTACCTGAAGAAGTTTCCGATCGATATCATCAAGATCGACCGTAGCTTCATTCATGAAATCCCCGACAACCAGGACGACATGGAAATCACCTCGGCGGTGATCGCCATGGCCCACAACCTCAAGCTCCAGGTGGTCGCCGAAGGCATCGAGACCGCCGAACAGCTGGCGTTCCTGCGTCGTCACCGCTGTGATGTCGGCCAGGGCTATCTGTTCGACCGCCCGATTCCGGGGGCCGAGCTGGTCAACAAACTCAAGCGTTATCCGCGTGGACCAAGCGCCTGACAGCGGCGTAACACTCGGGCACACTACGACTCTATCCCTTATCGTCCTACTTTGAAGAGGAATGGGTTCATGGTCCTGCGCTCGGAAATCCTGGTGAACAAAAACGTCCTGCCTACTGCGGAACAGGCCCTGCCTGGCCGCGAAACCCCGATGCCCCTGCCCGAGAAGCACTTTGTCTTCAAAGACACCCCACTGCTCGGGCCGTTCTTCGAGAACGTCGACTTTGCGATCTTTGGCCTGGGTTGCTTCTGGGGTGCCGAGCGGCGCTTCTGGCAACGTGAAGGCGTGGTCAGCACCGTGGTTGGCTATGCCGGCGGCTTCACCCCCAACCCGACCTACGAAGAAGTCTGCTCGGGCCTGACCGGCCACACCGAAGTGGTACTGGTGGTATTCGACAAGGACAAGGTCAGCTATCAGGAACTGCTGGCGATGTTCTGGGAACTGCACAACCCGACCCAGGGCATGCGCCAGGGCAACGACATCGGCACCCAGTACCGCTCGGTAATCTACTGCACCAGCCCCGAACAACTGCAACAGGCTCAGGCCAGCAAACAGGCCTACCAGGCTGAACTGAGCAAAGCCGGCTTCGGCGAGATCACCACCGAGATCGACCAGGCGCCGACCGTCTACTTCGCCGAGGCCTATCACCAGCAGTACCTGGCGAAAAACCCTGACGGCTACTGCGGTATCGGTGGCACCGGTGTCTGCCTGCCGCCCAGCCTGCAAGGCAACTGAGGGTTCGACATGTCCGCACCGAGCATGGTCCTGTTCTACTCGCCGGCTTCGCCCTTCGTGCGCAAGGTCATGGTGGTGCTGCACGAGACCGGGCAGACCGAGCGCGTAGCGCTGCAGAGCGTCAACCTGACGCCGGTCAGCCCGGTTGCCGAGCTCAACCAGGGCAACCCGGCCGGGAAAATCCCGGCCTTGCGCCTGGCTGACGGCAACGTGCTGCACGACAGCCGGGTGATCTGCGAATACCTCGACCTGCAGCATGTTGGCAACCCGCTGATCCCCAGGGAAGGCTGGTCGCGCTGGCATCGCCTGACCCTCGCCTCGCTGGCCGACGCGGTCATGGACGCGGCGGTGCTGACCCGTTACGAAACCTTCCTGCGCCCGCAAGAAAAACGCTGGGACAGCTGGATCGACGCCCAACAGGACAAGATCCGCCGCGGCCTGGCCAGCTTTGAGCAGGAGCATATTGCCGAGCTGAGCGCGGCGTTCGACATCGCCGCCATCGGTGTGGCCTGTGCCCTGGGTTACCTTGATCTGCGCATGCCGGACCTCGGCTGGCGTGAACAACAGCCGAAGCTCGCGGCCTGGTATGCCGAGGTCAGTCAGCGGGCGTCGATGCGGGCGACGGATCCTTCGCTCACCTGATTCAACCCCTGTGGGAGCTGGCCTTGCCAGCGATGCAAACGCCGCGCACTAGCTGACACCGCAGCGATCTCATCGCCGGCAAGGCCGGCTCCCACACTGACCTCTGCCGTCCACACATTGGCAATACCCCGTGCCAACACCATTCCCAGATGCCTTTCCTCGCGCAAGCCGCTCATTGCAGTTTCCCCTGACCAACGCTGTACCAGTCCAGTCGCCGGGTCAGAACCATGAACACACCCAACAGCCCGAACAGCAGCAGCGAGCCCATCAACAAGGCATAGTCCTCGGCGCTGAGCAGCCCGTAGAGCATGCCGTAGAGCACCGCCAGCCCGAGGGCAAAGCCCATGGCGCGCAACAGGCTGTGCAACACATGAGACAGATAGAAACCGATCAGCAGTACACAGGCGCCGGCAGACAGCAGATACGCCAGGCCAAAACCCAGATGCTCGGACAACGACAGCAACAGCAGGTAGAACAACGCCAGGGCCGCACCCACCAGGGCGTATTGAATCGGGTGCACGCTGAGGTTCTTGAGAATCTCGAAGAGGAAGAAGCCAGCAAAGGTCAGGGCGATGAACAACAACGCATACTTGATCGCCCGCTCGCTCTTGAGGTACTGATCCACCGGGTCGACAAAGCTGACCCCGAAGGCGCGGTCGCGGAAATCCGCGCAACTGGCATTGACCGCACATTGGCTCAGGGCGTCTTCCAGGTTGGTAGAGAAGAACGACGTCTGCCAGCGCGCCGAGAAGCCACCCGCGTCAATCTTGCGGCTGCTGGGCAGGTAGTTGCCGACAAAGCTTGGGTGCGGCCAGTTAGCCGCCATGCTGACACTGGTGCTGCGGCCAACCGGCAGCACATACAGCTGACCAGTGCCCTGCAAGCTGAGATCGAAGGCATAGTCGAACAGGGTTTCTGCCTTGCCGTCGAGGCGGCCCAGGGGCACGTGCACACCACCACCCAGCCAGCTCAGGCCGGTGCCGGCCTGGAAGTCCAGGCGCTGGTCATTGAACTGTAATTGCAGGCCCTTTTCGATACCGCGGATATCACTGATGCCGACCGCAAGAAAGGCTGGCTCGAAGCGATAATCCTCGAGGTCCTGGTTAATGCCCCAATTCGCCGGCACTTTGAACTGGCCACTGATGTGGTTATCGGCATGAAACAGCCGCGCCTGGTAAATCCCTCGCGAACGCAGTTCGGTGTCGATGCCCGACTTCAGCTCGAAGGTCTCCGGCAGAAAGTACAGGTGACCACTGACTTGCTTGGTTTCCACGAAGGTTTTGCCCTCTTCGGTCTTCCAGCTTCGCTCGGTCTTGCGATACGGCACCACCAGCACCGGGCCGCTGATCTGCTGGCTGAAACTCGCGCTCTGGGCGATGTCCTGTACGACGTTGTCACGCAGTTGCTGACGCTCACCAATCAGGCCGCCGATCATGAACAGCGGGATCAGCAACAGCACAATCAGCAAGGCGATGGTGCCAAGTTTCAGACTCAGGGTTCGACTCATGGGGCAACACTCCGGTTTCGATGAGCAGAGTCTGCGCAATGAAAATGGAGCGTTTGGGGAGATGTGTGGAGCTTGCGTGCAGAGTGTGTGAAGTTTCAGTCCAGGCGTTTGGCGGGCAGCCACAAACGCACGCGTACACCGTCCTCGACGTTGGCGACTTCCAGCGAACCGCCATGCAGCTGCATCACTTCCTCGACAAAGTTCAGCCCCAGCCCGGTGCTCTTGCGCCCGCTAAGCGGCCGCGGCAGCGAATAGAAGCGCTCGCTCACCCGCCCCAGGGCATAGTCGGGAATCGCCTCACCCTGGTTGAACAGGCTCAGAGCCACGCGCGCGCCCTGTCTCTCCAGCTCGAACACCAGCTTGCCGCCGGGCGGGGTGAAGTCCAGGGCGTTGTCCAGCAGGTTGGCGATGGCCTGGCGCATGAGGAACGGCTCACACAGCAGGCGGGTACTCGCCGGTACACGTTGGCGCACCTGCAGACCGTTGCTTTCGATCCGCGCACTCTGGGCCAGCAACAGCTCATCGACCAGGGCCGCCAGCGACACATGCTGCTGTTCTTCCAGAGCTTGCAGCTGTTCGACCTGCGCCAGGTTGAGCAGGCGCTCGATCAACTGCTGCATGCGCGCACTTTCGCTCTCGATGTTGTCGGCAAAGCGCTGGCGCTGTGCTTCCGGCATCGGTCCCTGGAGCAGCTCCGATGCGCCGCGAATGGCCGCCAGCGGGCTCTTCAGCTCATGGGTCAGGGTATGAACGTAGCGCTCGACATAGTCCTTGCCTTCCAGCTGGGTGCGCATGCGCTCCACCGCCGCCGCCAGCTGTCCCAGCTCACCGCCGCGATAGTGCGGTAGCGCGGTGCGCTCTCCTTCGCTGACAGCCTGGGCGTAATGGGTCAGGCGTCGTAGCGAACGGGCCAGCCACCAGGACAGCGCGGCACCGACCAGCAAGCCCAGGCCGATCAGGCCCAGTCCCAGGTACAGCAAACGCTGCTCGGAGCGATCGATATACGGCTGCAATGACTTGTTCGGCTTGGCCACGGTGACCACGCCGATGATCTTGCCTTCATCGAGAATCGGCGCGGCGACGTGCATCACTGACGACTCGGGATCCTCCGGGTCGCTACGGGTCGAACGTGCACCATACTCACCGCGCAGGGTCAGGTAGACGTCGTTCCAGCGGGAATAGTCCTGGCCCACCGCCGCACCACTGGAGTCGAGCAGGACAATGCCCTTGGCATCGGTGACATAGATGCGATGGTTGACCTGATTCTTCGACAGCCCCCAGATATCGGCATTCGGCTGACGCTGGCCGTAAGCACGCAACACCTGCGGCAAGCGGCTCTGGCCGAGGGTACCGGCCTTGACGTCGTCGTGAAGGATTTCGGCGAGCAGGTTGGCAGTGTCCACCAGGGTTTCTTCGGTGGACTGGCGCACTCCGGGACGGATCTCTTCACGCACGGTGCTGAGAATGAAGTAGCCGGTCAGCCCGACAAACAGGAAGTAGACCAGGAAGATGCGGATGCCCAGGCGCATCAGCTATGGCTCGGGCTGTAGCTGTAACCCAGGCCACGGTGGGTCTGGATCGGCTCGGCATCGGCGGCCACCTGCCGCAACTTGGCACGCAGGCTCTTGATATGGCTGTCGATGCTGCGTTCATAACCTGCGTCGGCGGGCACGCCGACGGCATCGAGCAACTGCTCGCGGCTGAACACCCGCTCGGGTTGTTCCAGCAGGCTCTGCAACAGGCGGAATTCGTGGCGGGTCAGGCTCAGGGCTTGGCCGCGGTAGCTGATCTGCATGCGCAGGGTATCGACCTGGAACAGCAGCGGTGCGCTCACCGGCTCCGCACGCGGTGCCATGCGCTTGAGGATTGCCCGTACCCGCGCCGCGACTTCGCGCGGGCTGAAGGGCTTGACCACATAGTCGTCGGCGCCGATTTCCAGGCCCACCACGCGGTCGATTTCACCGTCGCGGGCACTGAGGAACATCACCGGCACATCGCTGAAACGCCGGAGCTGACGGCAGGTTTCGAAGCCGCTGATATCCGGCAGACCGATGTCGAGGATGATCAGATCGGCTGGCCGCTGACGCTGCTGATCGAGCGCCGCACTGCCCAGGGTCACCCACTCCGTGCTGTGACCATCACCCTGCAAGGCAAAAATCAGGGTGTCGGCAATGGCCGCTTCGTCTTCGACAATGAGTATGTGAGGCATGGCGTCCGGGCCTGGCACTGGGGTGTTGCATCTTGTAGGAGATTCTCAGGGGTCTGGCAAGGCCCATAGGATGTTTTCCCCACCAGGTATCAGCACTCAGGCTTGCCCGCCGTGAAGCGTCGCGCCGGGTTCACCGCCGCCTTGAACTCACGCAAGGCCTTGGCACCGATCAGCAGTGGATAGTTGAAGCTGCTGCGGTCGGTCAGGTTGACTTCAACGGTACGCTTGACGTCGCCCAGGCACAGCTCAAGGTCCACCACCGGACGCTTGCTGATCTCCGCCCCCTCGCCGTCTTCATCTTCATCGGCGCGGTTCTTGATCTTGCTGATGCGCGCCAGCTTGTGTTCGTAAACCTTGCCGCTGGAGTCCTTGGTCGCCAGGCGGAAACGCACCCACTCTTCACCATCACGAGTAAAAAGCTCGATGTCTTTGGCCGACAACGACGCGGTCAGCGCCCCGGTGTCCATTTTCGCCTTGAGGGTTTCACCGCCAAACTCCGGCAGCGTGATGTATTCGTAGCGGCCATACAGGGTCGGCTCGGCAGCCATCACCGGAAGGGCCAGCAGCGACAGCAGTGCAAGTACAGATTTCACAGGGATCCGCTTCCTTGAGATAAGACAGTGTTTAGACTGCGAAGGCAGGATAGGTTCGCGTTAATAGCTTATTCAACACAATGTGAAACATTTGTCCCAGTCGAGCAGACCTGAGCATTTGGCGTATGCCGACAGGCTGCTTATCATTGCCGGCCGCTTACTTGAATATAAGAGCTTTCTTATGCGCCGCTTACTGACGGGCATTCTTGTGACCTTGCTGTTGCTGCTCAACACCCTGGTCCTGATCGGCCCATTGCTGGTCTTTGCCCTGCTCAAACTGGTCCTGCCCGGCCGTTACCGTGACTATGCCTCATGGACGGTGATGTGGATCGCCGAAACCTGGTCTGAAATCGACAAACTGATTTTCCGTCTGTGCATCCCCACGGTGTGGGACGTGCGCGGTGCCGATGACCTGCGCCTGGACACATCCTACCTGGCCATCAGCAACCACCAGAGCTGGGTCGATATCCCGGCGCTGATCCAGGTGCTCAACCGACGTATCCCCTTCTTCAAGTTCTTCCTGAAAAAAGAACTGATCTGGGTGCCATTGCTGGGCCTGGCCTGGTGGGCGCTGGATTACCCGTTCATGAAGCGCTACAGCAAAGCGTTTCTCGACAAACATCCGGAGCTCAAAGGCCAGGACCTGGAAATCACCAAGGCCGCCTGCGAGTTGTTCAAGCGCCAGCCGGTAACCGTGGTCAATTACCTTGAAGGCACGCGCTTCACCGAAGCCAAGCGTGTGGCCCAGCAGTCACCCTACAAGCACCTGCTCAAACCCAAGGCCGGTGGTGTCGCCTTTGTGCTGGCGGCGCTGGGCGAACAGCTCGATGCCCTGCTTGACGTCACCATCGTCTACCCCGGCGACAAGGCGCCGGGCTTCTGGGACCTGCTCAGTGGCGCTGTGCCAAAGGTGATCATCGACATCCAGGTGCACGAGCTGGATCCGGCGCTGTGGGATGGCGACTACGAAAACGATCCGCTGTTGCGCCAGACCGTGCAGGACTGGGTCAACCAGCTGTGGCGCGACAAAGATCAGCGGATTGAAGCATTGCGGGCGGAGCTGGCCCCCGCGATAGCCGATTAAAATCTGCGTTAATAATCAAGATAAGGGAATCTTCTTTGCTATTGGCGGATTAACTGGATAAAAATCGATCAACTAACAACTACAAGAAAGCCAGGATCGATCAATGGCCAACCAATCCAGCAATGCTGCCCAGGCAGATTCCGCACAACTGCGCCGCGTCCTCGGGCTTCCTGCCCTGGTGTTCTTCGGGCTGGTGTACATGGTCCCGCTGACCATTTTCACCACCTACGGCATCGTCACCGAACTCACCGGGGGACGCACCGCCGGCGCCTACCTGGTCACCCTGCTGGCCATGCTCTTCACGGCCACGTCCTACAGCTTCATGGTCCGGCGTTTTCCGGTTGCCGGCTCGGCCTACTCCTACACCAACCTGGCATTCGGGCCGAGCATCGGCTTTCTCGCCGGCTGGTCGCTGCTGCTCGACTACCTGTTCCTGCCGATGATCAATTACCTGCTCATTGGCCTGTTCCTGAACATCGCCTTCCCGAGCATCCCGGTCTGGACCATCATTCTTGCGTCGATCGCCCTGGTTACCGTGCTCAACGTCGTCGGCATCAACTCGGTGGCCAAGGCCAGCAACCTGATCGTCGGCGCGCAGATCATTTTCATCGGTGTGTTCGTCGCACTGTCGCTGAAAACCCTGGGCGGCGGGCAACCGGTCGATGTGCTCTCACCTTTTCTCGGCGATGGCACTCAGCCGGGCTTCAGCCATCTGATGGCGGGGGCGGCGGTGCTGTGCCTGTCGTTCCTCGGCTTCGATGCCGTGTCGACCCTGGCCGAGGAAACCAAAGACCCGGAACGTAACGTGCCACGGGCGATCATCCTCACCACCCTCGGCGCTGGCCTGCTGTTCACCCTGCTGGCCTATATCAGTCAGCTGGTGCTGCCAGGCAGCCATTTCGCCAATACCGACGCGGCCGCCAATGAAGTCATGTTCAAGGCTGGCGGTCAGTTCCTGGCCAACTTCTTCACCGCTGCGTTCGTCGCCGGCAGCCTCGGCTCGGCCCTGGCTTCGCAAGCGGCGGTATCGCGGATTCTCTACACCATGGGCCGTGACAAGGTCTTGCCACAACGCTGGTTCGCCACCCTCTCGCCACGCTTCGGCACCCCGGTCACCGCTACCCTGGTGGTCTCGGCGTTTTCGCTGCTGGCGCTGGTGATCGACCTCGCGACCCTGGCATCGCTGATCAGCTTTGGCGCCCTGGTGGCGTTCTCGGCGGTGAACCTGGCGGTGATTCGCACCCACCTGATCAGCGACACCTGCCAGCGCAACCTGGCCGGGTTGCTGCGTTATGGCCTGATCCCGCTGGTGGGCATGAGCCTGACCCTGTGGCTGTGGACCAGCCTGTCGACCATGACCCTGACCATCGGCCTGAGCTGGTTCGGCCTGGGCCTGGGCTACCTGATGGTGCTGACGGGCGGGTTCCGCCGCCCGGTGCGCACGGTGAACTTCTCCGAAGCAGCCTAAGCGCCGTTATACCGACGGCACTGTAGCCGGCGCGCCCCACAGGCCGCCGAGGCTCTGCAACAGCGAACCGGTAACGCCCTGCTGACCGAGGTACTGCAAGATCAGCGGGGCAAACTGGCCGATCATGCCGGTGTCCATCCCCAGGGCACTGAAGGCGTTGTTCAGGTCATTGGTGTCTTTGACGTTGCCGCCCAGGGCATTGCTCAGGGCCGACGAATTGCCGCTGTTGCCGAGCAGTTCACCCAGCCCGCTCAAGCCGCCCAAGGCGTTTTCGCCAGAGAGCAGATCAAGGCCCGGCACGGCTTTGCTCAGTTGTTCATAGTCAGTGCTGCTGAGTTGATTACGGGCCAGACCGAGCAAGGCGCCGGTGCCACCGATGGCTTGTTCCGGGGTGATTTTCAGCTCGCTACCGAGGGTGTTGAGCAGATTCGCCGAGGCGGCTGGCGCCTGCACTGCAGCGCCGTCCTTGTTGCCCTGCATGGCGGAAACGGCGTTGGCCGCATCGCTGAGGTTGAAGGCAAACACCGGGCTGGCAGCCAGGGTCATCAGGGTGACCAGTGCGAAACGTTTCATGAATGGACCTCGTCGGCCGTAAAGGCGGGGGGAAACGAGGGTTGGACTGTGAAGGTGGGGGAATGTTCCATTGGCCTCATCGCCGGCAAGGCCGGCTCCCACAATGACACTGCATGCTGTGAACACTGTGGGAGCTGGCCTTGCCAGCGATGGCGGCCCTAAAACAACTCGTCAGGCCGCGCTGAACAGCTTGTGCGGATCGATAACGAATTTCTTCGGCACCCCGGCATCAAACTCGCCATACCCTTCAGGCGCCTGATCCAGGCTGATCACCTGTACACCCACCACTTCGGCAATGTTGATGCGGTCCCACATGATCGCCTGCATCAGCTGACGGTTGTACTTCATCACTGGCGTTTGCCCGGTGTGGAAGCTGTGCGACTTGGCCCAACCCAGACCGAAGCGGATGCTCAGGCTGCCGATCTTCGCTGCAGCATCCACCGCACCCGGATCTTCAGTGACATACAGGCCGGGAATGCCGATCTTGCCGGCAACACGGACCACACCCATCAGCGAGTTGAGTACGGTAGCAGGTGCTTCATGCTTGGCACCGGCATGGCCATGACCACGGGCTTCAAAGCCTACGGCATCCACCGCGCAGTCGACTTCCGGTTCGCCCAGCAGGTTGGCGATCTGTTCGTGCAACGGGGTGTCCTGGGACAGGTCGGCAATTTCAAAGCCCTGGGCCTTGGCGTGCGCCAGGCGCACCGGGTTGACGTCACCGACGATTACCACTGCCGCCCCCAGCAAACGTGCCGAAGCTGCCGCAGCCAGGCCCACAGGGCCGGCACCGGCGATGTACACCGAACTGCCCGGGCCAACCCCGGCCGTTACCGCGCCGTGATAGCCGGTCGGAAGAATGTCGGAGAGGCAGGTCAGGTCGCGGATTTTCTCCATGGCCTTGTCGCGGTTGGGCAGTTTCAGCAGGTTGAAATCGGCGTAAGGCACCAGCACGTATTCCGCCTGGCCACCGGTCCAGTCGCCCATGTCGACATAGCCGTAGGCACCACCGGCACGCGCCGGGTTGACCGTCAGGCAGACGCCGGTGTGTTGTTCCTTGCAGGAGCGGCAACGGCCACAGGCGACGTTGAAGGGTACCGAGACCAGATCGCCGATCTGCAGGTTTTCCACGTCGCGGCCTTTTTCGATCACCTCGCCGGTGATTTCATGGCCCAGCACCAGGCCGACCTGGGCCGTGGTACGGCCACGGACCATGTGCTGGTCGGAGCCACAGATGTTGGTGGAGACCACCCTGAGGATCACCCCGTGCTCGATCTTCTTGCCACGCGGATCCTGCATTTTCGGGTAGTCAATCTTCTGCACCTCGACCTTGCCGGCGCCGAGATACACCACACCACGATTACCAGACATGCTTTTACCTCGCTAAAGTTTGTTGTTATGTAGCGGTGCAAAGTGCGCTGCCCGGGGGCGGCGCTGTGTTACTGGAATCTGTTTTGATCTTGAGGGCCTCATCGCCGGCAAGGCCGGCTCCCACAGTTGTGTTTGTGTGGGAGCCGGCCTTGCCGGCGATGGCGTCAGTCAGAGCACTACCGTCCTGTTGGCGTTCAAAAACACTCGCCGCTCAATGTGATAACCCACCGCCCGCGCCAACGTCAGGCACTCGATGTCGCGGCCTTTGGCGATCAGGTCTTCCGGATAGTGACTGTGATCGACCGACTCCACGCCCTGGGCAATGATCGGCCCTTCGTCGAGGTCGTTGTTGATGTAGTGGGCCGTCGCCCCCACCAGCTTCACGCCTTTGTTGTAGGCCTGGTGATAGGGCTTGGCGCCCTTGAAGCCCGGCAGCAGCGAGTGATGGATGTTGATCGCCCAACCGTCGAGCTTGCGGCACAGTTCCGGCGACAGCACCTGCATGTAGCGGGCAAGGATCACCAGTTCGGCACCGGATTCCTCGATCACCTGCAGCACCTTGCGCTCCTGCGCCGGTTTGTCGTGCGGATCAAGGGCGAAGTGGTAGTAGGGAATGCGGTGCCAGTGCGCCAGCGGTTCAAGGTCCGGGTGGTTGGAGATCACCGCCACAACGTCCATGCTCAATTGCCCGATGCGCTGGCGATAGAGCAGGTCGTTGAGACAGTGATCGGCTTTGGACACCATGATCACCACTTTCGGTCGATGCTTGGGCGCGGTCAGCTCGAACAGCATGCCAAAGGCCTCGCCCCGCTCAGCAAGGCCTGCGCGAAAACTGGCTTCGTCGAAGTCATCCGGCTGACGGAATTCCACGCGAATGAAGAAGCGCCCGGACAGCCGGTCATCGAACGAATGGTGTTCGGTGACGTAGCAGTGCTGCTCATACAGATAACGCGTCACCACATCCACCGTACCGAGCAGGCTCGGACAGTCAGCGGTGAGAATCCAGGTGTCCGGTGCTCGGCTCATGACGACTCTCCCTAGGCCTCGATGCTCAAACCGTATTCGGCTGCCGCGTCCTGCAGCCACAGCCACCAGTAATCGGAGAAGCTGCGACGGATCAGCAGTTCCCAGGTTTCCTCGCCGGTACGGCGGATCACCAGTTGCGACTTGGCGAATACCGTGCCCACTGCCTTGCCGACCGGGAAGTTGTTTGGATGAACATCATAGCTGGTGGATTTCATCAGCACTTCGCGCACATTCGGGCCGCTCAGTTCCAGCAGGGTTTGCCCGCCGCTGACGTTGACCACCTGGATATGCTGACCGTCGAGGGCATCGCGCAGCTTCTGCTCGACCGCCAATTCCTGGCCGCCAGGGACGATCAGCAGCCACTCATCCGGGCCCAGCCACTGCAGCGACATCTCGCCGTTGGCGACCACGGTCAGCGCCACTGGCAGTTCCAGGCCCAGGGCCTTGAACACACCACCGGCGAACGCTGGATCGCGGCCGTCGCCACGCAGGGTCAGATGACCGAGAAACTTGTGTTCCCGCAGGGTCACCCCGGCGTTCTTGCGGCCTTTGCCGACCAGGCTGGGCAGGTCGGCGTGATGCAGTGGCGACTCGGCTTTGACGTCGTTGCCGGGGCGTTGCTGGTAGACGTTGATCGTGCTCATTACTCACCTGCCTTGAATTCTATGGACCCTAAACCGGTCAAATGTTCTGCCGCTCGCCCTTTGGATCGAAGAACACCGAAGAACAGATCTCCGCTTCAATCACGCTGCCATCGGCCTGCGGCGAGTAGACCCGTTCGCCGATCCGCTTGAGCCCGCCTTTGACTACGCCCATGGCAAAGGAATAGCCCAGGGAGTTGCTGGCATAGCTGGAGGTGACGTGACCGACCATGTCCATCGGGATCGCTTGTTTCGGGTCGAACACCAGTTGCGCGCCTTCCGGCAGCCACTGGGTCGGGTCGACCGGCTTGAGCCCGACCAGCTGCTTGCGGTTTTCGCGCACGCAGTCTTCGCGGTTCATGCCGCGCCAGCCAATCCACGAGAACGGCTTGGTACGGCCCACACACCAGCCCATGTTGAGGTCGTCCGGGGTCATCGAGCCGTCGGTGTCCTGACCGACGATGATGAAGCCCTTCTCGGCCCGCAGGACGTGCATGGTTTCGGTGCCGTAAGGGGTGAGGTTGTACTGCTTGCCGGCCTCGGCGATTTTCTCCAGCACGCCCATGGCGTAGTTGGCCTGGATGTTGATCTCGTACGACAGTTCACCGGTGAACGAGATGCGGAATACCCGCGCTGGCACACCCGCGACCAGGCCTTCCTTCCAGCTCATGAACGGGAACGCGTCCTTGTCCAGGTCGATATCGGTCACTTCGCTGAGCAGCTTGCGGCTGTTCGGGCCCGACAGGGTCAGGGTCGCCCAGTGGTCGGTCACCGAGGTGAAGTACACCTTCAGGTCTGGCCATTCGGTCTGTTGATAAATCTCCAGCCACTGCAATACGCGTGCGGCGCCACCGGTCGTGGTGGTCATGATGAAGTGGTTTTCGCCGACGCAAGCCGTCACGCCGTCGTCGAAGACCATGCCGTCTTCCTTGCACATCAGGCCATAACGGGCCTTGCCCACGTCGAGCTTGGTCCAGGCGTTGGTGTAGATGCGGTTGAGGAACTCGCGGGCGTCCGGGCCCTGGATGTCGATCTTGCCCAGGGTCGAGGCATCGAGCAGGCCGACGCTGTCGCGCACGGCCTTGCACTCACGGGCCACAGCGGCATGAAGGTCTTCGCCGTTGCGCGGGAAGTACCAAGGCCGTTTCCACTGGCCGACATCTTCAAACTCGGCGCCGTTTTTCAGGTGCCAGGCATGCAGCGCGGTAAAACGCACCGGCTCGAACAGGTGCCCACAGTGCCGGCCAGCCACGGCGCCGAAGGTGATCGGCGTGTAGTTGGGGCGGAACATGGTGGTGCCCATTTCCGGGATGCTGATGCCCATCGAGCGCGCCGCGATGGCCAGGCCGTTGATGTTGCCCAGCTTGCCCTGGTCGGTACCGAAGCCCAGGGCGGTGTAGCGTTTGACGTGCTCGACCGACTCGAAACCTTCACGTGTAGCCAGTTCGATGGCAGCAGCGGTGACGTCGTTCTGTTGGTCGACGAATTGCTTCGGCGCCCGTGCGGTGTTTTTGTCGTGGGGCACCTGGAACAGCGCCACAGTGGCTTCTTCCTGACGCGCCAGGACTTTCGGCAGGGTGCCCTGCACAGCCTTGAAACCGGCTTCGGTTGCCGCACGCACGCCGCCTTCGAAACCGTCTGCCAGGGTGTCGGCCAGGGCGAACACACCGTTGATGCCACCGACACACACACGCTTCTGCGGTGCGTCGCCCGGCACGAAGCCGAGAATGTCTTCACGCCAGACCGGCTTGCCGCCCAGGTGCGAAGCCAGGTGCACGACCGGGCTGTAGCCACCGGAAGTGGCAACCAGATCGCAGTCCAGCCATTCGCCCGGGCTGGTGATTTTGTGCGCTTTGACGTCAATCGCGGCGACACGGGCTGCGGTCACATGCTTGCTGCCACGCGACTCGATCACCGCGCTGGAGGTGAGGATGCGCATGCCCTTGGCCCGCGCTTCTTCCACCAGCGAACCGCGCGGGTTGTGCCGGGCATCGGCGATGGCGACCACTTTCAGGCCGGCGTCATGCCAGTCCAGCGCCACACGGTAGGCATGGTCGTTGTTGGTCGACAGCACCAGGTTGCGGCCCGGCGCCACGCCATAACGACGCACGTAGGTGGAAACCGCGCCGGCCAGCATGTTACCCGGCACATCGTTGTTGCCATACACCAGTGGACGCTCATGGGCGCCAGTGGCCAGCACCACGCGCTTGGCACGCACCCGGTGCATACGCTGACGCACGGTGCCGATCGGTGCGCGATCGCCCAGGTGGTCGGTCAGACGCTCGTGGATGGTGAGGAAGTTGTGGTCGTGGTAACCGTTGACCGTGGCCCGTGGCAACAGGGTCACTTCACGCATGCCCCTGAGCTCGGCGATTACAGCCGCGACCCATTCAGCAGCCGGTTTGCCATCCAGGCTTTCACGGCTGTCGAGCAGACTGCCACCGAATTCTTCCTGCTCATCGGCGAGGATCACCCGCGCACCGCTGCGCCCGGCGGCCAATGCCGCGGCAAGGCCGGCAGGCCCTGCGCCGACCACCAGCACGTCGCAGTGCTGGTTCATGTAGTCGTAGCTGTCCGGATCGTTTTCCAGCGGCGCACGGCCAAGGCCGGCCGCCTTGCGGATGTACTTCTCGTAGGTCATCCAGAACGACTGCGGGTACATGAACGTCTTGTAGTAGAAGCCCGGCGGCATCAGCTTGCCGCCGACCTTGCCGAGAATCCCCATGACGTCGGTGTTGACGCTCGGCCAGCCGTTGGTGCTGGTGGCCACCAGGCCGGCATACAGGGCCTGCTGGGTGGCGCGCACGTTGGGCACCTGGGTGGCTTCGGTGGCACCGATCTGCAGGATCGCGTTCGGCTCTTCGGAGCCTGCGGCAATGATCCCGCGGGGGCGCGAGTACTTGAAGCTGCGCCCGACGATGTCCACACCGTTGGCCAGCAACGCTGCGGCCAGGGTGTCGCCGGCATAACCCTGGTAGGTCTGGCCGTTGAAGGTGAAGTTCAAGACTTTGCTGCGATCGATACGACCGCCGTTGGACAGGCGATAGACCTGGCTCATACCTTTTCTCCCTGACCACTGACTGCCAACTGCGGGCTGGTGTTTTTGCCGGTCACTTGCGGCTTGGCGCCGATCGGATAGGTTTCCAGAATTTCGTAGGTCAGCGTGTCACGGGTGGCGTTGAAGTACTGGCGGCAACCGGCGGCGTGAATCCACAGCTCGTGGTGCAGGCCACGCGGGTTGTCACGGAAGAACATGTAGGTGCCCCACTCCTCGTCGGAGCAGGCGTTGGGGTCCAGCGGCCGCGGAATGTGCGCCTGGCCTGCAGCGTGGAACTCCTCTTCGGAGCGCAGCTCGCCGCAGTGGGGACAGAAGATATGCAACATAGGGATTTCTCCTGTTAGTGGGCGACAGCGGCGGCGCCGTGTTCGTCGATCAGTGCACCGTTGTAGAAACGGTCGATGGAAAAAGGTTTGGCCAGCGGGTGCATTTCGCCCTTGGCCAGACTGGCGGCAAAAACGTTGCCCGAGCCCGGGGTGGCCTTGAAGCCGCCGGTGCCCCAGCCACAGTTGAAGAACATGTTCTTCACCGGGGTCTTGGAGATGATCGGGCAAGCGTCCGGCGTGGTGTCGACGATGCCGCCCCACTGGCGGTTCATCCGCACCCGCGAAAGAATCGGGAACATTTCGACGATCGCCTGCAGGGTGTGTTCGATCACCGGGTACGAACCGCGCTGACCGTAGCCAACCCAGCCGTCGATACCGGCGCCGATGACCAGGTCGCCCTTGTCCGACTGGCTGATGTAGCCGTGCACGGCGTTGGACATGATCACGCTGTCGATGATCGGCTTGAGCGGTTCGGACACCAGCGCCTGCAGCGGATGCGATTCGATCGGCAGGCGGAAGCCGGCGAGCCTGGCCATGTGCCCGGAGTTACCGGCGGTGACCACACCGACGCGCTTGGCGCCGATAAAGCCCTTGTTGGTCTCGACCCCGATAACCACACCGTTTTCCTTGCGAAAGCCGATCACTTCGGTCTGCTGGATCAGGTCCACGCCCAGGGCATCGGCGGCACGCGCGTAGCCCCAGGCCACGGCATCGTGACGGGCCACGCCACCGCGCCGTTGCACGGTGGCGCCGAGGATCGGATAGCGGGTGTTTTTCGAGCAGTCCAGGTAAGGAATTTCTTCGGCGACCTGCTGGGTGTTGAGCAGCTCGCCATCCACGCCATTGAGGCGGTTGGCGTTGACCCGACGCTCGGAGTCGCGAATGTCCTGCAGGGTGTGGCAGAGGTTGTAGACGCCGCGCTGGGAGAACATCACGTTGTAGTTGATGTCCTGCGACAGCCCTTCCCAGAGCTTCATGGCGTGTTCATAGAGATGCGCCGATTCGTCCCACAGGTAGTTGGAACGCACGATAGTGGTGTTGCGCGCGGTGTTGCCACCGCCCAGCCAGCCCTTCTCGACCACGGCAACGTTGGTGATGCCGTGCTCTTTGGCCAGGTAGTAGGCCGTGGCCAGGCCGTGCCCGCCACCGCCGACGATGACCACGTCGTAGACCTTTTTCGGGGTCGGCGTGCGCCACATGCGCTGCCAGTTTTCGTGGTGGCTGAGCGAGTGCTTGAGAAGGCCGAAGCCCGAGTAACGTTGCATAGTCTTCACTCCTGAACCGCTCAGCGATAAACCGGGAAATCTGCACAGAGTGCCGACACGTTCTTCGCAACATCGGCCTCGACATCGGCATCGCCGAGGTTGTCGAGGATGTCGCAGATCCAGCCGGCCAGTTCCACGCACTGGGCAACCTTGAAGCCGCGGCTGGTAACCGCCGGGGTGCCGATGCGCAGGCCGGAGGTAACGAACGGCGACTGTGGATCGTTGGGCACGGCGTTCTTGTTGACGGTGATGTGGGCGCGGCCCAGGGCAGCGTCGGCATCTTTACCGGTCAGCCCCTGGCGAATCAGGCTGACCAGGAACAGGTGGTTGTCGGTACCACCGGAGACCACATCGAAGCCGCGCTCGATAAACACCTTGGCCATCGCCTGGGCGTTGTCGATCACCTGCTGTTGATACGTCTTGAAGCCCGGCTCCAGGGCCTCCTTGAAGCACACGGCCTTAGCGGCGATCACATGCATCAGCGGGCCGCCCTGGGCACCGGGGAATACCGCGGCGTTGAGCTTCTTCTCGATCTCTTCGTTGCTTCGCGCCAGGATCAGACCGCCACGTGGACCGCGCAGGGTCTTGTGGGTGGTGGTGGTGACCACATCGGCGTAAGGCAGCGGGTTCGGATACAGACCCGCAGCCACCAGACCGGCAACGTGGGCCATGTCGACGAACAGGTAGGCGCCGACCTTGTCGGCGATCTGACGGAAACGTGGGAAATCGAGGGTTTTCGAGTAGGCCGAGAACCCGGCGACGATCATCTTCGGCTTGTGTTCCACGGCCAGGCGCTCGACTTCGTCGTAGTCGATCAGCCCGGTGTTGGTGTCGATGCCGTACTGCACGGCGTTGTACAGCTTGCCCGAGGACGACACCTTGGCACCGTGGGTCAGGTGACCGCCATGGGCCAGGCTCATGCCGAGAATGGTATCGCCGGCCTGCAGCAGGGCCAGATACACCTCGCTGTTGGCCGAAGATCCGGAGTGCGGCTGGACGTTGGCGTAGTCGGCGCCGAACAGCTGCTTGGCGCGATCGATAGCCAGTTGCTCGACTTTATCCACATGCTCGCAACCGCCGTAGTAGCGCTTGCCTGGATAACCTTCGGCGTATTTGTTGGTCAGGCCGCTGCCCTGGGCCTGCATGACGCGCTTGCTGGTGTAGTTTTCCGAGGCGATCAGTTCGATGTGATCTTCCTGGCGTTGTTCTTCGGCATTGATCGCCGCCAGCAGTGCATCGTCGTAACCCTGGATCTGGTCTTGCTTGCTGAACATCGCGTCTCTCCCGGCAGCGGCATCGGTTCTTGTCGGGCAATTGCCCTTTTGCAGCGATGGTATGACCGACGCAGACAGCCCAGATGCCTATGGACGCCACACAAAGGTGCGTTTACGACATGCGACCTGATCGCGGGGCAAGCCCGCTCCCACCGGGTTGTGCAGATCCTGTGGGAGCGGGCTTGCCCCGCGATGCGTTACCGTCCAATACAGCTGTATAGGCGACTTCATAAATCTTGTTTACAGTGCTCACCTGCGTCGTTCACAGGACAGTGTCATGACAGATAAAAGCCAGCAATTCGCCAGCGACAACTACTCAGGTATCTGCCCGGAAGCCTGGGCCGCGATGGAAAAAGCCAACCAGGGTCACGACCGCTCCTACGGTGATGACCAGTGGACCGCGCGCGCCTCGGAGTACTTTCGCAAACTGTTCGAAACCGACTGCGAAGTGTTCTTCGCCTTCAACGGCACCGCCGCCAACTCGCTGGCGCTGTCGTCGCTGTGCCAGAGCTATCACAGTGTGATCTGCTCGGAGACCGCCCACGTCGAGACCGACGAATGTGGCGCGCCGGAGTTCTTCTCCAACGGCTCGAAACTGCTCACCGCCCGCACGGTGGCCGGCAAGCTGACCCCTGAATCGATCCGCGAAATTGCCCTTAAACGTCAGGACATCCACTACCCCAAGCCACGTGTGGTGACCATTACCCAGGCCACCGAAGTCGGCAGCGTATATCGCCCGGAAGAGCTCAAGGCCATCAGCGCCACCTGCAAGGAGCTGGGCCTGAACCTGCACATGGACGGCGCCCGCTTCAGCAACGCCTGCGCCTACCTCGGCTGCACGCCGGCCGAGCTGACCTGGAAGGCCGGTGTCGATGTCCTGTGCTTTGGCGGTACCAAAAACGGCATGGCGGTAGGCGAGGCGATCCTGTTCTTCAACCGCAAACTGGCCGAAGACTTCGACTACCGTTGCAAACAGGCAGGCCAGTTGGCCTCGAAGATGCGCTTTCTGTCTGCGCCATGGGTAGGTTTGCTGGAAACCGGCGCCTGGCTCAAATACGGCGCCCATGCCAACCGCTGCGCACAACTGCTCAGCGAACTGGTGAGTGACGTGCCGGGCGTAGAGCTGATGTTCCCGGTGGAAGCCAACGGGGTGTTCCTGCAGATGTCGGAACCGGCGCTGGAAGCCTTGCGCAACAAGGGCTGGCGCTTCTACACCTTTATTGGCAGCGGTGGCGCACGGTTCATGTGCTCGTGGGACACCGACGAGGCGCGGGTGCGTGAGCTGGCGGCGGACATCCGTGAGGCCATGGGCGCCTGACAGCGCCATCGCCGGCAAAGGCCGGCTCCCACAGGAACTGCATACACCGGCCCTTGTGGGAGCCGGCCTTGCCGGCGATGAATTTCACACAGACCTACAGCCTGAACCCACCCATCTGCCGCGCCAGATCATCGGCCAACCCGCGCAACGCCTGACACTCCTCACGACATTCCTGCACTTCGGATGCCGTCTCCCGAGCCAGATCGGAAATCCCCTGAACGGTACGATTGATCTCCTCGGTCACCGCCGACTGCTCCTCGGTAGCCGTGGCCACCTGATGGTTCATGTCGCTGATGTGTTCGACCTGATCGGTAATGGTGCTCAGTGAGGCGCCGGTCTGCTGGCTGGATTGCACACCGGTGCCGGTTGCCGCCTGCCCGGCCTGCATCGATGTCACAGCGCTGCCGGCGCCGTGCTTCAGGCGCAGGATCATCTGCTGCACTTCGTCGGTGGACACCTGGGTGCGCCGGGCCAGGGTGCGCACTTCGTCGGCGACCACGGCAAAGCCGCGGCCCATCTCCCCGGCACGCGCCGCTTCGATGGCGGCGTTGAGCGCCAGCAGGTTGGTCTGTTCGGAGATGCTGCGGATGACCGCCAGCACCTCGTCGATTGACGCCACTTCACTGGCCAGCTCACCCACTGCATGGGCCGCCTGGCCTATTTCACCGGACATGCCCTCGATGTGGGCAATCGAGCGGCGCACCACTTCACGGGCGGCAAGCGCTTCAGTACGCGCGGTTTCCGACGCCTGTGCGGCATTGCCGGCGTTCTGCGCAATGTCCTGTACGGTCAGGCCCATTTCATGCACTGCCGTGGCAACCATTTCGGTCATTTCCTGCTGACGCCCCGAGCGGTCTGCGGTGTTCTCCACAACCTGGGTCACCAGTTCGACCGAACGGTGCAAGCGTTCGCTGGTGTGCAAGACCTCGCCGATGAGGTCGCGCTGGCTGTCGAGAAAGCGGTTGAACCCGCGAGCCAGGTCGCCCAGTTCATCCGCACGCGTCGCATCCAGGCGCTGGGTCAGGTCACCGCCACCATTACCAATCGCCATGAGCGCCCCGGTGACCCGGCGGATCGGCCGGACAATGCCACGGGCCAGCAACACCACCAGCAGCAGCGACACCAGCGCCACGCCGGCACCAATCAGGCTGGTCAACCACACCGTCTCGCGCACCGGGGCATAGATTTGCGCTTCCGGTACTTCAGCGACCAGAGTCCAGTTCAGGTCGCGCAGCGGCAGGCTCAGGGCCAGGTAGTCCTCGCCATCACGCTCGAAGCGGCTGCTGTGCAAGCCTTCGGTTCGGTTCAAGACAGCCTGGGCGGCCGACTCACCGATCTGCTCGGCAAGCTTGGTTTTGCCACTCAATTGCTGCTCCGGATGAACCTGGATCAGGCCATCGCCGCGCACCAGAAACACCCGGCCGCGCTCACCGAAACTGAAGTTGTGGATCAATTCCGACAGTTCGGTCATGCGCAGGCCGAGCCCGGCAATGCCGACCAGTTTTCCGGCCTTTTCCACCCGGTAGTCGATGAACAGTGCCAGTTCACCGGTACTGCCATCGGTGTCGATGTTGAGCAGGCGCGGATTGCCGCTGTCGATGAAGCCAAAGAACCATTTGTCGGCCGGATTGCTGCGGCTCAGCGTACGATCAAGGCCTTTCTCGTTGTAGTAATGGTTGGTTTCAGTCGCTGCGAACAACGCCGTGAAAGCCTGGTTTTTCTGCCGCAGCGCCTCGAGGTACTCGATAAATTGCGGCGCCTGGGCACTGTCTTCGCCCGCCGCCAGCCAGTCGCGCAGCAGCGTGTTGTTGGCAATATCGGCGGCGGCGGTGAGCGGACGGCTCAACATCCGCTCGATGTCGTTACGAATCGCCTCAATGCTGGCCGGCAACGCCGTGTCGACCAGGTAACGCTCGGTCAGGCGATTGACCGCCACCGAGTAGATGCCGACCACGATAAGAATGCTCACCAACAGGGCTGCGCCCATGCTTGCAATCAATTGCCACTGGATACTGCGCCGCCAGAACTGCATGAACCTTCCCCTGAGTAAATAAGCCTTGTGCTGCAATAGCCAGGCCAATTGTATACAGACGAAAATACAATTATTCCATTGACCCACGACAATGCCGCCCACTGCCGAAAGGGCAGTGAGCAAGCAAAAGAAGTGGAACGGTGTAGCGGGAGCCGATCAGCTGTTGCCGATGGTCCGGGCAATGACATCGACCGTGGCGCTGACTTGCTCTTGGTAACGGTCGAGGGCCTGCTGGTGCTGCTGTTGCAGTTCGATCTGCTGCGAGCACAGGTTCAGGGCTGCCAGAACCAGCAGCTTGTCACCAATCAGGGTCGGGTATTTACGCTTGGTCTCGGCCAGCGACGCGTTGAGCATCTGCACGGCCTGCGCCAGGGCCTGTTCCTGGCCTTCGGGGGCCTTGATCGAATAGTCACTGCCGAGGATCGACACGACATTGATCGGCTGTGCTGAAGTTCTCATGCGTTAACGGTACCAACGCTGGCGCGCTCGACCAGGGCCTGGATGCGCGCGGCGGTGGCGCCCTGTTTTTCTTCCTGTTCCATCAGCGCCAGTTGCAGGCTTTCGTTTTCATCTTTGGCCTGGGCCAGTTCAGCAGCGATCTGCTCGTTGCGTTCGGTCAGTTCCTGATTCTTCTGTACCAGGTCGCTGACAAGTTGTTCCAATTGACTGAGGGAAGTTTCCAACATGATTGCCTTCTCGGGATTTTCAGGGGGCGCACACGATAAAGAAAAGTCCGCGTGGTCGCCAGGGATATCGGGTTAGACGCTTCGGCCTGGTGCAGATTGACCCACCGATCACGGTCCGGTTCCCGCTGCAGATGCCCGCCCGTCAGGAAAACCGATCGCTATTTCACAGTTTCACCTTCCGCCCCTCAAGTCTGCCAAAGGTTGTCCGATAGGGAAGGCAATCCTGAATCCGGCGCCGGTATGGCGCGCCTTTTCCCCCTCCGGAAGACCACCATGTCCCTACGTAATATGAATATCGCCCCGCGCGCGTTGCTGGGGTTCGCCTTGATCGGCGCGCTGATGCTGGGCCTGGGTCTGTTCGCCCTGAACCAGATGAGCAAAATTCGCCAGGCCGGCGAATTCATCGAGCAGTCCTCGGTGCCGAGCATCACCAACCTCGATCAGCTCACCCAGCTGACCCTGCGCCTGCGCACCTTGTCCTATCGCCTGCTGCTCAACCGCGAAGCCAACACCCTGCAAAACACCCTCAAGCTGATCGGCCAGCGCAACCAGCAGATCGATGAAGCGCGCCGGGCTTATGAACCGCTGATCAGCAGTCCGCAGGAGCGTTCCGCCTACAACCAGTATGTGCAACTGCTCAGCGACTACCGCCAGCTGGAAAGCCGCATGCACCAGGCTTCGCAGAGCAACGATCTGGAAACCCTGCGCACCCTGATCAACCGCGACATGCTCAACAGCTCCGAGCAGATCAACAGCGTCATGGATCAACTGGTCAGCATCAACACCGAGCAGACCCGTACCATCAACCAGACCGCTGCCGATCAGTATTCCAACGCCATCAGCCTGGTCATCAGCCTGCTGTTGGCCGCCACGGTGCTGACCCTGATCTGTGCCCTGCTGCTGACCCGCAGCATCGTCAAACCGATCGACGAGGCCCTGCAGGCGGCCGAGCGCATCGCCGAAGGCGACCTCACCCGTACCATCGAAACCGAGGGCCACGACGAAGCCGCACGGCTACTGCGGGCCATGGCCAAGATGCAGAACAAACTGCGCGACACCCTGCAACTGATTGCCGGCTCCGCCACGCAACTGGCCTCGGCTGCCGAAGAGTTGAACAGCGTCACCGACGAAAGCGCCCGTGGCCTGCAACAGCAGAACAACGAGATCGAGCAGGCCGCCACTGCTGTTACCGAGATGACCAGCGCGGTTGAAGAAGTGGCGCGCAATGCCGTGAGCACCTCCGAAGCGTCGAAGGAAGCCACCCGTTCGGCAGGCGACGGTCGTGATCTGGTGCTGGAAACCGTCAGCGCCATCGAGCGCATGAGTGTCGATGTGCAGGGCACTGCCGAACTGATCGGCAACCTGGCGGAAGAATCGCGGGATATCGGCAAGGTCCTGGATGTGATTCGCGGCCTGGCCGACCAGACCAACCTGCTGGCACTCAACGCCGCCATCGAGGCCGCGCGTGCCGGTGAAGCCGGTCGTGGCTTTGCCGTGGTCGCCGATGAAGTCCGCGCCCTGGCCCACCGCACCCAGCAGTCGACCAGTGAAATCGAGCGGATGATCGGCAGTATCCAGGGCGGTACCGAGCAGGCGGTCAACTCCATGCGCAACAGCACCGAACGTGCCGAGTCGACGCTGAACATCGCTCGCGGTGCAGGCCTGGCGCTGGACACCATCACCGGCGCGGTCGCCGAGATCAACGAGCGCAACCTGGTGATCGCCAGCGCCGCCGAAGAGCAGGCTCAGGTGGCCCGCGAAGTTGACCGCAACCTGGTCAACATCAACGACCTGTCGGTGCAATCGGCCACCGGTGCCCACCAGACCACTGCGGCCAGTGCCGAGCTGTCGCGCCTGGCGGTTGACCTGAACGGGCTGGTGGCACGCTTCAGCGTCTGATCAGTACTCGATCCGCACGTCGCCCTTGGGCACGCTGCAGCACGACAGGATATAGCCTTCGGCGACGTCATCATCGGTGATGCCGCCGTTGTGCTCCATCTCCACCTCGCCGCCCAGCTTGAGCACCTTGCAGGTGCCGCAGATGCCCATGCCACAGGCCTTGGGAATCATCAGGCCAAGCTTGGCCGCCGCGGCATGCACGGTCTCACCCGGCGCCACCCGAATACTCTTGCCGGCAGCGGTGAACTCCACCTGATGCAGATCGGCATTGTCCACTTCCGGTGCGTCGGCCGCTTGCTCGGCGAGCTCGACGGCATCGGCCTTGACCTCGGCCGGGGTCGCGCCGAACGACTCCTCATGGTAACGGGTCATGTCATAGCCGCTGCCTTCAAGCAGACGCTTGACTGCATGCATGTACGGGGTCGGGCCGCAGCAGAAGATTTCCCGTTCCATGTAGTCCGGGGCAATCAGCTCCATCAGCTTCTGGTTCAGGTAGCCGCGATAGCCCGCCCAGGGCTCGCCCAGGCCGTGCTTCTCACAAATGATGTGCAGGCTGAAGTTGTCGATCCGCGACGCCATGTGCTCCAGCTCGCGGTGATAGATGATGTCTTTCGGCGAGCGCGCGCTGTGCACAAAGACCATGTCGACATTGCCGTTGGTGTCGTAGAACCAGCGGGCCATGGACATCACCGGGGTGATGCCGACGCCGCCACTGAGGTACAGCACCTTGGGGCTGGGGAAGTCGATGGCGTTGAACAGCCCGACCGGCCCGTGCACCGCCAGCTCCTGGCCTTCGTGCAGGGTGTCGTGCAGCCAGTTGGAGACCTTGCCGCCCGGCACCCGCTTGATCGTCACCGAGAAGCTGTAAGGCACCGAAGGCGAGCTGGAGATGGTGTACGAACGCATGATCGGCTCGCCGTCGATCTCCAGCTCCAGGGTGACGAACTGCCCGGGCTTGAAGAAGAACATGATCGGCTGGTCGGCCATGAAACAGAAGGTGCGCACATCCCAGGTTTCCTGGATCACCTTGACGCAACGGACGATGTGGCGGCCGTTGGCCCAGGTCTGGGTGCTGACCGGATTGAGGAAATTGGACATGCTCGTCTCCACGGCCGACTGCGGCCTGATGCTTGCGATTCTGCTCAAGCTGCACGGCGGACACATTCCTATCCGCGACATCGGCGTGCTTATCGCGACCAGCCCCCTGCGACAAGGGCTGGCGCGTCGGAAACGGATCTGATCATGTCGTCCATGGATATGGATCGCGGCGGCTTCGAACGCACACTCCATCGCAAATGATCCTGCTGTTATTCAGCCTTGCGTCGCCATAACAATGATTAGCCACTTTCACCGGCCACAAACACCGGCCATGAGGACCTGAACGATGGACGTCACCGCAACTTTGAGTCTGGGCGATCCACTGGAACCTGCGCGCAAGGCGACTGCCGAGATGCTGCAGAGCCGCGAGCGCACCTTCTCGCTGCCACAGCCGTTCTATTGCGACGAGCGCCTGTTCCAGATCGATATGGAAGAAATTTTCCAGAAGGAATGGCTGATCGCCGGGATGACCTGTGAAATCCCGGCCAAGGGCAACTTCCTCACCCTGCAGATCGGCAAGAACCCGATCCTCGTGGTGCGCGGTGCTGAAGGCCAGGTGCATGCCTTCCATAACGTCTGTCGTCACCGTGGTTCGCGGCTGTGCACCAGCGACAAGGGCAAGGTGGCGAAACTGGTCTGCCATTACCACCAGTGGACCTACGAACTCGATGGCCGCCTGCTGTTCGCCGGCACCGAGATGGGCGCCGATTTCGACATGAAGCAGTACGGGCTCAAACCGGTCAACGTCAAGACCGCTGGCGGCTACATCTTCATCAGCCTGGCCGAGAATCCACCGGCGATCGACGACTTTCTTGCCACCCTGGCTCACTACATGGAGCCCTATGACATGGAAAACACCAAGGTGGCGGTGCAAACCACCTTGATGGAAAAGGCCAACTGGAAACTGGTGCTGGAAAACAACCGCGAGTGCTACCACTGCAGCGGTTCGCACCCGGAACTGCTGAAAACCCTGCTGGAATGGGACGACGTCACCGACCCGCGTGCCGACCAGGCCTTCAAGGATCACGTCGCCGCCTCGGCTGCGGCCTGGGACGCCGAAAAGATTCCGTACGCCCGCGCCAGCTTCGGCCTGCGCAACCGCATCGTGCGCATGCCGCTGCTCAAGGGCACGGTGTCGATGACCCTGGACGGCAAGCAGGGCTGCCAGAAGCTGATGGGCCGGATCAAGAACCCGGACCTCGGTTCGATGCGCATCCTGCACCTGCCGCACTCGTGGAACCACTGCATGGGCGATCACATGATCGTCTTCACCGTGTGGCCGATCAGTGCCCAGGAAACCATGGTCACCACCAAGTGGCTGGTGCACAAAGATGCGGTCGAAGGCGTGGACTACGACCCACAACGCATGCGCCAGGTGTGGGACGCCACCAACGACCAGGACCGGCGTCTGGCCGAAGAGAACCAGCGCGGGATCAACTCCACGGCGTACCAGCCTGGGCCGTATTCCAAGACCTATGAATTCGGGGTGGTGAACTTCGTTGACTGGTACAGCGAGCGTATGTTGAACAACCTGGGGGCGGCGCCTGCGCCTTATCTCAAGGGTGTGGCTGCGCAGTAAAGCGGGGCCGCCTTGCGGCCCATCGCCGGCAAAGCCAGCTCCCACAGGGACCAAGAACATATGGAACCTGTGGGAGCCGGCCTTGCCGGCGATGGGGCAAACACTATCTGTACGAATTTTGACCAGCCACCGCAACGCCCCGGCCCCACTGGGCCCCTGCACACAGCAAACACTTTATCCACAGGACAGCCCACAGCTAATGTGGGCAAGTCATTGTTTTTCCCTGCAAAAAATATTGATCAATATTTGATCAAATCTCTACAAGCCTTTAAATACAAGGCTCACAGCAGAAGGCGAACACCTTATCCACAGAGACGCCAACAGACTTTGTGTGCAAAAGTCCCAAGCGTGGAAAACCGTTGTGGATAACGCCTCAAATGGCCCAGATGCACTGCATTGGCTAAGGCAAACAGGCGAATTGGGTGTTTTTTGATCAACCTCGTGAAACCCTTGCCACACGGGGCTCTCAGCCATGGGCAAACATATTATCCACAGACCCGCCAACAGCGATTGTGGGCAATATCAACCAAGGCGGTGAGAGAAAAGCCCGAAAAATCCGCCACTTAGCCTGATCATTTTTTGACCACAACGCCGAAAGGCACGCCATGCGTGCCTTGCAGCCATACACAAACACTTTATCCACAGATCGGCCAACAGACTTTGTGAGCAACTGCTCAGCGCAGCACACCCTCTTCCACCAGCAGTTTGAGGATGGCCTCGGCACCGGCTTGCGGGCTGACATCCTTGAGCACCTGTCCACCGCCACCACTGGCCTTGGCCGTGGCCGCTTTCATGCGATCGGCACCGCTCTTGGCCTTGATCACTTTCAAGCGCTTGGGCCGCGGCTTGGCCGGCTGCAGTTCGGCGCTTGTGAATAACTCGTCTTCGACAATCTGCACCTGGCGGGCGGCCAACACACCGCGCCGGGCCGGGCCAAAAGCGCTTTGGCGTGGCTTTGGCGCGGCGTTATCCACCGTTGCCAGCAGCGGCAGGCGCACCTTGAGCCGGCGCCGCTGGCCGCGTGGCAGCGCCTGCAGCACCTGGGCCACGCCATTGTGGATAGATTCCACTTCGGCCAGCCCCACCACCAGCGGCCAGCCCAGGCGTTCGGCCAGCAGGAACGGCAGCATGCCTGAGCCTTCACCGGTTTCCGCCTGGCTCCCGGTCAGTACCAGCTGGGCACCGGCATCGCGCAGGTAATCGCCGAGTACCCCGAGGGCATCGGCGCCCGACGGTTGCTCAAGTACATCCAGTTGCTCCAGGCCCATGCCCAGATAGGCACGCAAAGCCGGCTCCTGAGGATCGCCAGCATGCAGCACCTGCAAGTTATCCCCAGCCAGCTGCAGGCCCAGCTCCACCGCCCGTGCGTCCTGCTCGGCGCGCCGGGTGCGGCCGGAGCTGGGATGAGCACCGATCGAAACCAGACTGATGACCTTGGTGTTCATAGTTGTCCCCTGCCCTTATGCCGCGTCGCGCTTGGCGTCGTTGCGATAGTTTTCCACAGCCTCGATCAGCGCCTGGAGGATCGCCGCACTGTCGCCGATGACCGACAGATCGGCACGTTTGATCATGTCGCAACCAGGGTCCATGTTGATCGCCACCACCTTGTCACAGGCGCCAATGCCCTGCAGGTGCTGGATCGCCCCGGAGATACCCACAGCCACATAGACCCGTGCGGTCACCCAGGTGCCGGTGGCCCCGACTTGTCGATTGCGCGGCATGAAGCCGTCATCCACCGCCACCCGCGACGCGCCCTCGGTGGCGCCGAGGGCCACGGTGGCGCGGTGGAACAGCTCCCAGTCCTTGACCCCGTTGCCGCCGGACACAATGAACTCGGCTTCGGCCATGGCAATCGCGGCCGGGTCGACAGCCACCGGGCCGAGGTCTTCGATACGTGGCAGACTGCGCGCCACGCTTGTGGATAACTGCTCTGACAAGGCTTCGTGACGCGTTTCACTGACCGGCTCGGCGCATTCGGCCGCCGCCAGAATCAAGCGCGGCAAGCCACGTATCAGGTCCTGCTGGCCAGCACCGGCACGACCGCTGCATTGCCCGTCCTTGACCTGCCAGACCCGCGTAGCCGGGCGTTCATTGATCGCCGCGGCAAAACGCCGGCCCAGTTCGCCGCCACCGGTACGGCTGTCGGGCAGCAACCAGTGGCGCGGGTTGAACTGGTTATCCACAGCACGCAGGCCCTGCACCAGTTGCTCCGGTGCATAACCGTCGAATTCATCCCCCTCGATGATCAGCAAGCGATCAACACCGGCTGTGGAAAAGTTGTTTTCCTTGTGCTCGCCAAACACCACGGCCAACACCGCGCCGTCACTCCCGGCCAGGCTATGGGCGAGGCCAAGCAGGTCGCGATCGTGGCTGCCCAGGCGGCCACCGACCATGTCCGGGACCACGGCGATGTAAAACGCCGGTTGCAGCACTTGATGCAGCGGCAACTCCACCACCGCTGCCGCACTGCGCTTGTTGCTGGTGCCTTGTTGGGCGCCACTGCGGTCGATGCGTTTGATGCCGTTGGGGCCGATAAAGCCGACGCCATGGGGGTTCTTGCGGATGACCCCGTTGGGGCCCATCCAGCTGTGCTGCTGGCCCTGTTGCATAGCTGCGTGCAGCGGGTGCAGGCGGTTGCGGGCAATCCACTCGGCGCGCGGATCACGGCGAATAATGTCGCTCATCAGTGCACCTCCGCAGGTTCACGCTTTGCCGGGGCAGGTTTACTCGCCGGGGCCTGTTCTTCGAGCAGGGCATCGGCGACCAGCTCTGCCAGGTCCTTGATCAATGGGCGCGGTTCGACCACCCCTTCGAGCATCGCCGTGCACTGTGGACAACCCACGGCCACCAGCTCGGCGGCGGTCTCGCGGATATCCTCCATGCGCATGTCGGGAATCCGCTGCTTGCCGGGAATGTCGGTGATCGGCGCACCGCCGCCACCGCCACAACAACGCGAGCGGAAGCCCGAGCGCTGCATTTCCTTCACTTCGATGCCCAGGGCCCGCAGTACTTCACGCGGTGCCTCGTACTCACCGTTGTAACGGCCCAGGTAGCACGGGTCGTGATAGGTGACGCTGCCGCCCTTGTGCTGCCCAAGATTCAGCGCACCGGCGCCGATCAGCTCGGCAATGTAGGTGCTGTGGTGTTGCACCCGATACTCGCCGCCGAAGGCGCCATATTCGTTCTTGAGCACATGGAAGCTGTGCGGATCGCAGGTGACGATGCGCTTGAAGCTGTACTTGGCCATGGTCTGGATATTGCGCTTGGCCAGTTGCTGGAAGGTCGCCTCATCGCCCAGGCGCCGGGCCACATCACCACTGTCGCGCTCTTCAAGACCAAGCACGGCAAAGTCCACCTGAGCCGCTTTCAGCACTTTGACGAAGGCGCGCAGGGTGCGCTGGTTACGCATGTCGAAGGCACCGTCGCCGACCCAGAACAGCACGTCTGTGCTCTTGGTATCGCTGAGCAGGCTCAGGTTGAGGTCCGCGGCCCAGTTCATCCGGCCGCCCGGGGCGAAGCCGCCAGGGTTGTCGGTGGCGATCAGGTTATCCAGCACCTCGGCGCCCTTGTTTGGCGTGGCGCCCTTTTCCAGGGTCAGGTGCCGACGCATGTCGACGATGGCATCGACGTGCTCGATCATCATCGGGCACTCCTCCACGCAGGCGCGGCAGGTGGTGCACGACCACAGGGTTTCGGCATCGACCAGGCCGTTGACGATGGGCTGGTGCGGGTTGCCGCCGTGCTCGCCGATTGGCTTGCCGGGGTACGGGCTGCCGGCGAACTTGGCATCGGTGCCGCCGGCCAGGCCGACGACCATGTCCTGGATGAGTTTTTTCGGGTTCAGCGGCTGCCCGGCAGCAAATGCCGGGCACGCGGCTTCACACTTGCCGCATTGCACGCAGGCGTCGAAGCCGAGCAACTGGTTCCAGGTGAAATCCTTGGGTTTCTCGACGCCCAGCAATGCCTGCGGATCTTCCAGGTCCAGCGGTTTGAGGCCGGTGGAACGGCCACCACCGAAGCGCTCGGCGCGACGGTGCCAGGCCAGGTGCAGGGCCCCGGCAAAGGCGTGCTTCATCGGCCCGCCCCAGGTCATGCCGAAGAACAGCTCGGACACACCCCAGAGCACGCCAAGGCCGAGCAAGGCCACCAGCAGCCAACCGCCAAAGCCTTCGGGAAGGATGCCGGCCACCGGCAAGGTGGCAATGAAGAAGCTGGCGGCAAACACCAGCAGGCTTTTCGGCAAGCGCATCCACGGCCCTTTCGACAGGCGCGAAGGCGGGTTGAGCCGGCGTTTGTAGACGAACAGCGCACCGGCAAACATCAGCACCGTGGCCAGCAGCAAGGCATAACCAAGGATCTTGTTGTGCAGGCCAAAGCCGTGCACCAGGATCGCCAGCACCGCAGCCAGCACAAAGCCACCGGCGGTGGCGACGTGGGTGTTGGCCATGTATTTGTCACGGGCGACCACGTGGTGCAGGTCGACCATATAGCGCCGCGGCATGGCCAGCAGGCCGCCGAGCAGGTCGACCTTGGACGGCCGGCCTTGGCGCCACATCCGCACACGTCGCAGCGCGCCGAGGACGGCGAGGCCCAGGGCGGCGAACAGGAGGATGGGGATCAGGGTGTTCAACATGGGAAGCTCCCAAAAGGCACCTCAGTGCCTTGCCAGGGGATCACTGTGGGAGCTGGCGTTGCCAGCGATGCAAACACCGCGCAACAACGGGTATTGCGCTGATCCCATCGCCGGCAATGCCGGCTCCCACAGGGGAAGTAGCAAACCTTGTGCGATCAGAAATCCTTGCACAGGCGCAAGGCGTCGTAGATCGCCGCGTGGGTGTTGCGCTGAGCCACGCAGTCACCGATGCGATACAGCAAGTAGCCTTCGCCCGCTTGACTGAGGATCGGCTGCGGCTGGATCGCGAACAGCGCCTCGACATCGATCTGGCCCTTGTTGCGCGAACCTTCCTTGAGCCCGTAGTAGAGCGCTTCGTCCGGCCGCACGCCGTTCTCGATCACCACCTGGTCGACCACCCGCTCCTCTTTGGCGCCGGTGTATTCGTTCTCCAGCACCGCCACCAGCTTGTCGCCCTCGCGGTAGACCTTTTCCAGCGCCAGGTCGCCAGTCATGATCACTTCCTTGGGGTACATGCTGCGGTAGTAGGTCGGGAACGACGTGCCACCAATGGCCACGCCCGGTTTGATGTCGTCGGTGACGATCTCGACCTGGCTGCCTTTGTCGGCGAGGTAATCGGCCACCGACATCCCGGTGAACTCGCAAATGGTGTCGTAGACCAGCACGTTCTTGCCCGGCGCCACCTTGCCGTCGAGCACATCCCAGCTGCTGACCACCAGGCCTTCAGCAGCGCCCCAGTGCTCGTTCTGCTCGAGGAACGGATGACCGCCCACCGCCAGCACGATCACGTCAGGACGCAAGTCCTTGATGGTGTCGATATCCGCGGCGGTGCCCAGGCGCAGGTCGACCTTCAGGCGCGCCAGCTCCAGCTGGTACCAGCGGGTAATACCGGCGATCTGATCGCGTTGCGGGGCCTTGGCGGCGATGCTGATCTGCCCGCCAATGGCGTCCTTTTTCTCGAACAGAGTCACGTCGTGACCACGCTCGGCCGATACCCGCGCCGCTTCCATCCCGGCAGGGCCGGCGCCAACCACCACCACCTTGCGTTTGGGCCCGGTGGTTTTTTCGATGATGTGCGGCACCCCCATGTATTCACGGGAGGTCGCGGCGTTCTGGATGCACAGCACATCCAGGCCCTGATACTGACGGTCGATGCAGTAGTTGGCACCGACGCACTGTTTGATCTGGTCGACCTGGCCCATCTTGATCTTGGCGATCAGGTGCGGGTCGGCGATGTGCGCACGGGTCATGCCGACCATGTCGACATAGCCGCCTTCAAGGATGCGCGTGGCCTGGTTCGGGTCCTTGATGTTCTGCGCATGCAGCACCGGAACCTTGACCACTTCCTTGATCCCGGCCGCCAGGTGCAGGAACGGCTCCGGTGGATAACTCATGTTGGGGATAACGTTGGCCAGGGTGTTGTGGGTATCGCAACCCGAACCGATCACCCCGAAAAAGTCGAGCATGCCGGTGGCGTCGTAGTACTTGGCGATTTCCTTCATGTCCTCGTGGCTGAGGCCATCAGGATGGAATTCGTCACCGCAGATACGCATGCCGACGCAGAAATCCGGGCCGACCTCCGCACGCACGGCCTTGAGCACTTCCAGGCCGAACTTCATCCGCCCCTCGAAGCTGCCGCCCCATTCGTCGGTACGTTTGTTGACCCGCGGGCTCCAGAACTGGTCGATCATGTGCTGGTGCACCGCCGACAGCTCGACACCGTCCAGGCCGCCTTCTTTGGCCCGACGCGCAGCTTGCGCGTAGTTGCCGATCACCCGCCAGATTTCCTCCGGCTCGATGGTTTTGCAGGTCGCGCGGTGTACCGGTTCACGGATGCCCGAGGGCGACATCAGGGTTGGCCAGTTGAAACCGTCCCAGCGCGAGCGACGGCCCATGTGGGTAATCTGGATCATGATCTTGGCGCCGTGCTTGTGCATGGCGTCGGCCAGGTTCTGGAAGTGCGGGATGATGCGGTCGGTCGACAGGTTCACCGAGGCCCACCATTCCTGCGGGCTGTCGATGGCCACCACCGAGGAGCCGCCACAGATCGCCAGGCCCAGGCCGCCCTTGGCCTTCTCTTCGTAGTATTTGATGTAGCGCGCGGTGGTCATGCCGCCGTCAGTGGCGTAGACCTCTGCGTGCGCAGTGCTCAGGACCCGGTTGCGGATGGTCAGTTTGCCGATCTGGATCGGCTGGAACATTGCTTCGAAAGCCATGGCGAGATCCTCGACTTACAGCGGCTTGACGATGAACAGGCCGTCGTCGTGGCCTTCTTCCGAACCGCCGTAGACCTGCTCGGCGATCGTACGGATGGAACTGCCGCGAGTGGCAAGGATCTGGTCCATGGCCCCGGCGAACCAGCCGGTGAACATGTAGTCGACCTTGCGCCCGACCTTGCCGTACACATAGACGAATGCCGAGTGCTCAAGCTTGACGCTGGCGGTGCCTTTCTCCAGGTCGATGTCCTGGATCTTGAACAGGCCCCAGCCGCGCTGCGACAGGCGTTTCATGTAGTGCTCGAACACCGCCACGCCTTCCAGGCCGTGACATTCAGCTTCTTTCTCGCACCAGTGCCAGGCGGACTTGTAGCCGGCTTTGTAGAGGATTTCGGCATAGGCTTCAGCGCCCAGCACTTCCTCGATACCCATGTGGTTGTTGACGAAGAAATGCCGCGGCACGTACAGCATCGGCAGGGCATCGCTGGTCCAGACACCGGTCTCGCTGTCGACTTCGATAGGCAATTGCGGGGCGATCTTGGCCATGGAAACTGAACTCCAGAAAATTTGGTTGGCTGCCCCTGCGCCGGTGGCAGGGGTCGGAAGACGGTTACTGGCGGCTTATTCGCCCCAGACATCCTTGAGCACGTTGACCCAGTTCTCGCCCATGATCTTGCGCACCACGCGCTCGCTATGGCCGCGTTTGAGCAGGGTTTCGGTGAGGTTGGGGAACTCGCCCACGGTGCGGATGCCCAGCGGGTTGATGATCTTGCCGAAGTTGGTCAGGCGCCGGGCGTAACCCTTGTCGTGGGTCAGGTACTCGAAGAAGTCCTGGCCATGGCCCTGGGTGAAGTCGGTGCCGATACCGATGGCGTCTTCGCCAACGATGTTCATGGTGTATTCAATGGCTTCGGCGTAGTCGTCGATGGTCGAGTCGATGCCTTTGGCTAGGAACGGGGCGAACATGGTCACGCCGACAAAGCCGCCATGGTCGGCGATGAATTTCAGCTCTTCATCGGACTTATTACGCGGGTGCTCCTTGAGCCCGGAAGGCAGGCAGTGCGAGTAGCACACCGGCTTTTTCGATTCGAGGATGACTTCTTCGGAGGTCTTGGAACCGACATGGGACAGGTCGCACATGACCCCGACCCGGTTCATTTCCGCGACGATCTCGCGGCCGAAGCCCGACAGGCCGCCGTCGCGCTCGTAGCAACCGGTACCGACTAGGTTCTGGGTGTTGTAGCACATCTGCACGATACCGACGCCGAGCTGCTTGAACACCTCGACATAACCGATCTGGTCTTCATAGGCATGGGCGTTCTGGAAGCCGAAGAGGATGCCGGTCTTGCCCAGTTCCTTGGCCTTGCGGATGTCGGCGGTGGTACGCACCGGCATCACCAGGTCGGCGTTCTCGCGAATCAGTTTCTGGCTGGCGGCAATGTTGTTGACCGTGGCCTGGAAGCCTTCCCAGACCGACACTGTGCAGTTGGCCGCGGTCAGGCCGCCCTTGCGCATGTCTTCGAACAGCTCGCGGTTCCATTTGGCAATGATCAGCCCGTCGATAACGATGCTGTCGGCGTGTAATTCGGCTGGGCTCATCAGGCTGTCCCCTTTATTGGCATTACCTGCGCCGAATCGTCTGCCGGCGCTTTGGGGCCAGCATATGCCTAGGGGCCAGGTCGCTAAGATGCAAAAACGACAGGGGAATTGCCGAAAGCGTCAAACCACGACAAAGGGCTCACGCAAGTTTCATTCGGAGGGTGACGGGGCTTGCGGCTACCCTGTTCTTTGCTGCGGCGCTGAGCGAGAATCGGCGCCCATGTTCCCCGGGGAGGATGATTGAATGAAATCGATGGTATGGCTGGTTCTGGCCGCGCTGGCCTTTGGTGCCCACGCCAGTGAAGAAGACAGTACGCCGTGCGACAACGTCGAGACCGACCAGCAGAACTACGACTGCGCACTGTTCAGCCGCACCACCGCCGAACGTGAGCTCAACGCCGCGTTTAGCGACCTGCTCGATCGCATCAAAGAACAATATGCCGGGCAGGACGCGAAGATCAGTGAGGTCAGCAAGCGTTTGAACGCCGCCGAAACCTTGTGGAAACAACTGCGCGATGCCGATTGCAAGGTGGAAACCTTCGACGAAAAACCGGGCAAGACCTTCGACGCGGCCCTGAATACCTGCCTGGCCCAACGTAGCGATGACCGCTCCGAATACCTGCAGTCCCTGGGTCTGCAAAACTCCGATTGAGAACAGCATGAAAATCTGCGGAATTGAAATCAAAGGCAGCGAAGCGCTGCTCGCCGTCGCCACGCTGGACGGCGCAAGCCCGGTGCATGTTGCCCTGGCGACGAAAAAGATCGGTCTGGAAGACGATGAGCAGGCAGACAACGTCAAAGCCTTCGCCAGCCAGGCCCGGCAGTTCATCGCTGAGCACGACATCAGCCACCTGGCAATCAAGAAGCGCAGCAAGAAAGGCGATTTCGCCGGTGGCCCGACCACCTTCAAGATCGAAGGCGTGCTGCAGTTGCTGGACAATTGTGAGGTGGAGCTGGTTTCACCACAGACCGTCAGCGCTCAGGCCAAGAAGCACAACATCGAGCTGCCCGCTTCGTTGAACAAATACCAGCACGAAGCCTTCAAGAGCGCCTGCGCGGTGTTGCTCAAGCGCCGCTGAGGCTGGCAGTTCGGGCCTTGCGATCCTCCCGTGGACAACGCTCGAAACGCGCCCGGTAGCAGCGGGTGAAATACGATGCTGATTCGAATCCGCAGGCAATACTCACCTCCAGCACGCTCATGCCGGTCTGGCGCAGCAGTTGCCGCGCCTTGTCCAGGCGCAGGCGCAGGTAGAAGCCGCTGGGGGTGTCGTGCAGGTACAGGCGGAACAGGCGCTCCAGCTGACGCCGGGTAACCTGCACCGACTCGGCCAGCACCAGGGTGTTGAGCGGTTGCTCGGTGTTGCGCTCCATCTCGCCGATCACCTGCACCAGTTTCTTGTTGCTGATGCCGTAGCGTGAGGCGATCTGCATGCGCTGGTGGTCCTGGCGCGGGCGGATGCGCCCGAGCACGAACTGCTCGGACACCTGGATCGCCAGTTCCGGGCCGTGAGCCTGAGCGATCAGGTCGAGCATCAGGTCGATTGACGCGGTGCCGCCGGCCGAGGTGATACGCCGGCGATCGACTTCGAACAGTTCCTGAGTCGCCTGCAGCTGTGGATAAGATTCCTTGAACGCTTCCAGCGCCTCCCAGTGCAGGGTCACCCGGTGGCCATCGAGCAGGCCGGCCTCGGCCAGTACCACCGTACCGGTGTCGATGCCGCCAAGCACCACACCGTCGTGATCGAGCTTGCGCAGCCAGTGCTGCAGCGTCGGGCTGAAACTGCCCAGCGGCTCGAACCCGGCCACCACCAGCAGGGTTGCACCTTTGGCCAGCGGCTGCAGCGCGCCATCGGCGTTGACCGACATGCCATTACTGGCCTGCACCGCCCCGCCCTCTATGCTCAGCACCTGCCAGCGATACAAGCCGCCGCGAAAGCGGTTGGCCACCCGTAGCGGCTCGATCGCCGAGATAAAGCCGATCGCGGAAAAACCGGGGAGCAACAGAAAGTAGAAATCCTGGGGCATAGCGAACGACTCGACGGCCACGGGTCTGCGGTTAATACCCTGCAGGTCGCCACTGTGCAAGTGCGGGTCGCCAGGGTGCGTATTTTCCCGCTGCGGTGGGCGTAGTTTGATCAGCACGGCACGCAGAGGCCGCCCCTATAACAATTAGAACTGCCGTTGGAGGAGCCACCATGAACAGATTGATCAGCCGTAGCCTGCTGACGCTCGTCGGTACCGCAATCCTCAGCACCAACGTAATGGCCGCCGAACCGGCCGTATGCAAGAACGTGCGCCTTGGCGTGGTCAACTGGACCGACGTGATGGCCACCAGCGCCATGACCCAGGTACTGCTCGACGGCCTCGGCTACAAGACCAAGCAGACCAGTGCCTCGCAACAAATCATCTTCGCCGGTATTCGCGACCAGCGCCTGGACATGTTCCTCGGTTACTGGAACCCGATCATGACCCAGACCATCACCCCCTTCATCGACGCCAGGCAGGTCAAGGTCCTTGAACAACCCAGCCTGAACGACGCCCGCGCGACCCTCGCCGTACCCAAATACCTGGCCGACAAGGGCCTGAAAACCTTCGCCGACATCGCCAGGTTTGAAAAAGAGCTGGGCGGCAAGATCTACGGCATCGAACCCGGCTCCGGCGCCAACACCCAGATCAAGGCGATGATCAGCAAGAACCAGTTCGGTCTGGGCAAGTTCCAGCTGGTCGAATCCAGCGAAGCCGGGATGCTCGCCGCCGTCGACCGTGCCGTGCGGCGCAACGAGGCCGTGGTGTTCTTCGGCTGGGCGCCGCACCCGATGAACGTCAACATCGACATGGCCTACCTCAGTGGCAGCGAAGACGCCCTGGGCCCGGACGAAGGCCGCGCCACGGTGTGGACCGTCACCGCCCCGGACTACGCCGAACGCTGCCCGAACGCCAATCGCCTGCTGAGCAACCTGAAATTCAGCGCCGAAGACGAGAGCCGCATGATGCAACCGCTGCTCGAGCATAAAGACGCCCTGGCCTCTGCCCGCCAGTGGCTCCAGGACCATCCCGAGGACAAGGCGCGCTGGCTCGAAGGGGTGACCACCTTCGACGGCAAACCCGCTGCCGACAACCTCAAGCTCACCTCCAACTGACAGACCCTGTGGGAGCGGGCTTTGCCCGCGATGGCCCCAACACGCCTGAAGGAAACCGCACATGAACCACGACGTCATCATCACCTGCGCCCTGACCGGTGCCGGCGACACCGCCAGCAAGAGCCACCTGGTCCCCGTCACTCCCAAACAGATCGCCGCAGCCGCCGTGGAAGCCGCCAAAGCCGGTGCCACCGTGGTCCACTGCCACGTCCGTGACCCGCAAACCGGACGCTTCAGCCGCGATGTCGCGCTGTACCGCGAAGTGATGGAACGCATCCGTGAAGCCGACGTGGACATCATCGTCAATCTCACCGCCGGTATGGGCGGCGACCTGGAGATCGGCCCGGGTGAAACACCGCTGGAGTTCGGCGCCGGCACCGACCTGATCGGCCCGCTGGAGCGCCTGGCCCATGTCGAGGCACTGCTGCCGGAAATCTGCACCCTGGACTGCGGCACCCTCAACTTCGGCGACGGCAACAGCATTTATGTCTCAACCCCGGCCCAGCTGCGCGTTGGTGCCAGGCGCATCACCGAACTCGGCGTCAAAGCCGAACTGGAGATCTTCGACACCGGCCACCTGTGGTTCGCCAAACAGATGATCAAGGAAGGCCTGCTCGACGACCCGTTGTTCCAGCTGTGCCTGGGCATTCCCTGGGGCGCGCCGGCCGATACCGCGACCATGAAAGCCATGGTCGACAACCTGCCAGCGGGCGTGACCTGGGCCGGCTTCGGCATCGGCCGCATGCAGATGCCCATGGCCGCGCAGGCGGTACTGCTCGGCGGCAACGTGCGTGTGGGCCTGGAAGACAACCTGTACCTGGACAAGGGCGTGCTGGCCAGCAACGGCCAATTGGTCGAACGCGCCACGGAAATCCTCAGCCGTCTCGGCGCACGGGTGCTTACCCCTGCTGAAGGCCGCGCGAAAATGAACCTGACCCGTCGCTGATTGAAGGAGTTGAAGATGAGCTTTATCACCGAGATCAAGACGTTTGCAGCCCTGGGCAGCGGCGTGATCGGCAGTGGCTGGGTCGCCCGCGCCCTGGCCCATGGCCTCGACGTGGTGGCCTGGGACCCGGCGCCCGGCGCTGAAGCGGCGCTGCGCAAACGCATCGCCAATGCCTGGCCGGCCCTGGAAAAGCAGGGCCTGGCGCCCGGTGCATCACCAGATCGCCTGCGCTTCGTCGCGACCATCGAGGAATGCGTACGCGATGCCGACTTCATCCAGGAAAGCGCCCCGGAGCGCCTCGACCTCAAGCTCGACCTGCACAGCAAGATCAGCGCCGCGGCCAAACCCAACGCACTGATCGGCTCCAGCACCTCTGGCCTGCTGCCCAGCGAGTTCTACGAATCGGCGACCCATCCTGAACGCTGCGTGGTCGGCCACCCGTTCAACCCGGTGTACCTGCTGCCGCTGGTGGAAATCGTCGGCAGCAACAAGACCGCGCCGGAAGCCATCGAAGCGGCGAAAGCGGTCTATACCGCCTTGGGCATGCGCCCGCTGCATGTACGCAAGGAAGTCCCCGGTTTTATTGCCGACCGCCTGCTCGAAGCGCTGTGGCGCGAGGCCCTGCATCTGGTCAACGACGGCGTGGCGACCACCGGTGAGATCGACGATGCCATTCGCTTTGGCGCCGGCTTGCGCTGGTCGTTCATGGGCACCTTCCTCACCTACACCCTGGCCGGTGGCGATGCCGGCATGCGCCACTTCATGGCGCAGTTCGGTCCGGCCCTGCAACTGCCGTGGACCTACCTGCCGGCGCCGGAACTGACAGACGGCTTGATCGACGCTGTAGTCGAAGGCACCGGCGAACAGTTGGGCGAACGCAGCATCAGCGCGCTGGAACGCTATCGTGATGATTGCCTGCTGGCCGTGCTGGAGGCGGTAAAAACCACCAAGGCCAAGCATGGCATGGCCTTCAGCGACTGAACGGAGCCCTCGGATGCCGACACTGATCACCTACCAAACCCCGGTCCAGGCGGACTGGGTCGATTACAACGGGCATCTGCGCGATGCCTTCTATCTGCTGATCTTCAGTTACGCCACCGATGCCTTCATGGACCGTATCGGCCTTGATAGCGACAACCGCAGCGCCAGCGGCAACTCGCTGTTTACCCTGGAATGCCACCTGAACTACCTGCATGAGGTAAAGCTGGGTACTCAGGTATGGGTGCAGACGCAGGTGATCGGTTTTGATCGCAAGCGCCTGCACCTGTATCACAGCCTGCACCGTGAAGGTTTTGCAGAGGCGTTGGCGGCCAGTGAGCAGATGTTGCTGCATGTGGACCTGGCCGGCCCGCGTTCGTCGCCGTTTGCGCCGGAGGTGGTGGAGTGCTTGCAGGGCATAGTCGATGAGCAGATTGATTTGCCTGCTGCCGAGTTTGTTGGCCGGGTGATGGGCTTACCAGGCTAAAGGCCTCATCGCTGGCAACGCCAGCTCCCACAGTAGTTGGACACTGTGGGAGCTGGCGTTGCCAGCGATGAAGTCACCACCGAAACTGAGACAAAAAATAGCCCCGGAAAGCCGTGAAGCAACCGGGGCTGAAGCGGACGGTGACCAAACCTTCCTTTTCTGTGCATGGCCTCAGTGTGCAGCCTCCCTTCCCTGTCGATTTGCCCGAAAACGACCTGTTCTTAGGTAAAGCAGCCATTACGTCATTCTGTCCTTGCCGCCCTGCACCTGTGCCCACAGAATCGACTGACGATCACACCTGCAAACAAGGACAACAACCATGATGCATGCGGATTTGATTGATCAAGACGACCTGCTGGGTCAGTTGCGCGCCCTGGGTTTCGAGATGCCGGCCGACGCCAGCGCCGAACAGGCCTGCGAGTACGCAGTGCGGGGTTTGAGTGAACCACGGGCCAAAGCCCTGAAGGGCATGGTTGAGCAGATGTACACCGGCAATGCGACCATCCTGCCCGCTGTGCGTCAGGCAATCGAAAAGCAGCTTTTGCCGGCCTTGGCGCAGTTCAACAGCAATCGTGGCTGACCCCATCGCCGGCAAGGCCGGCTCCCACAGGGACCACATGTTCTGATCGATTGTGGGAGCCGGCCTTGCCGGCGATAAGGCCCGAAGGGCCTTCAGTTACAGGCGTACACTGGCAAACGTCGATTCATTGCGCGCCTGGCTCAACGCCGACATCGGCCCGGCCAGCGGCGACAGCACCAAGGCCTGCGGAATCGGCATCATCGCCACCTGTTGCGCGGTATTGGAACCCACGCGCTCATCACGCGGCGGAATACCGAAGTACTCGCGGTAGCACTTGGAGAAGTGCGGCGTGGAGACAAAGCCGCACACCGACGCCACTTCGATGATCGACATCGGCGTCTGCTTGAGCAGTTGCCGGGCACGGATCAGGCGCAGCTTCAGGTAGTAGCGCGACGGCGAGCAGTGCAGGTATTTCTGGAACAGGCGCTCAAGCTGGCGCCGCGACACTGCGACATACACGGCCAGTTCATCCAGGTCGATCGGCTCTTCCAGGTTGGCTTCCATCAGCGCGACGATTTCCTGCAGCTTCGGCTGGTTGGTGCCGAGCATGTGCTTGAGTGGCACACGCTGGTGATCCTGCTCGTTGCGAATGCGCTCGTAGACGAACATCTCGGAGATCGCTGCCGACAGCTCGCGACCATGATCGCGGCTGATCAGGTGCAGCATCATGTCCAGCGGCGCGGTACCACCGGAGCTGGTGAAGCGGTTACGGTCGAGGGTGAACAGCCGGGTACTCATGCTCACCCGCGGGAAAGCTTCCTGCATTGCCGCCAGGCATTCCCAGTGCACACTGCAATCAAAACCGTCGAGCAAACCCGCGCACGCCAGTGCCCAGCTGCCGGTGCATACCGCACCCAAACGCCGCGACTGGCGGGCCTGGCTCTGCAGCCAGGTCACGTGCTCACGGGTCACGGTGCGCTGAATACCAATACCGCCGCAGACAATCACGGTGTCCATGGCCGGTGCCTTGTGCATCGCCGCATCCGGGGTGATCTGCAAGCCGTCGCTGGCCCACACCTGCCCACCGTCCACGCTCAAGGTACTCCAGCGGTACAGCTCGCGGCCGGATAGCTGGTTGGCCATGCGCAGCGGTTCGACTGCTGAAGCCAGGGAGATGAGAGTGAAGTTGTCCAGCAGCAGGAAGCCGATGGATTGAGGTGCGCGGTTCTGGGTTGGGGTCCCGGAGTTGTACGACGTCATCGCGGTATCTCCTCACACAATGCAGGGTGCGCCTCAGGCAGGCACGGGCTTTTTTTGTCACGGCCCCGATTCGAATGCAGGGGCTTTGCCAATCACAACGCAATTGCCATGCCTGAAATTGAATGGGCATTCAATAAAACCCAAAAACGACGTCGCGCAGCGTCTAAATCGCCTTTGTTCCGAGCGCCGGTTTTAAACGGGAAAGACCGTGCTAGCGCCGCTGCGTAGGAAACATGAGCAATTCGGTAGCACTTGTGGGAAGGATGCCCAGAAACGACATCGACGATGTGTCACCCCAGGCGCAAATGACCGGGGTGACAGGCGTTTATCGAAGCGCTAGCGAGTGCTGCGCCAAAAGGTGGCATGCATGGGCATTAACGGCGCAGGCCGGATCAACATTCGATGGCGTTGACCGCCAGACCACCACGCGAGGTTTCCTTGTATTTGTCATGCATGTCGGCGCCGGTGTCGCGCATGGTGCGGATCACCCGGTCGAGCGAGATGAAGTGCTCACCATCGCCACGCAGCGCCATCTGCGCGGCATTGATCGCCTTCACCGCGGCAATGGCATTGCGTTCGATGCACGGCACCTGAACCAGACCGCCGACCGGATCACAGGTCAGCCCGAGGTTATGCTCAAGACCGATTTCTGCGGCATTCTCAAGCTGCCCCGGCGTCGCCCCGAGCACTTCGGCAAGCCCTGCCGCCGCCATCGCACAAGCCGAACCGACCTCGCCCTGACAGCCCACTTCGGCACCGGAGATCGACGCGTTTTTCTTGCACAAAATACCCACCGCCGCCGCCGCCAGGAAGAAGTCGACCACACAGGCTTCGCTGACCTCGTCGCTGAAGCGCATGTAGTAGTGCAGCACCGCCGGAATGATCCCGGCCGCGCCATTGGTCGGCGCCGTGACCATGCGCCCACCGGCTGCGTTTTCCTCATTCACCGCCAGCGCGTAGAGGTTGACCCACTCCATGGCGCTCAAGGTCGAGCCGATCACATTGGGCTTGTTCAGTTCCTGCAGGCTGCGATAAAGCTTGGCCGCCCGGCGCTTCACATTCAGCCCGCCGGGCAGAATCCCTTCGTACTTCAGACCGTTTTCGACACAGGCCTGCATGGCCTGCCAGAGCTTCAGCAGACCGGCGCGAATCTCCGCTTCGCTACGCCAGACCTTCTCGTTTTCCAGCATCAGTTGCGACACGCGCAGGTCGTTTTTCTTGCACAGTTCCAGCAGTTCCACAGCGCTGTTGAAATCGTAGGGGAGCACCGTGTTATCGGCGTCCAGCACACCACTGGCGGCCTGCGCCGCATCCACCACAAAGCCGCCGCCGACCGAGTAATAGGTATCGCGATGCAGCTCGCCCGCCGCGCCTTCAGCGATCAGGGTCATGGCGTTGGGGTGATAAGGCAGGTTCTCGTCGAGCAACAGCATGTCGCGCGCCCAGACAAAGCCGACGTGCAGCCGGCCATCGAGCAGCAAGGTGTCTGTTTCGCGCAGTGCGGCGATGCGGGGGCCGATTTGCGAGGGGTCGATAGCGTCCGGCCACTCGCCCATCAGGCCCATGATGACCGCATTGTCGCTGCCGTGACCGATCCCCGTGGCCGACAACGAGCCGTACAAGCGCACCTCGATGCGGCGCACCTGCTCGAGCTCACCACGTTCACGCAGGCCCTGGACGAACAGCGCCGCGGCCCGCATGGGCCCGACAGTATGAGAGCTGGACGGGCCGACGCCAATCTTGAACAGGTCGAACACACTGATGGCCATGCCACCTACCTCCTGATTGAGCAGCCACCCCCAAGCCAGGCCAAGGGCGTTGCAACTGCTACGCTAAATAGGCGGCAATCCGCCGAATTCGCGCATCATCAGGCTTTTGAGCGGACTTCTGACGTCTACAACCGACGCGATCTTGCCCAGCAACGCCGCCAGCTGTCACGACCGTTTCTGCGCCGTTTTTTTGCGGTGCAGAAGCAGCAAAACTGCGTTTACGGGGTGGGATAAATCTGTAAACGACCTCATCGACACTGGATGCGACCCTGTCTGTACTGGATACGACGCACCCTGTAGGCGTTTGATTTTCGCTGTTAGATGATCGGTATCGACTCGATTGCACGGCACCTGTCCCGCTATCGCCCGATAGTCAGGCCCGACCGAATGCAAACCATAAAGCACGGCGGTCCCGTGGGACATCCGAGAAAAAACATCAGGAGTCCATCGCATGAAAGGTTCACCCTCGCTATTGCTGACCGCGCTACTGAGTGTGCCGCTGTTGGCCCAGGCCGCCGAGCCTGAGCAGTGTCATACCGTCAACTTCTCCGATGTCGGCTGGACCGATATCACCGTGACCACCGCGGTGACCAGTGTGGTGCTGCAATCGCTGGGCTACAAAACCAAGACCACCATGATTTCGGTGCCCGTGACCTACAAGTCGCTGGCCGACGGCAAGAATATGGATGTGTTCCTCGGCAACTGGATGCCGACCATGGAAAACGACATCAAGCAGTACCGTGATGCCGGTACGGTGGAAACCGTGCGAGCGAACCTGGAGAACGCCAAATACACCCTGGCCGTACCGCAGGCGCTGTATGACAAGGGCCTGAAAAACTTCGCCGACATTGCCAAGTTCAAGAAGGAACTGGACGGCAAGATCTACGGCATCGAGCCGGGCAACGACGGCAACCGCACCATCCAGAGCATGATCGACAAGAACGCCTTCGGCCTCAAGGACGCCGGTTTCAAGGTGGTCGAGTCCAGCGAGGCAGGCATGCTCTCGCAGGTTGAACGTGCCCAGCGCCGCGACACTGCGGTGGTGTTCCTGGGCTGGGAACCGCACCCGATGAACACCCGTTTCAAGATGAAATACCTCGACGGCGGCGATGATTTCTTCGGCCCCGACTACGGTAAAGCCACCGTGCTCACCAATACCCGCAAGGGTTATGTGCAGGAATGCAGCAACGTCGGCCAGCTGCTGAAAAACCTGTCCTTCACCCTGGACATGGAAAGCACCCTGATGGGCAACGTCCTGGACGACAAGATGAAACCCGACGCAGCCGCCAAAGCCTGGCTGAAAAACAACCCTCAGGTACTCGATACCTGGCTGGCAGGGGTTACCACCGTTGACGGCAAACCGGGCCTGGAGGCGGCCAAGGCCAAACTGACGCAGTAAGCACTGCCTGCGGCGGGCTGGCCCCGCCGCAGGCTGTCTTCAATTTTTTGCAGGTGGACGCTCGCTATCATGCTGATCGATGAAAAACTCCCTCTGGGCCAGTACATCGCAGGCTTCGTTGAATGGTTGACGCAACACGGCGCCAACTACTTCGATGCTTTCGCTGCGGCACTGGAATACATGATCCACGGTGTAACCGGGGCACTGACCTGGTTCAATCCCTTCGTCCTGATCGGCCTGATTGCAGTGATCGCGCACCTGATCCAGCGCAAATGGGCGCTGACCACCTTCTGCGTGCTGTCATTCCTGCTGATCCTCAACCTCGGTTACTGGCAAGAGACCATGGAGACCCTGGCCCAGGTGCTGTTCGCCACCCTGGTCTGCGTGGCTATCGGCGTACCGCTGGGCATCCTCGCTGCGCACAAACCGATGTTCTACACCGCCATGCGCCCGGTCCTCGACCTGATGCAGACGGTACCTACCTTCGTGTACCTGATCCCGACCCTGACCCTGTTCGGTCTGGGCGTGGTCCCCGGGCTGATCTCGACGGTGGTGTTTGCCATCGCCGCGCCGATCCGCCTGACTTACCTGGGTATCTGTGATGTGCCCCAGGAGCTGCTCGATGCCGGCAAGGCCTTCGGTTGCTCACGCCGCCAACTGCTGTCACGCATCGAACTGCCGCATGCCATGCCGAGCATCGCCGCCGGCGTCACCCAATGCATCATGTTGTCGCTGTCGATGGTGGTGATCGCTGCCCTGGTGGGTGCCGATGGCTTGGGCAAACCTGTTGTCAACGCACTGAACACTGCCGATATCGCTCTGGGCTTCGAAGCGGGTCTGGCGATCGTCCTGCTGGCGATCATGCTCGACCGTATCTGCAAACAACCCGACGCACCGGTGAGGAGTGAAGCATGAGCATTATTCGCTTCGAAGATGTAGACGTTATCTTCTCCAGCCGACCGCGTGAGGCCCTCAGCCTGCTAGACCAAGGCCTTTCGCGGGAGCAGATCCTGAAAAAAACCGGGTTGGTAGTCGGCGTGGAAAAGGCCAACCTGGATATCAACAAAGGCGAGATCTGCGTGCTGATGGGCCTGTCCGGTTCGGGCAAGTCGAGCCTGCTGCGCTGCATCAACGGCCTCAATACCGTCAGCCGCGGCAAGTTGTTCGTCGAGCACGAAGGCTCGCATATCGACATCGCCCATTGCACCCCGGCAGAGCTGAAGATGATGCGCACCAAGCGCATCGCCATGGTGTTCCAGAAATTCGCCCTGATGCCCTGGCTGACGGTGCGCGAGAACATCAGCTTCGGCCTGGAAATGCAGGGGCGTCCGGAGAAAGAGCGGCGCAAGCTGGTCGACGAGAAACTCGAACTGGTCGGCCTGACGCAATGGCGTAACAAGAAACCCGATGAACTCTCAGGCGGTATGCAACAGCGCGTCGGCCTCGCCCGTGCGCTGGCCATGGACGCCGACATCCTGCTGATGGACGAACCCTTCTCGGCCCTCGACCCGCTGATCCGTCAGGGCCTGCAGGACGAGCTGCTGGAGCTGCAACGCAAGCTGAGCAAGACCATCGTGTTCGTCAGCCACGACCTGGACGAAGCGCTGAAGCTGGGCAGCCGGATCGCCATCATGAAAGACGGCAAGATCATCCAGTACAGCAAGCCTGAAGAGATCGTCCTCAACCCGGCAGACGAATATGTACGGACCTTCGTCGCCCATACCAACCCACTCAACGTGCTGTGTGGCCGCAGCCTGATGCGTACCCTGGACAAGTGCAAGCGCATCAATGGCTCGGTGTGCATCGATCCAGGCGGCGACTCTTGGCTGGACCTGGCCGAAGGCAACACCATCAAGGGTGCACGCCAGGGCGCCACAGGCATGGACCTGCAGAACTGGGCACCGGGGGAAGCGGTGGAAGGGCTGGGCCGCAAGCCAACGTTGGTCAGTGCCAGCATCGGTATGCGTGAGGCCCTGCAGATCCGTTACCAGACCGGTAACAAGCTGGTGCTGCAGGAAGGTAATACGGTGGTGGGGATTCTCGGCGACAGCGAGCTGTATCACGCGCTGCTGGGCAAGAATCTGGGGTGAAAGCATTTGTGGGAGCCGGCCTTGCCGGCGATGCAGACGACACGGTGCACCTGACACCGCGCTGAAAGCATCGCCGGCAAGGCCGGCTCCCACAAGGGTTCAGCGAACGACGATGCCTTGCTTGGCCATGAAGGCCTTGGCTTCCGGTACCGTGTACTCACCGAAGTGGAAGATGCTCGCTGCCAGCACCGCGCTGGCATGACCTTCCAGAATCCCGTCAGCCAGGTGCTGCAGGTTACCCACACCACCTGAAGCAATCACCGGAATGCCCAGGGCATCGCTGATGGCCCGGGTCACGCCCAGGTCAAAGCCGTTCTTCATGCCGTCCTGATCCATGCTGGTCAGCAGGATCTCACCGGCACCCAGGCCTTCCATCTTCTTCGCCCACTCCACCGCGTCCAGGCCGGTCGGCTTGCGACCGCCGTGGGTGAAGATTTCCCAGCGCGGGGTTTCGCCCGGGCCGGAAACCTTCTTGGCGTCAATGGCAACCACGATGCACTGCGAACCGAAGTGCGCGGCAGCCTCGCCAACGAACTCCGGGTTGAACACTGCGGCAGTGTTGATCGAGACCTTGTCGGCACCGGCATTGAGCAGGTTGCGGATGTCCTGCACGGTACGCACGCCACCGCCCACGGTCAGCGGGATGAACACCTGGCTGGCCATGCGCTCGACGGTATGCAGGGTGGTATCGCGACCATCGACGCTGGCAGTGATGTCGAGGAAGGTGATTTCGTCAGCGCCCTGTTCATCGTAGCGCCGGGCGATTTCCACCGGGTCGCCGGCATCGCGGATGTTCTCGAACTTGACGCCCTTGACCACCCGGCCGTTGTCCACGTCCAGGCAAGGGATGATGCGCTTGGCCAGTGCCATGTCGGAGTCCTCAGCCTTTATAGCTGTCGCAGAAGGCTTGTGCCTCGGCGACATCCAGGGTGCCTTCGTAGATGGCGCGGCCGGTGATCGCACCGATGATGCCTGGCGCCTTGGCGTCGAGCAGGGCCTTGATGTCACCCAGGTTGTGGATACCGCCGGAGGCGATGACCGGGATCTTGGTGGCCGCGGCCAGGGCGGCGGTGAAAGGCACGTTGCAGCCTTGCATCATGCCGTCTTTGGCGATGTCGGTGTAGACGATGGCCGAGACGCCGTCAGCTTCGAAACGCTTGGCCAGGTCAATGACCTGCACCGAGCTGACTTCAGCCCAGCCGTCGGTGGCGACGAAGCCGTCTTTGGCGTCCAGACCGACGATGACTTTACCCGGGAACGCGCGGCAGGCTTCGGCAACGAACTCTGGCTCTTTGACCGCCTTGGTGCCGATGATCACGTAGCTGACGCCAGCCTTGACGTAGTGCTCGATGGTTTCCAGCGAACGGATACCGCCGCCGATCTGGATCGGCAGGTTCGGGTAGCGCTTGGCAATGGCGGTAACCACTTCGCCGTTGACCGGCTGGCCTTCGAAGGCGCCGTTGAGGTCAACCAGATGCAGACGGCGGCAGCCGCCTTCGACCCACTTGGCGGCCATGCTCACCGGGTCGTCGGAGAAAACCGTGGAATCTTCCATGCGGCCTTGGCGCAGGCGTACGCAAGCACCGTCCTTGAGATCGATAGCGGGGATAATCAGCATCTGCAAAACCTGTCTATTCGGTAAACAGTGATGCTCGGGAAGTCAGTTCTTCTCGAGCGCCCACAGGTCGCTTTCGATGCTTTCGAACCGTTCCTTGAGGTGGTTCTGCACATCGAAAATCGCCCTGTTGTAGTAGTGCGGGGCAATCTCTTTGGTAAACAGATCCAGCACCTCGGCGACCTCGAACGACCCCAGCTGCAACTCGAAACGGTCTTCGAGGAAGCGCTTGAGAACATCCAGCGCCTCGCGTTCCTGTTCCGGGGCGAGGGTGAGGATCGGTGCCTTGGTCCTGGACTTGCTCATTACCAGCGGCCGTCCCAAGCGGCGAAGTTCTGCAGCAGCTGCAGGCCATGGGTATGGCTCTTCTCCGGATGGAACTGCACGGCAAAACGCGAACCTTCGGCCAGCGCGGCGGCGAAATCGACGCCATAGTGACCGCGCCCCACCACCTGCACGGCCTTGGCCGCGGTGATGTAGTAGCTGTGGACGAAATAGAAGCGCGCCAGGTCAGGAATGTTGTGCCACAGCGGGTGGTCGATGGACTGGGTGACTTCGTTCCAGCCCATGTGCGGCACCTTCAGGTGCTCGCCGTCTTCGTGCAGGTCTTTGCCGAAGAACTTCACCTGGCCTGGGAACAGGCCGATGCAGTCGACACCGTCGTTCTCTTCGCTGTGATCGAGCAAGGCCTGCATGCCGACGCAAATGCCGAGGAACGGACGGTCCTGGCTGACTTCACGCACCAGGCTGTCGAAGCCCAGGCGGCGAATTTCGGCCATGCAATCGCGAATCGCGCCGACACCCGGGAACACCACTCGATCAGCCTCGCGGATGACCGCAGCATCGCTGGTGATCAGTACCTTGCCGGCACCCACGTGTTCCAGCGCCTTGGCCACCGAGTGCAGGTTACCCATGCCATAGTCGATAACGGCAACTGTCTGCATTACAGGCAACCCTTGGTCGATGGCATTTGCCCGGCCATACGCTCATCCAGCTCGATGGCCATGCGCAGCGCGCGGCCGAACGCCTTGAACACCGTCTCGATCTGGTGGTGGGTGTTGTGCCCACGCAGGTTGTCGATGTGCAGGGTGACGTTGGCGTGGTTGACGAAGCCCTGGAAGAATTCCTGAAACAGGTCGACATCGAAACCGCCCACCGAAGCGCGGGTGTACGGCACGTGCATCTGCAGGCCAGGACGGCCGGAGAAGTCGATGACCACACGCGACAGGGCTTCATCCAGCGGCACATAGGCATGGCCGTAGCGGCGGATGCCCTTCTTGTCGCCGACGGCCTGGTTGAAAGCCTGGCCGAGGGTGATACCGACATCTTCGACGGTATGGTGATCGTCGATATGCAGGTCGCCCTTGCACTCGATGTCGAGATCGATCAGCCCATGTCGGGCGATCTGGTCGAGCATGTGTTCAAGGAAAGGCACACCGATATCAAATCGGGCCTTGCCGCTGCCATCCAGGTTGATCGAGGCCTTGATCTGGGTTTCCAGAGTATTGCGCTCGACGGAAGCCTTACGTTCGACCATCACCAGCTCCGCAAAATCATTGGGCGAAAAAGGCGATCATTATAGGCCTAGAAGCGCGTGGCATGAAACGAAGATGACATGTGGCAGGGGATTTACCTGCCACATGATGATTTTCTGCAACTTCTGACCAGAACAGAGGGGTCAGTTGAACAGCACTGCGGTTTTTTGCAGTGTCACCCAGATCCCCCAGGCCAGTGGAATCCCCACCAGCAGCCAGGCAGCGACCACCAGCGGCAGGCTTCCCGGCGCCGCATGCCACTCCAGCACCCGGGTGTTGCCGTTGCCCTGGTCATGGCTCAGCGCCTGTTCCGCCGCCAACTGTGCGTCAGTCATGAAGTACTTGTCGGCCACCGGGCGCACCAGCGCGTTGCAGACAAACCCCAGCACCAGCAGGCCGGCCAGGATGTACAGGGTGATGTCGTAGACCGCCGCACGCTCCACGCCCAGCGCCAGCTGGTACTCACGCAGGTAGGTAATCAGCACCGGCCCGAGCACGCCGGCAGCAGCCCAGGCAGTCAACAGACGACCATGAATGGCACCGACCATCTGCGTGCCGAACAGGTCGGCCAGATACGCCGGCACTGTGGCGAAGCCGCCGCCGTACATCGACAGGATGATGCAGAACGCCGCCACGAACAGGGCGATGTTGCCCAGGTGGCCCATGTTCGGCACCAGCGCATACAGCGCGACACCCAGGGCGAAGAAGGCGAAATAGGTGTTCTTGCGCCCGATGTAGTCGGAGAACGACGCCCAGAAAAACCGCCCACCGATATTGAACAGGCTCAAAAGGCCGGTAAAGCCGGCAGCGATTGCGGCAATCTGCGCCAGTTGCGTGCTGCTGAGTTCGCTGAAGCTCAAGTCGTTACCCAGCAATTTACCGGCAAAAACTTCCTGCAACAGCGGCGAGGCCATGCCCAGAATGCCGATACCCGCCGACACGTTCAGACACAGTACCAACCAGATCAAGGCAAACTGCGGCGTTTTCCACGCCACACTGACATGTACGTGGCGGTGGGTAATCATCGCGTTGCTGGCTTTCTTCAGCGGAGCGGTCCAGCCCTCGGGCTTCCAGCCGGTCGGCGGCACTCGATAGGCCAAGGCACCGCCGATCATAAACACGAAGTAGATTACCGCCATCACCACGAAGCTCTGCCAGACGCCTACACCTTCAGGGCTGGCAAAGTGGTTCATCAGCGCTGCCGCCAATGGCGCGCCGACCATGGCGCCACCGCCAAAGCCCATGATCGCCATACCGGTGGCCATGCCGCGCTTGTCCGGGAACCACTTGATCAGTGTCGAAACCGGCGAGATATAGCCCAAACCCAGGCCGATACCGCCGATGACACCCGAGCCCAGCCACATCAGCCAGAGCTGGTGGGTATAGATACCGAACGCCGAGATCAGCAGGCCACCACACCAGCACAGCGCCGAAACCACCCCGGCCTTGCGCGGCCCGGCGTGCTCCAGCCAGCCACCCCAAACGGCTGCAGAGCAGCCGAGGAACACGAAGAACAGGGTATAGATCCAGCTGAGCATCGAGATCTGCCAGTCGCATTCAGTGCTGAACAGGCGGGCGAAGAAGCTCATGTCCGGCGCACAGGCAAGCGGCGCGGTGATACCGATCGCTTGCGACAACGGCAACCAGAACACCGAAAAGCCGTAGGCCATGCCAATGCACAAATGGATGGCCAGCGCCGCCGGTGGTACCAGCCAGCGGTTGAAACCAGGCGCGGCGATGATCCGCTCCTTGGACAGAAAACCAGGGCTGCTGGTTAACGTGCCTGCCGTGATACTGCTGTTCATTTATTGTGTTCCCCGCGTAGAGATGGTCAGCTCACGGCTCACGACCTTGGCACTAAGGCAACTGATCGTTTTTTGGCACAATTGCCCTGTAGAACGCGACAAATCGCCGCACAAGGGCCTGTGAGCGGCGCAAGAGTAGCATTAGCCTCTGCCTTTGAAAGCAAACTGATATCGTCTTTTGTTCGGCAGCTGATTGCTCTGTGCAAGGAACTGTCATACCCATCGCTGTCGAAATCCTGAGCAAATCAGGCCAGCGCTGTAGGAGAAATCCTCAGTAATCCTTGAGCATCTCCAGCGACGCCAAGCGCAGCGCTATACTCTGCGGCTAAATTTTAGAATCGAACTACAAGGACTCGCCCATGAAAGCGTTCGGCAAAATCCTGGGGCTGGTGCTTCTCGGGTTGTTGCTGATCATTGTGGCTCTGGGATTTGCCCTGACCCACCTCTTCGATCCCAACGACTACAAAGACGAGATTCGCCAGCTTGCACGCGACAAAGCCCACGTCGAGCTGACGCTCAATGGCGACATCGGCTGGAGCCTGTTCCCCTGGCTGGGGCTGGAGCTGCATGAAGCCAGCATCGCCACCCTGAACAACCCGAAAGTGCCGTTTGCCGACCTGCAGATGCTCGGTCTGTCAGTGCGCGTCCTGCCGTTGTTGCGCCGCGAAGTGCAGATGAGCGACGTACGCGTCGAAGGCCTGAACCTGAGCCTGAATCGCGACGAGAACGGCCACGGCAACTGGGAAGACATCGGCAAGCCATTGCCGGTCGCTGCCGCAGCCCCCGCCGACGGCGCCGCACCTGCTGGCGAAGCCACGGCCAAGGCCGAGACCAAGAGCGACAGCAACGAGCGTCCGGTCAAGCTGGATATCGACAGCCTGACCGTGAACAACGCCCGGGTGCAGTACAGCGATGCCCGCAGCGGCCAGACCTTTGGCGCCGAAAGCATCCAGCTGAGCACCGGCGCGGTCCACGAAGGGGTGAATATCCCGCTGAAAATGACCGCCTTTGTCAGCGTCGGGCAACCGGTACTCAAAGCACGCACGGAACTCAACGGCGAGCTGCGTTTCGACCGCCGCCTCAAGCGCTACCAGTTCGAAGACATGAAGCTCAGCGGCGAAGCCTCGGGCGAGCCTCTGCAGGGTAAAACCCTGACCTTCGCTGCCCAGGGTCAGTTGCTGGTCGACCTGGCGGCCAACGTCGCCGAATGGAACGGCCTGAAACTCTCGGCCAACCAGTTGCGCGCCCTTGGCGAACTGAACCTGCGTGACCTGGACAAAACCCCGCAACTGACGGGTGGCCTGTCGATCGCCCAGATCAACCTGCGTACCTTCCTCGACAGCGTCGGCGTGACGCTGCCCGCCACAGCTGACGCCAGCGCGCTGAACAAGTTCGAACTGGTCAGCCGCCTGCAAGGCAGCCCTACCAGCCTGGCCCTGGAAGACCTGGCGGTAAAACTCGACGACAGCACCTTCAGTGGCCGCCTGGCGGTCGAAGACTTCGCCAAACAAGCCCTGCGCATCCAGCTCAAGGCCGACAAGTTCGACGCCGACCGCTATATGCCGGCCAAGAGTGAAGCGGCGGCCAGTGCCACTGCAGCGCGCCAGGCCGAGGTCAAGAGCAAGGAACAAAGCGCCCTGGCCAGTGCCGGCAACACGCCGCTACCTGACGCCCCGACCCAGGTGGCCTGGAGCAACGACAAGCTGCTGCCGGTCGATCGCCTGCGCCGCCTCGATCTGCAAGCTGACCTGACGTTCGGCCTGCTGACCCTGGAAAAACTGCCGATCGAAAACGCCCACCTGAAAACCCAGGGCCAGGGCGGCCTGATCACCCTGGAAGCCCTGCGCGGCGGCTTGTATGACGGCGACTTCGAAAGCAAGGGCACCCTGGATGTTCGCCCGGCGGTGCCACAGATCGGCCTCACCACCAAGGTCAACCGGGTGCCGGTCGAGCACTTCATCAAGAGCCAGACCGAAACCCCGCCGGTCAAGGGCCTGCTGACCCTGAGCAGCGACCTGACCGCCACCGGCAACAGTCAGAAGGCGCTGGTCGACACCCTCAATGGCAACGCCAGCTTTGTCATCAACGACGGCATCCTGGTCAACGCCAACCTTGAACAACAGCTGTGCCAGGCCATCGCCACCCTCAACCGCAAAACCCTGAGCGGCGAACCCCGCGGCAAGGACACGCCCTTCCAGGAGCTCAAAGGCAGCCTGGTGCTGCGTAATGGCGTGGCCAGCAACCCTGACCTCAAGGCGCGTATTCCCGGTCTGACGGTCAATGGTCAGGGCGACCTCGACCTGCGTGTACTGGGCATGGACTACCGGGTTGGCGTGATCGTCGAGGGCGACAAACGCGACATGCCCGACCCTGCCTGCCAGGTCGGCGAGCGCTATGTCGGCCTCGAACTGCCGCTGCGCTGCCGTGGCCCGCTTGAGCTGGGCGCCAAAGCCTGCCGCCTGGACAAAGATGCGCTGGGCAAAGTCGCCGCCAAGCTGGCGGGCGACAAAGTCAGCGAAAAACTCGGTGACAAGATCGACGAGAAGCTCGGTGACAAGGTCAGTCCGGAACTCAAAGATGCGCTCAAGGGGTTGTTCAAGCGATGAGTCCTGAGCAGTTTTCCAGCGCCGTGCTGGAGTGGTACGACCGTAACGGCCGTCATGACCTGCCCTGGCAACAGGGCATCACGCCTTATCGGGTGTGGGTTTCGGAAATCATGCTGCAACAGACCCAGGTCAGCACTGTGCTCAATTACTTCGACCGCTTCATGGCCGCGCTGCCGACCGTGCAGGCCCTGGCTGAAGCACCTGAAGACGAAGTGCTGCACCTGTGGACAGGCCTGGGTTACTACACCCGCGCGCGCAACCTGCAGAAGACCGCGAAAATCGTCGTCGAGCAGTACGCCGGCGAATTCCCCCGCGATGTCGAAAAGCTGACCGAGCTGCCTGGCATCGGCCTGTCCACCGCCGGCGCCATTGCCAGTATCAGCATGGGCCTGCGCGCGCCGATCCTCGACGGCAACGTCAAGCGCGTACTGGCCCGCTACACCGCCCAGGAAGGCTATCCGGGCGAGCCGAAAGTGGCCAAAGCCCTGTGGGCCAATGCCGAACGCTATACCCCTCACACCCGGGTCAATAATTACACCCAGGCAATGATGGACCTCGGCGCCACCCTGTGCACCCGCAGCAAGCCCAGTTGCCTGCTGTGCCCGCTCAAGCTCGGCTGCGAAGCGCACATGCTCGGCCAGGAGATCCGCTACCCGATACCCAAGCCGCGCAAGGAGCTGCCACAGCGGCGCACGCTGATGCCGCTGCTGGCCCGCGAAGGTGCCATCCTGCTTTACCGGCGCCCTTCCACGGGGCTCTGGGGCGGCTTGTGGAGCCTGCCGGAGCTGGACAGCCTGGAGCAGCTCGACGACCTGGCCGACCAGCACGGGCTGAGCCTCAGCGCCAGTCAGGCGCTGGACGGCCTGACGCACACCTTCAGCCATTTCCAGCTGGCCATCGAACCATGGCTGGTCCGGGTCGATGACACCCGGGCCCACGTGGCCGAGGCCGACTGGCTCTGGTATAACCTCGCCACCCCGCCGCGCCTGGGCCTTGCCGCCCCGGTGAAAAAACTGCTGAAACGCGCGGCCGACGTTTTGATTGCAGGAGAGTCGCGATGACCCGCACCGTAATGTGCCGCAAGTACAAAGAACAACTGCCAGGCCTGGAGCGTCCACCGTACCCGGGCGCCAAGGGCCAGGACATCTACGAGCACATCTCGCAGAAGGCCTGGGCCGACTGGCAGAAGGAACAGACCATGCTGATCAACGAGAAGCGCTTGAACATGATGAACGCCGAGGACCGCAAATTCCTCCAGGGCGAGATGGACAAGTTCTTCTCCGGCCAGGAATTCGAAAAGGCCGAAGGCTACGTTCCACCAGCCGAATAACCCCGGAAAATCGTAAGCGACGGAATTAATTTAAAAAATTTTCAAAAAGTCGTTGACGTAAATCCGAAAAAGCCTTTTAATGCGCCCCGTTGCCCAGATAGCTCAGTCGGTAGAGCAGGGGATTGAAAATCCCCGTGTCGGCGGTTCGATTCCGTCTCTGGGCACCACTAATACCGAAACCCCTGAATCGTGAGATTCAGGGGTTTTTTGTTTGCGCCATAAAAAAGCGCGGCGTTGACCACCGTCAGTACGCGCTTGCCACACCGCCGTATGCTGCCTGAAGGACATTCGAAAAAACCAACAGGCCCCCAATGAGCGAAGAATCCACTGCCCTGCCTCTGCCCTCACCGACTTCAGATACATCGGCCAGTACCAGCCAGACCCCGTCACGCGCGCCCGGCACCAGCCGCCCACGGCGACCACGCACCACCCGCAAGCCCGGCACTGTTGCCGCCGACAGTGAAATCAGCGCCATCAGCCAGCAACCCGCCGCCCTCAAGGTTGCCTCCGCCCCACGCGGCTCGAACGAAGACAGCACCACTGCAAAGCTGCCCGCCAGCTACCCCTACCGCAACCGCATGCGTCGCGCGGAGTACGACAAGGCCAAGCACGAGCTGCAGATCGAGCTGCTCAAGGTGCAGAGCTGGGCCAAGGAAACCGGCCAGCGCATCGTCGTGCTGTTCGAAGGCCGTGACGCGGCAGGCAAAGGCGGTACCATCAAACGCTTCATGGAGCACCTGAACCCGCGTGGCGCGCGTATCGTCGCCCTGGAGAAGCCTTCCGAGCAGGAAAAGGGACAGTGGTACTTCCAGCGCTACATCCAGCATCTGCCGACTTCAGGTGAGATGGTCTTCTTCGACCGCTCCTGGTACAACCGTGCCGGCGTCGAACGGGTAATGGATTTCTGCTCGCCGCTGCAGTACCTGGAGTTCATGCGCCAGGCACCTGACCTGGAGCGCATGCTCTGCAACAGCGGCATCCTGCTGTTCAAATACTGGTTCTCGGTCAACCGCGAAGAACAGCTGCGCCGCTTCATCTCGCGCCGTGACGATCCGCTCAAGCACTGGAAACTGTCGCCCATCGACATCAAGTCGCTGGACAAATGGGACGAGTACACCGCCGCCAAAGAAGCGATGTTCTTCCATACCGACACCGCCGACGCGCCCTGGACGGTGATCAAGTCCGACGACAAGAAGCGCGCACGGATCAACTGCATCCGTCACTTCCTGCATTCGCTCGACTACCCGGGCAAGGACCTGAGCGTGGCCCACCAGCCCGATCCACTGCTGGTTGAGCGCGCGGCACGGGTGCTTGTCGAGGAAGACCGTGGGGAGCTGGCACAGCCCGCCTGAGCGAAGGCCGTCGGCGGCACTTGGGTTTCTTTGCCAACTAGGCTTCAATACGCAAAATTTTACGACTCAGGATTCACCGATGGCCTCCAACAGCAAACAGCAAAAACGCGCCAAGCGCGCCGCCACCAAGGCTCGCGAGAACCGCATGGTGCGCAGCGGCCAGGCGGTCAAGAGCTCCGGCGAAAGCTCCAGCGCCAGCGTCGAGCAGGTGTTCGACAAGGCCATGAACTCGGGCAGCTACACCGCCCTGTTCGACAAGATGAAGCAAGCCCAGGAAGGCGGCCTGGTGGCCTTGATTTCGGTGTTCCTGGTCGATCCGCTACTGGCCCTGGTACTCAAAGGCCACAAGGAAGAGCACGCCACCGACTACATCGTCATGGTCTTCAGCGCCTACCGCAAATGGCTGGACGGGGCTGACGAAGCCACCACCATGGCCTGGCTGGAAAGCGACGAATTCCAGGAAGCCTACATCTCGGCCTCGGAAGCGGTGGCCAAGCAGCAACAGAAGATGTTTGGCTGAGTCAGGCCAGCAGCAATAAAAAAGGCCGCGATCCTCTCAGATCGCGGCCTTTTCATTTCAACAGCACTGAATCAGTTGTTCAGCACCGCACGCCCAGCCGCCTCGGCCTTGCGCTTGCGCGCCACCAGCAGGCCGGCCGCAACCACGGCAATCGACAGCAAGCCGGTCGCAATGATCTCGATACGGTGATCCGGACGCACCAGCATCACGGTGAGAATGGCGACGATGAAGAAGATGGTCGCCCAGGTCAGGCCCGGGAACAGCCACATCTTGAAGGCAATCTTCTCGCCACGCGCCATACGCTGGCGGCGCATGCGCAGCTGCGAGATGGCAATCACCAGATACACCAGCAAGGCAATGGCGCCGGAGCTGGCCAGCAGGAACTCGAACACCGCGGCAGGTGCCACGTAGTTGGCAGCCACCGTCAGGAACGCCGCTGCGGTCGACAGCACCACCGCAACATACGGGGTACCGCTGGAGGTGGTGCGCTGGGCCACGGCCGGTGCATCACCACGCTTGCTCAGGGAGAAGAGCATGCGCGAGGAGGTGTACAGCGCCGAGTTCAGGCAGCTGGTTACCGCGATCAGTACGACGATGTCGACGATCAGCTTGGCGTTAGGGATGCCCATCAGGTTCAGCACGGTCTGGTAGGAACCGACTTCAGCCAGCTCACTGCTGTTCCATGGAACCAGCGCCACGACCAGGAAGATCGACACGAGGTAGAACAGGAAAATCCGCCAGATCACCGAATTGGTGGCCTTGGAGATCTGCTTGCCCGGATCCTTGGATTCGGCTGCCGCGATCGTAACGATTTCGGTACCCATGAACGAGAACATGGTGGTCAGCATGGCTGCCAGCACTGCGCCCAGACCGTTAGGCATGAAGCCCTGGGTGTCGAACAGGTGGCTGACGCCGCTGACCTGGCTGTTAGGCAGGAAACCGAACACGGCCGCCGTGCCAAGAATAATGAAGCCGATGATGGCGATAACCTTGAGCAGGGCAAACCAGAACTCGAACTCGCCGTAGTTCTTCACGCTGAACAGGTTGGTCGCGGTCAGCAGCAGGGTAATGACCAGACTAAAGACCCAGATGCCGACATCAGGGAACCAGGCATGCAGGATGGCCGCTGCGGCGTTGGCTTCCAGCGGAATCACCAGTACCCAGAACCACCAGTAAAGCCAGCCAATGGTAAAGCCGGCCCAGTGGCCGATGGCCTTGTCGGCATAAGTAGAGAAGGACCCGGTATCCGGCGAGGCGACTGCCATCTCCCCGAGCATGCGCATCACCAGCACCACCAGGGTCCCGGCGGCGGCATAGGCCAGCAGAACGGCCGGACCGGCGGCGGCGATGGCGTGGCCAGAGCCTACGAACAGGCCGGCACCGATAACACCAGCAATGGACAGCATGGTGACATGCCGTTGTTTGAGCCCCTGAGCGAGGTCATTGGAATTGTGCGTACCGCTCATAAAACTACCTTTGCAAGAATTGCGTTCTGATCCTGCGACCTGAGGCGCGCCTTGGATAAAAAGATTGCTACATCCTGTTGCCGATCCATAAGGCAATATCCGCGCCAGCACGATGACCGTTCGTTCGAAATATCTCACACCCCCGTCAAACAAGGCTTACAGGCCTTTCTGCCAGAAGCTGACCGAAAGACCCTCAAAAACCCTCGGAAACCACGATTACTGAAATACCCACTTACAAATGCCCCAGGTGCACCAAAATCATCCTGCGGTAACACCTCACGCACATCGAAGAAACAAAAAGGCGCAACCCTCAGGTACAACCAAAGCCGCCATTCACGGCCCGAAGCTGTACCCAAGGTCAGAAACGACTTCCCAGCACTGGCCAAAAATGGCACCATCGCGCCTTTTTTCATCAAGGCTCCGGCCCTGGAAACGAGGGCAAGTGGTCATCCGCGCGACAGTCCGCTGCAGCGATGCGACACTCGCCCACCTGGCAACTGCTTGCCCCTCCCGACCTTGTTGGCTGTCATTCGGCCGCTATGCTAGCTTGGCGCTCGCCAAGAAGGCCGCCAACAGCAGGAGCGCACCAGAACACATGAGGACCGCACATGGCTGAGGCCACGCCCGCGCTGGAAATCCGCAACCTGCACAAACGCTACGGCGACCAGGAGATCCTCAAGGGCATCTCGCTGACCGCACGCGATGGCGACGTGATCTCGATCCTGGGATCCTCCGGCTCCGGCAAGTCCACTCTTCTGCGCTGCATCAACTTGCTGGAGAACCCGCACCAGGGCCAGATCCTGGTGGCCGGTGAAGAACTCCGGCTCAAGGCCGCAAAGAACGGCGAACTGGTGGCTGCCGACAACAAGCAGATCAATCGCCTGCGCAGCGAGATCGGCTTTGTGTTCCAGAATTTCAATCTGTGGCCGCACATGAGCATCCTCGACAACATCATCGAGGCACCACGCCGCGTGCTTGGCCAGAGCAAGGTCGAAGCCATCGAGCATGCCGAGGCGCTGCTCAACAAGGTGGGGATCCACAACAAGCGTCACAGCTACCCGGCCGAATTGTCCGGTGGCCAGCAGCAGCGCGCAGCCATTGCCCGTACCCTGGCAATGAAACCCAAGGTCATCCTGTTCGACGAGCCGACCTCGGCCCTGGATCCGGAAATGGTCCAGGAAGTGCTCAACGTTATCCGCGCCCTCGCCGAAGAAGGCCGTACCATGCTACTGGTTACGCACGAAATGGGCTTCGCCCGACAGGTGTCCAGTGAAGTCGTCTTCCTGCACCAAGGGCTGGTCGAAGAGCAGGGAACGCCGCAGCAGGTTTTTGAAAACCCGAACTCGGCGCGTTGTAAACAATTCATGTCCAGCAACCGCTAACGGAGCAACACGCATGCAGACCTATAAGAAATTCCTCCTGGCCGCTGCCGCCACGCTGGTGTTCTCGGCCAATGCAATGGCTGCCGAGAAACTGAAGATGGGCATCGAGGCGGCTTACCCGCCGTTCAACAACAAGGATGCCAGCGGCCAGGTCGTCGGCTTCGACAAAGACATCGGTGACGCCCTGTGCGCCAAGATGAAAGTCGAGTGCGAAGTGGTCACCTCCGACTGGGACGGCATCATCCCGGCCCTGAACGCCAAGAAGTTCGACTTCATCGTCTCGTCGCTGTCGATCACCGACGAGCGCAAGCAGGCCGTGGACTTCACCGACCCGTACTACTCGAACAAGCAGCAGTTCATCGCCCCGAAAAACGTCGACTTCAAGACTGACGATGCGTCGCTCGCCGGCAAGACCCTCGGTACCCAGCGCGCCACCCAGGCCGCTATCTGGCTGGACGATCACGGCGGCATGGACGGCAAGTTCAAAGTCAGCCTTTACGACACTCAGGAAAACGCCTACCTGGACCTGACCTCAGGCCGCGTCGACGCCCTGCTGGCCGACAAGTACGCCAACTACGACTGGCTCAAGTCCGAAGCCGGCAAAAACTACGAGTTCAAAGGCGAGCCGGTGAACGAAAGCGACAAGGTCGGTATCGCTGTGCGCAAAGGCGACAATGAACTGCGCAACAAGCTGAACGCCGCACTGAAGGAAATCGTTGCCGACGGCACCTACGAGAAGATCAACAACAAGTACTTCCCGTTCAGCATCTATTGATTCGCCCCGACCGGCATCGCCCTGAGGGCGATGCCGGTCCCTTGAACAAACCTGCCCATGAATATTGATCTCTACGGATTCGGTCCGGCCCTGGTGGCCGGGACGCTGATGACCGTCAAACTCGCGTTGTCGGCCCTATGTCTGGGGCTGGTACTGGGGCTGCTTGGCGCCCTGGCCAAGACTTCGCCGTACAAACCCCTGCGATGGCTGGGTGGTTTCTACTCCACACTGGTTCGTGGCGTGCCCGAACTGCTCTGGGTGTTGTTGATTTACTTTGGCACCGTCAGCCTGATGAACCGGCTCGGCGAAGCCCTGAATATTCCCGGCCTTGAGCTCAACGCCTTTGCTGCGGGCGTCATTGCTCTGGGCCTGTGCTTCGGCGCTTATGCCACGGAGGTGTTCCGTGGCGCGATCCTGGCCATCCCCAAGGGCCACCGTGAAGCAGGCCTGGCCCTGGGCCTTTCCAAAGGGCGGATCTTCTCCAAACTTATCCTGCCGCAGATGTGGCGCATCGCCCTCCCGGGCCTTGGCAACCTGTTCATGATCCTGATGAAGGACACTGCACTGGTATCGGTGATTGGCCTGGAAGAGATCATGCGTCACTCGCAGATCGCCGTGACGGTGAGCAAGCAGCCCTTCACCTTCTATATGGTCGCCGCGGTTATCTACCTGGGCCTGACCATCCTTGCCATGATCGGCATGCACTTCATGGAAAAACGTGCCGCACGCGGCTTCGTGAGGCCTAACCAATGAACTGGGAAGTCATCATCAAGTGGCTGCCACGCCTGGCCCAAGGCGCCACTCTGACCCTCGAGCTGGTAGCCATCGCCGTGATTGCCGGCCTGATCCTGGCCATTCCGCTGGGTATCGCCCGCTCTTCCCGGCACTGGTACGTGCGCGCCCTGCCCTTCGGCTACATCTTCTTCTTCCGCGGCACGCCGCTACTGGTTCAGCTGTTTCTGGTGTACTACGGCCTGGCGCAGTTCGATGCCGTGCGCAACAGCGCCTTGTGGCCCTACTTGCGCGACCCGTTCTGGTGCACCGTGCTGACCATGACCCTGCACACCGCCGCCTACATCGCCGAGATCCTGCGCGGCGCGCTGCAGGCCATACCCCGCGGTGAAATCGAAGCGGCACGGGCATTGGGCATGTCCAGGGCCAAAGCGCTGTTCTACATCATGCTGCCGCGCGCAGCGCGGATCGGCCTGCCAGCCTACAGCAACGAAGTGATCCTCATGCTCAAGGCCAGCGCCTTGGCGAGTACCGTGACACTGCTGGAGTTGACCGGTATGGCGCGGACGATCATCGCCCGCACCTATTTGCCGGTGGAGATCTTCTTCGCAGCGGGCCTGTTCTATCTGTTGATCTCGTTCCTCCTGGTGCAAGCGTTCAAGCAACTCGAACGCTGGCTGCGTGTCGACGCCTGCCAGGGTCGCTGAACCTGTATAACGGGGCTGATCACAGCCCCGTTTTCGTATCTGCCCATGACCACTGCCCGCCCGCTCGAAGATAACCAGCTGCTCAGCCGCTTCCAGGCCCTGGACGCCTTCCTGCGCGAGCACCAGTCGCTTTGGCGACCACGCCCCTTCACCCAGCTGCACCTGCCCTGGGAGACTGAGCACTCGGCCCTGTCCAGCTGGTTGCGGCAACGTTCGCTGAACGAGGCGGAAGCAGCACACAATCACCCCGAACAATTGCACGCCCCCGCGCCTTTTCCACAGCTGGCCAGCCTGGCCGCTCAGCTGTCAGAGGTCGGGGAGTTATCCACAGTCGCTCTACCCTCGGCAGGTCATCGTTTGAATGTCGATGTCCCCGGGCGCAAGTGGCAGCAGATCGAAGCGTTTGCCAGCCACCTGGGTTTTACCCGCCAACCGCAACACTGGCTCGACTGGTGTTCGGGCAAAGGCCACCTCGGGCGACGACTGCTGCAGGCCGACCGGCAACGTCTGACCTGCCTGGAATACGACGCGGCACTGGTCGAAGCAGGCCAGCAGCTCAGTCAGCATCACGGCCTGCCCAGCCAGCACCTGCTGCAGGACGTGCTGGCCGACGATGCCGATCGCCACCTGAGTAGTGCACATACCGCGGTGGCCCTGCATGCCTGCGGTGATCTGCATGTCCGCCTGATACAACTGGCCAGCCGTCAGGGCTGCCGCCAGCTGGCCATCGCACCTTGCTGCTACAACCGCATTCAGGCAGCGCAGTACCAGCCGATGTCCACTGCTGCCATTGCTTCAGGGCTACAGCTGTCCATTGATGATCTGGGTCTGCCCCTGAGCGAAACCGTTACCGCTGGCGCGCGGGTACGACGCCAGCGCGACGAGTCGATGGCCAGGCGTCTGGGATTCGATCTGCTGCAACGCCAGCTGCGCGGCAAGGATGAATACCTGCCAACACCATCATTGCCGGTCAGCTGGCTACACAAGCCCTTTGCCGACTACTGCCGGGATCTGGCTGCCCTAAAAGACCTGCAGATCGATCACGCCCCCGACTGGCAGGCATTGCAGGCCAAGGGCTGGCAGCGTCTGGCCGAGGTACGCAACCTGGAACTACTGCGCAATCTGTTCCGGCGCCCGCTGGAAATGTGGTTGGTACTGGACCGCGGCTTGTACTTGCAGGAGCAAGGCTACCGGGTGCAGTTGGGGGTGTTTTGCGAGCAACCGCTGACACCGCGCAATCTGATGCTTCTGGCCGAACGCCAGTAGCCGCTGCCAACTGTGCGCAGCCTGTGGATAAGTCTGTGGGCAACCTTTTGAAAAAACCCTGAAAAACCTTGGATCCAAGCGCTTTCGGTGATTGGTGGTTTTTTATCCAGCGGCTTATCGCCAGCAAAAACAGCCATTTGCGCAAAGACCAACGGCCTGCGTCGCTCCGACGCACGTACTGCCTGGCTGGCACGTGCGTTGTGCATAAGCGCTTTAGCGATTTGCTCTAAGCAGGCAAATCAGGCCAGTTTCAGCAGGCTCATACCGGCCAGCAACAGCACCAGGCCCAACCAGCCCCGCCCGGCCAGACGCTGACCAAACAATGCCCAGCCCATCGCCACGGTAGCGAGGATGCCGAAGCCGCCCCAAATGGCATAAGCCAGCGACAGTTCAATATCGCGAACAGCCTGGGCCAGTGCGGTAAAGGCTGCCAGCACACAGAGAATCGACAGGACGCCCAGGCCACGCTTGCGGAAGCCGTCGGAGTATTTGAGCAGCAGGTTGGCGATAACTTCCAGCACGATAGCCAGGCCCAACCAGGCAAAAGGAATCCAGTTCATGCTTAGCATGGCAGGGCCTCCATGTTGCGTTCGGCAGGTGCCGGGCGGGTACCGGCCTTGATCAGCAGGATACCGGCGATCATCACACCCAGGCCCGCGGCTTTAAGCAGGCCGAGGCTTTCACCCAGCCAGGTAACGCTGATCAGGGTGATCAGCACGATACCGATGCCTTCCCACAGCGCGTAAGCCACGCCGATCGGTACACGTTTTACTGCCAGGGCCAGGAAGAAGTACGACAGACCGATCATCGCGTACATCAAGCCATGGCCAAGCACCGGGTGCTCAGTGGCGGCGAATTTCATCGACGCGGTGCCGATCACCTCAGCGGTGATAGCGATAAACAAATAGATCCAGGAACGCATGATGCCCTCCCACGGGCGACACAAACCCGGCGCACAAACGGCGACGGCTACAGACAAAAAGAGAGAAAAAGCTGTTTGTCGGGGGAGGCGCTAGAGACCGCCGGTCCAGTGATTTTCACGGGAAGCCAGACGAGAGGTGGGGAGCAGAAACGCTTTAGTGTTCAACATAATGAACAACAAATTAGCTCAAGGCATCGTTAAAGTCAAATCGATAGAAAATGACTAATTAAATTTCGCGCCTTTGAGCACGTATTCAGGTGAAAGCCCTTAAAGGCTGCAGAAAGGTTCGTAAATTATATTACCCAACCTGCGCAATCCTCTGTGGGAGCTGGCCTTGCCAGCGATGCAGACGCCACGTAGCAACTGACACCGCGCTGATGCCATCGCCGGCAAGGCCGGCTCCCACAGACCAAACTGTTTCAAAACGCCGCACCTCCACAAAAACAACAATTAATTATTGTATTACGATAATTTCTAGAAAATAATGCCCACCGCTCAACACCGAACGGAGGCAATTCATGAACAGTAAAACAGTGGCCTATGCGCGCTCGCGCCTTCGAGTGATCGGCGCCTTCGCCGCCCTCCTCACCTGGACAACCGCCATTGCCGAATTTGGCGGCAACTTGCTGCTCTGGGTATTCGACAAAGCCCAGGTACAAAGCGCCTACCTGCAAAGCTATGGCGATCAGATGCCACTGCTGCTGGCACCCGACCATCAACCCTCGACCCTGGCCTTGAGCCTGGTACTGGCCCTTGAGCTGATCCCCAGCAGCCTCTCGGTGCTGGCGCTGTTCTTCACCGGCCTGTTCTTCATGCGCCTGTCAAAAGGACAAACCTGGACCGCGTCGAACATCAAGTTGCTGTGGTGGGTAGGTCTGCTGTGCATCTGCACACCTATGCTCTGGCCGCTGATCGGCACCCTCCAGGGCCTGGCCTTTGCCATCGACCTGCCGGCCGGGGAAAGAAGCTTCAGCGTATCGATCGGTGTATCATCCGTGGCGGTTTACGAGATCATGAAAGGGATATTGCTCTGTGCCTTTTCACTCCTCATGCGTGACGCCAAAACCATCAGCGATGAACACAACTGTTATGTCTAGCTTCCCCCTATGCCGATAATCATCCGCCTCGACGTGGTCATGGCCAAAAACAAGATCCGTTCCAAGGATCTGGCCGAAATTATCGGGATTACGGAAGCGAATCTGTCGTTGCTGAAAAACGGCAAGATCAAGGGTTTCAAGATCGAAACCCTGGAGAAACTCTGTCGCGCGTTGAACTGCCAGCCAGGTGACCTGCTGGAGTTCAGCGAGGAATGATCAAGGAAGTGGTAACTCGTGAGCAATTCACTCAAGTGGCGCGTTGCGCTGCTCCTGGCTGTCGCCCTGCTCGGCGGCTGCGGCCCCAGCTACACCTATAGATACTCGCCCCCGCCCAGCGTGATGGGCATGAACTGCATCAACAGCTGCGCCAGCGAACGCAACCACTGCAAACAGATGGCCCGCCTGCAAGAGAACAGCGAGCAGGCCCTGTACCAGGCCAACCTCAGAAGCTATCAATACTGCCAGGCCGGCAAGAGCAAAAAAGACGCACGCAAAAGTTGCTACTACCCCAGCTACCCGTACAGCAGTGGCTCGAGCTTCAGTTGTGGCAACGACTACGACAGCTGCTACCAGGCCTGCGGCGGCACCATCCAGCGCATTCTCAGCAAAGACTGAAACCTTCGGAAAACGGAATTCACTGTGAACACACTCAGCTCACTTGCCTTGCTCACCTTCATCCTGACCCTGGCCGGTTGCAGCAGCTCAAGCTACACGCCGGACGCTGGCTGGGACATGCCGAAGATGCAGGTCTTGGGCGACAACGGCCTGCCGGCTCAGCCCTACATGCACTGCAACAAACGCGGCTGCCACGATCACAAACCGATGTTGTTCGACCCGAGCAAAGCCGAACCCGACGCCACGACATTGCACCGCGGCTGGTAAGAAAATGCCTCGTGATGCCTGTTGAAAACAGGTATTGCGAGGAATGTTGCAGAAGTAGTTTACAGACGCAAACTGATCGCTATAATGACGCCCCTGTGCCGGTATAGCTCAGATGGTAGAGCAACTGACTTGTAATCAGTAGGTCCCGGGTTCGATTCCTGGTGCCGGCACCATACGCAGCAAAAAAGAGGCTCACCGCAAGGTGGGCCTTTTTTGTTTGTAGCTTTTCCTGCTCAGGCCTGATCAGGAACTCTGCAGAACCTTCAACGCAGCCTCTGCCAAAAAACCTGATCGGCTCTTCTGCTCAGGATGGTTTTTCACATACGCATCGATACGGCTTAGCAAATAAGCCGGTAACGTGATGTTCAGCTTTTCAGCCTTGCCCAGATACTTGGTGATATCGATATCAATCACCGCCCAAGTGCATCCTGCAAACGCTGGATTGGTCGCATGGGTTGTCACCTTGCTGGCTTTGGGAATCATCTGCCCATCCTGGGCAAGCATCTCAAGGTGGCCTTCGATGGCTTCGCGCGCCATCGCCATGGCATCGTCAAGATCGTCCCCTGCAGAGAAGCATCCCGGGATGTCTGGAACCTCAACCCCCCAAGCGTGCTGCTCATCACCGGGAAGAATCGCAATAGGAAAAAGCATCTTGAGATCCTCTTCCGCTCTACACATCAGAGCTGGGCTTGTTTCAATATGCTGCTCGCCGTCCTGGCCAGGAGATCCTTCTTCGGGTGAGGGATCGTCACCAGGCCAGGCTTTACCGGATGCTTGAAATGGTGATGGCTGCCTCTGATTCTCACCAGATACCAACCGTCAGCTTCAATTTGAGCAATGAGTTGTCGGCTATTCATAGTCGTCCCTGACCAGCCGATTGGTAGTTATTATAACCACCAACCAACATTCATCAACACTGTACCCACCGATACCCAGACGAGCTAATTCGCTAGAGCCAGTGACAGCGCAGTATGACAAAGGCCGTGACGCCCTCTCGCTGCGAAGTGCTGCAGCATTTTGCGATGTGGAGGTCCTACATCGGCGGCGGACTTTCGAGCCCCAGCAACCAGTCACAGTAACGCGCCACACCCTGCCCAACCGTCAGCGTCGGCGCCTGATAGCCCACAGCGCGCAAACGCTCAATATCGGCACAGGTGTAGCACTGGTACTTACCACGCAGATGCTCGGGAAATTCGCTGTACTCCAGAATGCCTTCAAGCAAGGCCATTTCCAGTGACAAGGGCGGTTGATCCTGCTGTTCACGCAGGCGGTTGATCACCGCCAAGGCCACGTCGTTGAACGGCTGGGCGCGGCCGCTGCCGACATTGAAAATGCCGCTGAGCTGCGGGCGTTCAAGGAAGAACAGATTGACCTTGACCACATCCTCCACCGAGACGAAATCACGCAGGTGCCCACCACTTGGGTAATCACCATAACTGCCGAACAGGCTGACCTTGCCATGGGCCTGGTACTGGTTGAAGCAGTGCAAGGCCACCGATGCCATCGCGCCTTTGTGCTGTTCATGCGGGCCGTAGACGTTGAAGTAACGCAGGCCGACGATCTGGCTACGCGCAACGGGCAATTGCCTGCGTACACGCTGGTCGAAGAGAAACTTGGAGTAGCCATAAACGTTCAGTGGTCGCTCACTTTCGCGCTGTTCGCGAAAGTCCCGCCCGGCGCCATACACCGCTGCCGACGAGGCATACAGCAACGGCACCTGCAGCCCTTGGGCAGCTTCGAGCAGGTCGCGGCTGAAGCGGTAGTTGTTGTCCATCATGAAGCGCCCGTCGCCTTCGACGGTGCTGGAGCAGGCACCCTGGTGCAGCACAGCGCGGACCTTGCCGAACTGGCCGCGGGCAAAGCGCTCAAGGAAGTCGTCCTTGTCGAGGTAGTCAGCAATTTCGCTGTCGGCCAGGTTGCGAAACTTGTCGCCATCGGTCAGATCGTCAACAGCGATGATCTCGGTTTCGCCGCGCTGGTTGAGGGCCTGCACCAGATTGCTACCGATAAACCCGGCGGCGCCGGTCACGATAATCGTCATGCCATTTCCCCTTCAAGGGTGGAGAGCCGACAGTCTAGGCAAGGGATTTGTACAAAAATTAACCAGGATCAATAAAAGTGCGGATAGCCGTGACGCTCGTCAGGCCGCGATTTTGCCGTGACTGTAGACTCTGCCTTATCATCCCCCACCCGCTTCTGTGCACATGGATGTCCGATGAAAGCCTTTACGCGCCTGCTGCCCGCCCTGATCGTCGCTTGCCTGACCAGCCCTGCTGCCTTTGCCGCCAGTTTCGACTGCAGTAAAGCCCGAACGCTGGTGGAAACTGCCATCTGCACCACACCTTCACTGTCGGCCAAGGATGATCTGCTCAATGAGCACTATCGTCCGCTGCAACACCTGAAGATTTTCCGTGAGCTGGAAAGGCAATGGCTGCGTGAGGTACGCAATCGCTGCACGGCGGTCCCGTGCATCGAGGAGGCTTACGATCAACAGATTTCACGGCTCACACCGGTGCCGGCCAACCCTCAAGCCGAGACACCTGCGCTAAAGCCTGCACAGGACCAGCAACCCTACCTGCAAATCGAGGATGCAGCCTGGCAACGCTTTGCCTTGGCCAGCTTCCCGCAGGTCAAGGGTGTCGACTATGCCCAGGTGGTTGACGTGGCAACCCTGGACGGTGTGCTCAACGTGGTGATTTTTGTTGGCGAGCACCTGGACCAGACCATCCGCAGCCCTGGCAATAGCTATGAGCGCCGCTACTTCGGCTCGCTGTACGAGTACTCCGACGCCCGTCCAGGCCTTCATCCGATTGTCCGTGACATCCGTTTCAGCGGCTGGAACAAGATCGGCGCCAATGATCAGGGCGAGCGCTTTGCCGGCATCATCGATGGGGTGTTTTACTACCGTCATCGCGTGAAGGGCGAAGCCGAACAAAGCATGGCCTACACCTTGGGTTCCAAGGCCGAACCACAACCTTCAACGCAGCTGTTTTCCGCAGAATCCGGGAGCAAACGCTTTTCCAAGGCGCGGATCGCCAATGACCTGAACGTCGAAAACTACCACCTGCGGCTGTACTACCCCTACGAGTACGACTCGAACGCTTACGACCAGGTAATGGACAAGAACGACAAAGGCTGGAGCCTGGTCAATCCGGTGTGGAACGAAACCCGGCCAGTGCTGTACTTCGACAACAGCGGCGACTTTGCCTGTGTCTGGCGTGTTGATCTACAGAACAAGACACTTGAAAAGATCGTCCCCGAGCATGAAGCGATTTCGGCTGTTCCGGTGGATGTTCTGGGCCACGAAGCCGTCGTGTATCTCGAAGGCGACAAGCTGATGTTCGCTATCGCCCCCGGGCAGTAATGGCTCAGCCTGGCACCGACAGTGCCACCGCGCGTCGGCGCCCGTACAGACGGCCGACGCTGATCGCCCAGTTGAGCAGGGCCACAACCAGCAGGCTGATCATCATCGCCTCGGTACCCTTGCTGACAATCAAGTGGCCCGCCAGCCAGGGAAAGCCGAACACCCCGAGAAAGTACGCCAGGCTGAACAGCAGCAAGGCCTGCGGGGTGTGCCCGGGCGGTGCCTGGTTCGCCGCCAGGCCGTTGATCACCGAATAGTTCAGGCCATAACCGACGCCCAGCAAAGCCGCCGCCAGCAAGTAACCCAGGTTGCCCTCCACGCCCCAACCCAAGCCCAGCACCGCCAGGACGATAAAGCCCGAAAGCAGGCACGACGCCCGATAGGCATCGCGTTTGACCACCCAGCCGGCGATCAGCAACCGGCAGCTGATCGCCGCGCTCATGAAGCCAATGAAAAACAACGAGTAGTCCAGGCCACGTCCCGCTGCATAGGAAGTCTGGAAGCTGCCCAGGCCACCGAAGATCGCACCGCCCAGGCCGACCATGAGAATCGGCCAGCGCGCCTTTGAACCCAGCACCTCGATACAGGCGCGGCGACTGATGCTGACCGGGCTCGAAGCCGGACGTGGCAGTCGCGCCAGATGGTTGAAAATCAGCAGGCCGCACAGCGCGGCCAGGGCTGCAGTGTAGAACGCAGTCTGTACCGGCAGATCGAAAACGCTGGCCAGCTTGCCGACCAGCGGCCCGGAACCGATGCCGCTCATCATGCTGCCTGAGAGCAGGGCAAAGCTGTGCGTGCGCCGCTGAGCATCGACCCGTTCACTGACCAGGATTGGCCCCAGGGTGTAGAACGCTCCCCAGCCAAGGCCGAGGACCAGACCACACACCATCAACCCGCTGCCTGTGCCAGGCACCAGAGCAAAGCCCAGGCACGCCGTCACCAAGCACAGTGCACAGAACGCGATGGCCCGCGCCGAACCCAGGCGATCGGCCAGATGCCCACTGCCCAGCACGGCGACTACGGTACTGAGCATGGCCAGCGAAATGATCTGCCCGGCGTCCTGTTCGTTACCGCCACGACTGCTGACCAACAGCGACAGCAAAAACGTCGAACCGTAGGACAACGACAGCAGATAGCTGGCCAGGCACAGCAGGCCAAAGCCCTGTGCCGGGGGTGCTGCGCGGGTAGCGGGCATGGTCTGGCTTCACTTGGCAAATACTGGAAATGCCTTGTAGCACGGCTGCTGCAAGCGGCAGTTATGCAAGTGCCGGAGTCAGGTTCAGCAGGCAGCGAACTAACCCGCCGAGGCCGGCCTTGCAAGCACGCCGGGGATAAAAGTCTTTTACTGATTTCACGGGTTTTCCGCCCGGGCGCTTGCCCTATCCTTGGCAGGATCTCTCATATCAGTGGAAGATTCATGAAAGCTTCGCTTCCCAGCCGCTACGCCTGTCTGGCCGGCTGCCTGCTCTTCGCCTGCATCAGCCTGCCCTTTCTTGCGAGTCATGCCTGGCTCTGGCCCTTCACCCTGATCTGCGCCCTGCTCAGCCTGGTTGGACTGAACGACCTGCGCCAAAGCCACCATGCGGTACGGCGCAACTATCCGATTGTGGGCAACATCCGTTACCTGATCGAAACCATCCGCCCGGAAATTCGCCAGTACCTGCTTGAGGGCGATGATGACAAGCTGCCGTTCTCCCGCGCCCAGCGCTCGCTGGTCTACGCCCGGGCCAAGAATGAAAGCGCCGAGAAGGCCTTCGGTACGCTCAACGATGTCTACCGGCCCGGCTTCGAGTTCATCAGCCATTCGATGCTGCCAGCAGATACCCCCGATCCCGCCTCGTTCCGTATCGCCATCGGTGGTCCGCAGTGTCGCCAGCCCTACTCCGCCTCGATCTTCAATATCTCGGCCATGAGCTTCGGCGCCCTCAGCGCCAACGCCATTGCCGCGCTCAACCAAGGGGCCAAGCGCGGCCGCTTCGCCCACGACACCGGGGAAGGCAGTATCAGCCCGTATCACCGTGAGCACGGCGGTGACCTGATCTGGGAAATCGGCAGCGGCTATTTTGGCTGCCGCACCGCTGCTGGCCGTTTCGATCCCGAACGCTTCGCCGAGCAGGCCCGCGACCCGCAGGTGAAGATGATCGAAATCAAGCTGAGTCAGGGTGCCAAGCCTGGACATGGCGGGATACTGCCCGGGCATAAGGTCAGCAGCGAAATCGCCGCTACCCGTGGGGTGGAGGTCGGCGAGGACTGTATCTCACCGGCAGCGCACAGTGCCTTTCGCACGCCGGTCGAGCTGTTGCAGTTCATTGCGCAATTGCGCGAGTTGTCCGGCGGTAAACCGGTAGGCTTCAAATTCTGCCTGGGCCACCCCTGGGAGTTCATGGGCATTGCCAAGGCCATGCTGGTGACCGGTATTGTTCCGGACTTCATCGTCGTCGACGGCAAGGAAGGCGGCACCGGCGCCGCACCGCGTGAGTTCAGCGACAACATCGGCGTGCCGATGCGTGAAGGGCTGATGTTCGTGCACAACACGCTGGTGGGGCTGAACCTGCGCGACAAGGTGCGCATCGGTGCGGGCGGCAAGATTGTCAGTGCCTTCGATATCGCCAGCGTACTGGCCATCGGCGCAGACTGGGTCAATTCGGCGCGTGGTTTCATGTTCGCCATTGGCTGCATTCAGTCGCAGAGCTGCCACACCAATAAATGTCCCACGGGGGTGGCGACCCAGGACCCGCTGCGACAACGCGCACTGGTGGTGCCGGACAAGGCCGAGCGCGTCTACAGTTTTCACCGCAACACCCTACATGCCCTGGCCGAGATGCTCGCTGCCGCAGGTCTTGAGCATCCGTCACAGCTCAAGCCCAAACACCTGGTCCGACGCACCAGCGCCAGCGAAATCTGCCTGTTTTCCCAGTTGCATGTATTCCTCAAGCCCGGTGAGTTGCTCAACGGCTCGATCGACAGTGAGTTCTATGCGCGGATGTGGCGGATGGCCCGCAGCGACAGTTTCGAGCCAGAGCCGGGTGAGGTTCCGGCAGTCAAGCCGGTGCTACGCCACAAAGAAACAACCCCGGCCTAGGCCGGGGTTGCTGGAGACGCAAACAGCAATCAGAGAATGCTGATCGGGTACTCGACGAACACGCGGACTTCGTTACCGTCGTCGTTGAGTTCGGCCTGACGCATGCTGGTGTCGGTACGCAGGAACGAGCTACGCAGTTTGATGGACAGGTCCTTGGCCGGGCCTTCCTGAACTACGTATTTGAACTGGTTGAAGATCTCACGCTCTTCACCTTCGCCGAAGCCACGGGTGTTGATGTGGTCACCACGCACGTAAGCCACTTTGTAGGTCAGGCCCGGTACGCCGAAGGCGCCGAAGTCCAGACCATAGGCCAGCTGCCAGGAACGCTCGTCTTCGTTGTTGAAGTCAGACCAGTAGGAGTTGGCCAGGTAGATGGTCGAACCACCATCACCCACGCCACCGGCGTTCTGGTAGAAGCCGTAGTTGTAGCCGGTGTTACCGGTGCTGCGCTGGTGCGCGATGGTCACCGAGTGCGCGCCGAAACCGTAAGTTGCCGCCAGGCTCCAGATGGTGTTGTCACGACGGTCGTCAGTGGCGAACTCGCGATCCAGTTTGGTCTTGTAACCGTTGAAGTCCAGGGTCAGGGACTGGTCAGACGCGAGCGGGTGAACGTAGTTGACGCCCAGGTACTGCTTCTTCAGCACGTCTTCGACGTCGGAGCCGTACAGGGAGGCCGACAGGTTCTCGGTGAACTTGTAGCTACCGCCGAATACGTTGATCGACTTCAGACCACCGCTGTCACGGCCTTCAGCACTTTTACGCGCTTCCTGGGTGAAACGACCGGCGTTCAGTTCCAGGCCCTGGATTTCCTTGGAGGTGATCAGGGTACCGGTGTAGCTCTCTGGCAGCAGGCGGCCGTCGTCGTACTGCAGTACCGGCAGTTCCGGCATCTGGTCACCGTACTTCAGTACAGTGTTGGAGACGCGGAATTTGACCGCGGCGCCACCACGGGCCAGGTTGTGCGGGGAATTCTGTGGGTTTAGCTCGGTATCACCATCAGCCGGCTTGAAGAAGTCGATACCGGCGCCGCCGTTGTGACCTTTACCACCGTCCAGACGCACAGCGTACAGACCGAAAGCATCCACACCGACACCGACGGTGCCCTGGGTGAAGCCGGAGGAGAACTTGCCGATGAAGGCCTGACCCCATTCGCGCTGGTCCTGGGTGTCGTGCTTCTTGTCACGGTTGATGAAAGCGTTGCGCAGCAAAAGGCTGGCGCTGCTGTCTTCGATGAAGCCCTTTGAAGAGGCCTGGTCATTGGCCGAAGCCTGAGTCGCCGCCATAAGCCCCAGCGCGATCAGACTGATCCTGGTTTTCAACATTTTATTTTCCTTATTACGTAGTCAAATACGCTCTGCGGCCTACGCCAAAAACCACGCCCCCTGCGTGGGTTGACGCTCGCGGGTCAGAAAATGAAAAGCCCGCCTGCGAGTGATCGCAGCGGGCCTTTTATTCTGGACTCTTGGCCTATGGGCCTACAGGCGTTGACCGAATCCTATCCGTGTGCGGATCAGCATGTCAAAAATTCGTGAAATTGAATTGATAATTGAGTCAATTCGCCGCAGACAGACACCACTGAAACAATTTGAAACATTAAACAGTAAGAGCAAATGAGAAACAATTAACGCAAGTAAATAGCAAGCATTATCATCCGCGCAAAATTTCTATCCCTTTTCCGTCTGCTACCCAACCCCCTTCGGATGTCCTTGATGCCTGCCCCTTGCCGCCTGTCACCCTTGACCCTGGGTGTGTCCCTGTTTCTGAGTTCCGGATTGGCGCTGGCCGCCACAACCACCCTGCCTGAAGTCTCGGTGACCGCCGAAAGCGATCGTGATCGCGATGATCCACGGGTCAAGGAAGTCAGTACCGCCACCCGCACCTCCACCCCGGCCCGCTACGTGCCCCAGGCTATCGACTCGGTGAAAACCAGCAACGTCCTGGACTACGGCACCAGCGATCTGGGCAAGGCGCTGAGCGGTATCCCCAACGTCAGCAACGGTGCCGACACCCGCTTCGACAGCGTGCGCATCCGCGGCTTCGATGCCAGCAACGACTTCTACCTGGACGGTATCCGCGACGATAGCCAGTACGTGCGCGACCTGCATAACATCGAGCGCATCGAAGTGCTCAAGGGCCCGGCTGCGGTGCTTTACGGACGCGGCAGCCAGGGCGGCATCGTCAACCGCGTGAGCAAGATGCCGGAAGCCGGCCGGCGCTCGACCATCGAAGCGCAAGGCGGCAGCGAAGACCTGCGCAGCCTGTACGCCGACCTCAGTGCCGATCCGTCGGAAAACATCAGCCTGCGCCTGAACATGGGCAACCAGGACAACAACAGCTTCCGCGACGGCATCGACGGCAGCCGCCAGCTATTCGCCCCGTCCATGAGCTGGCAGCTGACCCCGGACCTCAACTGGTTGGTGCAGTACGAATACAGCCGCTACAACCGTACCCCTGATCGCGGCATCCCCAGCGTCAATGGCCGCCCGGCCGATGTCGGCCGCGACACCACCTACGGCGACACTCAGCGCGATTTCATCGACGACAAGGCGCAATCGCTGCGCTCGCGCCTGAACTACCAGCTCAATGAAAACTGGCAGGTACGCCACACCCTGGGCCTGTTCAAGCTCAATAGCGACTTCGACAACACCTACCAGACCGGCTACAACGCCAGGACCAATCAGGTCACCCGGCAACGCTGGCAGCAAGACCTCAACACCCGCAACCTGTTCAACAACCTTGAGCTGGAAGGCGACTTCGACACCTTCGGCCTGCAGCACACCTTGCTGACCGGCGTTGAGTTCGGCAACCAGCGCCGCGATCCGCTGCTGTACAACGCCGCCACCAAGGGGCCCGGTGCCAGTCCGGTGCCAAGCGTGGACCTGGACAACCCCAACCGCGATCTGCAGCACAACGGCACAATGGCGCTATCGAGCAACAACCACACCGTGGTCGATAGCCGCGGCCTGTACATCCAGGATCAACTACGCCTGAACGATCAGTGGCAGGTGCTGGCCGGTGTGCGCTTCGACCAGTTCGAGGTGGAGACCACCAACAAGATCAAAGGCATTTCCGAGAAGCAGGACAGCAACAGCACCAGCCCACGCCTGGGTGTGGTCTATTCACCGTGGAAAGAGCACTCCTTCTACGCGTCCTGGAGCAAGACCTTCTCGCCGGTAGGCGGTGGCTTGATCGGTATCACTCCGGGTGCGGCCGGCAACAGCAACGAAACCAGCCCGGAAGAGACTCGCCAGAAGGAGATCGGGGTCAAGAGCGACTGGCTCGACGAGCGCCTGAGCACCACCCTGGCGATCTACGAGCTTGAGCTCTACAACCGTCGCACCAGCGACCCGAACGACCCGAGCATCACTCTGCTTACCGGCATGCAACGCTCGCGCGGCGTGGAGCTGACGGCTACCGGCAACATCGTTGGCAATTGGTATGTGCGCGGTGGTATCGGTATTCAGGATGCAACCATCGTCGAGGACAACAATGGTTTTGAAGGCAACCGTGTCAGCGACGTCGCCAAACGCAACGGCAGCCTGTTCGTTACCTGGAAACCGGAGATGGGCTGGTACGGCGAAACCGGTCTGACCCTGGTCGGCGAACGCTACGCCGACAACCAGAACACCGCCGTGCTGCCAGGCTACGGCCGTTGGGACGCCCTGGCGGGCTTCCGCAGCAAGGACTGGGACCTGCGCGCGGCGCTGAGCAACATCACCGACAAGACCTACTACAGCTCGGCCACCAGCGCCGCGCAGATCCAGTTCGGCGATCCACGCAGCCTGGTGGTTACCGGTACCTATAGTTTCTGATTTTTCCCGACCAGAAAGGGCGGCAAACATTCGATTTGCCGCTGTTGTTCTCTATACCCAAGCGCAAGCAACGCCATAGCAGGCGGTTGCGCCTTCAGACTTCATCGGGGTTATCCAGATAAGGTGCGTTGGTCTGAACGACTTTGAGGCGCAGGTGAAGCGGTTCACCGCCACCAGCAGCAACGAATGTACAAAGCTTGTCTTCATAGTGGTTTTTGCGAACACGATATCGAAAGTACCTGCTTCGCAGGCAGAGCGGTTGGCCTGTGTCCAGTGAGATCAGTCTGGTGACGAACTCTTCCCCGAGTCGGTGTTCTTCACCAATGAGGGGGTCAAAACGGAACGTGGAGCGGCCCTCATCGTTCGTGCTAAACGCACCAAAGCAGGATCTTCTGTGACCAATGTACCTACCGAAAAACTGTTGGCTTCTAACGTAAATCAAATAACCCGTGTCGGTGGAACGAAAATACCAATGCAATGTTGGTATGGCCCTGGGTTCCCCTACATGTCCGAGAACATGGGAAGCGAAATGACTATTCCCGACACCGAACCAAGAAAAATCATTGAAGGGGTTTATGAGGCTTTCCGCATGCAACTGCCCGAAATATCCAAGCGAACCGGACTCCGACGCAACGCTGGCAATAAATGATCGTTCTCGATGAGTGCCCATAGAACTACTTCCTTGTGTCAATGAAGGCAAAATCGCCTGCAGCTTCATTCTGGAAGAGCGCGCCTGAGCAACAGCTGTACTTAACTAACACCCGAAAAAAAGCCCGATTCAAAAATCGGGCTTGTTCTTGGCAAATACCACTCAGCCGTGCCAGACACCCAGCAGCGCTTCAAGCTCTGCGTCGGTAATCAGCCCCGTCGGGTAACGGGCCAGCAACGAGCGGCGCTGATCGGGCTTCCTGCCGCGGATTGCTCCATTGTCTTTCAACCACTGGGCTACCCGCTGAAGGGCCTCGTGATTCACTGCTGATGAGGGCGAAGCCGGCTCACTTACTGCATTCATTTCGACACATACTCCCTGGGCCGTGAGCGGCAAACTACTCAAACTTTGTGACAGAACGAAGCTGCCCTATCCGCTTGAAATACAATGCAAAACAAATACAAGAGATGTGCCAGCGCGCCTCGCCGATCGTCGCCCGCGCATAAAAAAACCCGTCCGAAGACGGGTTTTTGTTGGGCTTGGATTCAGCCCTTGAACGGTGCCGGTTGCTGCTGGGTCAGGCAGTGGATGTTGCCGCCCCCCAGAAGCATCTCGCGGCCCGGGATCATGACCACTTCATGCTCCGGGAACACCCGCGCCAGAATCGCTCTAGCCTCGGCATCTGCCGGGTCGTCGAAGCTCGGCGCAATGATGCCGCCGTTGACGATCAGGAAGTTGACGTAGGACCCGGCCAGGCGAACCGACGGGTTACGCTCCTGACTGCCGGCCACCGGATCGACACCCGCACACTCTTCTTCAGTGGCGAACAGCGGTCCCGGGATCGGCATTTTGTGCACGGTAAACGCGCGTCCTTTGGCATCGCGGCTGTTCTGCAGCACTTCGAGTGCAGCATGGCAACGCGCGTAGTTGGGGTCTTGCGGATCATCTGTCCAGGCCAGTAACACTTCACCTGGGCGCACGTAACAACAGAAGTTGTCGACGTGGCCATCGGTCTCGTCGTTGTACAGGCCATCGGGCAGCCAGATGATGGTGTCCACCGCCAGGTGATCGCGCAGCACCGCTTCGATCTGCTCACGATTGAGGTGCGGGTTGCGGTTGTGGTTGAGCAGGCATTCTTCGGTGGTGATCAGGGTGCCTTCACCATCGACGTGAATCGAACCGCCCTCAAGCACAAAGCCTTCGGTGTGATAACGCTGGCAGCGTTCCATCTCCAGGACTTTACTGGCCACTTGCTCGTCACGGTTCCATGGCGAGTACAGCCCGCCCTCGAAGCCGCCCCAGGCATTGAAGCCCCAGTCGACGCCGCGCACTTCGCCGCTGTTGTTGATGACAAAGGTCGGGCCGGTGTCACGCACCCAGGCGTCGTCGTTGCTGATTTCCACCACACGGATGTTCGGCCCGTCCAGACGGGCACGGGCGTTGTCGTACTGAGCGGCAGAAACGGCCACGGTCACCGGCTCGAAACGGGCGATGGCCTGGGCCAGCGTCACGTGTGCGGCCTGTACCGGTTTGCCGCCCAGGCGCCAGTTGTCCGGACGCTCGGGCCAGACCATCCATACCTGGGTTTGCGGCGCCCATTCGGCTGGCATGTAGAAGCCGTCGGCGCGTGGGGTGCTGGTCAGGGTCTTCATGAGTAAACCTTTGCAGTGTCCGACGCAGGCATCGAGGCCTGCGTCGAGGTCATTGAATGATCAGGATTCCAGCGCGCCATCGAGGGTCTTGACCGGGCCGTACAGGTTCGGACGGCGGTCACGGAACGTGCCCCAGGCGCTGCGGATGTGCTCCAGTCTGTCGAGGTCGAAAGTATGCACCAGCACGCCCTCTTCGGTCTCGTTGAGCTCCTGCACTTTCTCACCAAACTGGTTGGCGATGAACGACGAGCCGTAGAAGGTGATGTCGTAGCCGTCCTGTTCTTCGGTGCCGATACGGTTGCTGGCGATCAACGGCATCAGGTTGGCACCGGCGTGGCCCTGCTGCACACGCTGCCAGTGGTCACGCGAGGAAATGCTCTTGTCATGCGGCTCGCTGCCGATGGCGGTCGGGTAGAACAGTACTTCGGCACCGAGCAACGCCATGCTGCGCGCGCACTCCGGGAACCACTGGTCCCAGCAGATGCCGACGCCGATCTTGGCGTAGCGGGTCTGCCAGACCTTGAAGCCGGTGTCGCCCGGGTTGAAGTAATACTTTTCGTGGTAGCCAGGGCCATCCGGGATGTGGGTCTTGCGGTACACACCGAGGTTGCTGCCGTCGGCATCGATGATCGCGATGCTGTTGAAACGCGCGCGTCCCGCCAGTTCGAAGAAACTGATCGGCAGTACAACCTGCAGCTCTTTGGCCAGTGCCTGGAAATGCTCGATAGCGGCGTTGGTTTCAACCGGGGTAGCCAACTGCAGATAGTCCGGGTTCGGCTTCTGGCAGAAGTACGGGGTTTCGAACAGTTCCTGGATCAGGATGATCTGCGCGCCCTTGGCCGCGGCTTCGCGGACCAGCTTTTCGGCGGTGGCCAGGTTGTCCTGGCGATCCCAGGAGCACGCCATCTGGGTGGCGGCGACGGTGACGGTGCGGCTCATGAAAACCTCCTCGAAGGATGACTGGGCCGGCTGACCGTGCAGACGACCGATGACAGATTGCTGGGTGATGGTCGACTTTATATCCGATAAATATCGACTTTAAAAGCCAACAATAAAAATATCTAGGCGTAAAAAAGCCGCTTAAGCCGATAACAATCGACTTAAGCGGCTGTCAGCCCACGGGCTAGAGCTCTTCTGACAGGACCCTGTCGATGCTGTCGACGAAGAAGTCCACGCTTTCACGGGTCGTGCACATCGGCGGCTTGATCTTGAGGATGTTCAGGTAGTCGCCGGTAGGCTGCATGAAGATCCCCAGGTCGCGCAGGCGGTTGCACAGGGTGGTGGTTTCTGCGCTGGCCGGCTCCAGGGTGCTGCGATCGCGTATCAGCTCCAGGCCCAGGTAGAAGCCCGAGCCGTGCACGGCACCGGCAAGCGGATGTTTATCGACCAATGCCTGCAGGCGCGCCTTGAAATACCTGCCAACGTCGCGGGCGTTGTCCCACAAGCCCTCTTCCTTCATGACATCGAGTACGGCGATGCCGATCCGGCAACTGACCGGGCTGCCGCCAGCAGAGGAGAAGAAGTAACCCTCGGCTTCCAGCGCTTCGGCAATCTCCCGACGGGTGATCACTGCCCCCAGGGGCTGACCATTGCCCATGCCCTTGGCCATGGTGATGATGTCCGGCACCACGCCCTGCTGCTCGAAGCCCCAGAAATACTCACCCAGCCGCCCGTAGCCGACCTGTACTTCATCGGCGATACAGACGCCACCCGCGGCCCGGACTTTGGCATACGCCTGCTGCAGGTAACCCGTTGGCAGGGAGATGCCGCCGGCGTTGCCGTACACCGGCTCACAGATGAATCCGGCCAATTGACGCTGCTCGGCGGCCAGAGCCTGCAGCTTGGCATCGACATCGCGCAAATACTCGGCGCTGCTGTCTTCGCCGCGATAGGCACCGCGGTAAGTGTTCGGTGCAATGACCGGATGCACCCAGTCAGGCCGGGTGCTCAGGGCTTGAGGGTTATCGGCAATCGAGGTGGAAATCGCATCGGTGGCCACCGACCAGCCGTGATAGGCCTCCAGCACACTGAGCATGTCGCGGCCACCGCTGTAGGCCCACGCCAGGCGAATCGCCAGGTCGTTGGCTTCGGTGCCGCTGTTGACCAGGAACACCCGGTCCATGGAGTCAGGCGCCAGCTCCAGCAAACGCTCGGAGAACTCGGCGATAGCCGAGTAATGGAAACGTGAGTTGGTGTTGACCAGCGACCACTGCCGGGCCGACTCGCTGGCCATGCGTGGATGACCGTGGCCGAGTACCGCGACATTGTTGAGCATGTCCAGGTACGAGCGTCCCTGCATGTCGATCAGGTAGTTGCGCCAGCCGCGTTCGATATGCGGCGGCTGCTCGTAATAGTGCTTCTGCGAGCGGGCGAAGCTGGCGTCGCGGCGTTCCAGCAATTGTTGCGCATCGACCAGCGGCTCGGCCTCACAGGCGAACCCCAGCAATGCTTGCGGCGACGGACACAGTGTCTGCCAGGCGGCAGCTCGCGACGGCACAACGAAAGACGGCGGATACAGGTCCGCGACCCGGCACAGCTGGATCCGCAAGATGCCGTCAGTCTGCCCCAGGCGCTGCCCTGGGATCAGTTGCGTCCCCGAGTCAGGCGCATCCTCCAGCCCGCGCAACCACAGGCTGCACTGCTCGCCTTTGAGGCAACCCTGCCCCTCTGCCGTTTGCACCCACACCCCCGCCCAAGGCGCTTGCACCTCGGTAGTCGCCGCCACCTGCAGCTCAACATGCAAAGCAAAGGTACGCGGCTCTTGCGGGTTGTCGATATGGGTTTGCGACAGACGATACTGACCGTAGAGCGAACAGGCTGCACCTTGTGTTCCGGCCTGTTCGCGCAACAGCTGTTGGTCGATACCGGGCTGTTCCCAGTTGCCAGCCTGGAAGTGACTGCTCAATACCCCCAGGTCCACGCGGGTGACGGTGCTGGCTTGCAAGCCAGGCAGCAACTGGCTGGCCTGCAGCGGCAATATGGGCTGATCGAAACCGGCGACCTGCACAATAGCCGATTCCATCAGTTCGAACGGTACGCTGGTGGCGACGTCAAAGATTTCCCATTCGTGACTGAGGTTGTCACGAATGTAGCCGTTGCCCGGATCGACGCTCAATTGCTGCTCACTGCTGAGCACCAGCACCGCAGCGCGGGCAACGATCAGTGGCCAAAGGGCTTTGAGCTCGGCTTCAGTCAGCGGATTGAGCGCATGGTAGGCCTGGACGGCAGGCAGGATGCGCAGCGGGTCACCCTCGGCATGATGGAGCAAGGCCGCGCAGGTTACCGACAGGTCGGCGATTCGCCAGGTGTGCAGCAGATCACCGAAATCGATGACCCCTTGCAACTGCCATTGGCGCTGCTCGTCACGTTGCCAGACAGCGTTGTCATCGGTGATGTCCAGATGCACAGCCTGCATCGGCAGTTGCTCGATCAATGGCTGCAAGCACTGCTCGGCCTTGGCGGTGGCGGCTAGCAGCTGCGCCTTGCGCGGCCCGTCGGTGAGTACTGGCGACAGATGAGCGATAAGGGCCGGGGCATGGCGTGGGTCCCATTGCAGCGTGCGCTCAAGTCCTGGATGGGTGAATCCGGCCAGCGCCTGGTCGATGCGCGCACAGAGCCTGCCCAGCTCAGCGACCAACTGCGGGGCCATATACTTCAGGCGGGTCAGCGACTGCCCTTCGATGTAGTCGAGCAGGCGTACACGCAGGGGCTGGCCGTCCAGGTCCAGCGCCAGCAGTTGCTCCCCGGAACCTGCAGCGATTACGGCGGGCACCGGTAAACCACGTTCGAGCAAGTAGCTCAGAGCGGCATGCTGGGCTTCCAGTTCAGCAACGGTATAATCGCCGTGGCAGATTTTCAGCACATAGCGCCCCTGGGCGCTATCGACACGAAAGTTCAGGTCTTGCTGACTACCTAAAGGTTGCAAAGAACCACTGAGCCCATAGTGCTCCTGCAATACCCGCAGCGCCTGCTGCTCGCTGACGTCGGGACAAGGCTGGCTGGAGCGGTGGAGCAAGGTACTGAGCGGCATGGTGAGACCTCATTTTTTTGTTGCTTATATCGCCACCGCTTTTGCCGATAAGCAAGTACGGCCAGGAAAAAGCGATGAACAACGAGGTGTACCGCAGTACCCTGCCGTAGCGGCGTAACTGCCTTGCACGGGTTTGCCCGCAAGCTAGGCTTGAGCAGATCATCATAAGATTCATCAAAGGTCACTGGATATGCGCATACTCATAACCGGCGGAGCCGGTTTTATTGGCTCAGCCCTGATTCGCCACCTGATCAGCGCCACTGAGCACGAGGTTCTCAACCTCGACAAACTGACCTATGCCGGCAATCTGGAATCGCTCACCAGCATCGCGACCAATACCCGCTATGAATTCGTCCGCGCCGATATTGCTGATCAGGCAACCGTCAGTGCGCTGCTTGAGCGATTCAAGCCCCATGCAATCATGCATCTGGCGGCAGAGTCGCACGTCGACCGCTCGATCGATGGCCCGTCAGACTTCATTCAAACCAACATCGTCGGCACCTACAGCCTGCTGGAAGCAACCCGCGCCTACTGGCTGACACTGCCAGCGCAGGAGCGTGCAGCGTTTCGCTTCCATCACATCTCCACCGACGAAGTGTATGGCGACCTGCATGGTGTCGATGACCTGTTCACCGAAACCACGCCTTATGCGCCAAGCTCGCCCTACTCTGCGAGCAAGGCGGCATCCGACCATCTGGTCCGCGCCTGGCAACGCACCTATGGCCTGCCCGTACTGATCACCAACTGCTCGAATAATTACGGGCCGTTCCATTTCCCGGAAAAACTGATTCCGCTGGTGATTCTCAATGCGCTGGCCGGCAAGCCCCTGCCTGTTTATGGCAATGGCCTGCAGGTACGCGACTGGTTGTTCGTCGAAGATCATGCCCGTGCCTTGTTCAAAGTGGTAACCGAGGGCAAGGTCGGTGAGACCTATAACATCGGTGGGCACAACGAGCAGAAGAACATCGATGTGGTCCGGGGTATCTGCGCCTTGCTCGAAGAGCTCGCGCCACAGCGTCCGGCAGGCGTTGCCAACTATGCCGACCTGATTACTTACGTTCAGGACCGCCCTGGTCACGACCAGCGTTACGCCATCGACGCCAGCAAGATCGAGCGCGAACTGGGGTGGGTCCCGCAAGAGACATTCGAAACCGGCCTGCGCAAGACTGTGCAGTGGTACCTGGACAATCTGGAATGGTGCCAGCGGGTTCAAGACGGTAGTTATCAAGGCCAACGCCTGGGCGCCAGCGACTTCAAGGATCTTATTGCATGACCAAAGGTATCGTTCTGGCCGGAGGCTCCGGCACCCGCCTGCACCCCATCACCCTCGGTGTTTCCAAGCAACTGCTGCCGATCTACGACAAGCCGATGATCTACTACCCGATCTCGGTGCTGATGCTCGCCGGTATTCGGGAAATCCTGCTGATTTCCACCCCGTACGACCTGCCCCAATACAAACAACTGCTGGGCGACGGCAGCCAGTTCGGTATCGAACTGAGCTACGCCGAACAGCCTTCTCCGGATGGGCTGGCCCAGGCCTTCCTGATCGGTGAAGAATTCATTGGCGACGATTCGGTCTGCCTGATCCTGGGCGACAACATCTTCCACGGCCAGGGCTTCAGCGAACAGCTGTTGCGTGCCATCAAGCAGCCCTCTGGTGCCACGGTGTTCGGCTATCTGGTCAAGGACCCGGAGCGCTTCGGGGTTGTCGACTTCGACCAACACGGCCGCGCGTTGTCGATCGAAGAGAAACCCGCCAGGCCCAAGTCGCGCTATGCGGTGACCGGTCTGTATTTCTACGACAACGATGTGGTGGAAATAGCCAAGAACGTCAAACCGTCGCCACGTGGCGAACTGGAAATCACCGACGTCAACAACGCCTACCTGCAACGCGGCGATCTGCGTGTGGAGCGTTTCGGTCGCGGCTTTGCCTGGCTCGATACCGGTACCCACGACAGCCTGCTGGAAGCTTCGCAGTACGTGCAGACCATCGAACATCGGCAGGGCTTGAAGGTTGCCTGCCTTGAAGAGATCGCATACCAGCAAGGCTGGATCGACCGCTCGCATTTGCTGGAACGTGCCAAGACATTCGGCAAGACCGGCTACGGACAATACCTCTATGCCTTGGCTGAAGAACATTAATGAACGTAATTACTACTGATCTGCCGGGTGTACTGATCCTCGAACCGAAAGTATTCGGTGATGACCGCGGTTTCTTCTACGAGAGTTTCAACGCCAAAGCGTTCGAAGAAAAAACCGGTGTAAGCACAACCTTTGTCCAGGACAACCACTCCAAGTCGCAGAAAGGCGTACTTCGTGGGCTGCACTATCAACTGGAAAATACCCAAGGCAAGCTGGTTCGCGTGACCCACGGTGAAGTGCTGGATGTTGCTGTCGATGTCCGCCGCAGTTCCCCGCACTTCGGGCAGTGGGTCGGGGTAAGGCTGTCTGCCGACAATCGCCGCCAGCTTTGGATACCGGAAGGTTTCGCTCACGGTTTCGTCGTGTTGAGCGACAGCGCCGAGTTTCTCTACAAAACCACCGACTACTACAACCCGGCCGCTGAACGCTGCATTCGTTGGGATGATCCAGACCTGGCCATCGACTGGCAACTGACTGAAGCACCGCAGTTGTCCGCCAAGGACCAAGCCGGAAAATCGCTGAAAGAGCTGGACCTGCTCCCATGACCGCACGCCGACTGAATATCCTGATCAGCGGCCAGCACGGCCAGGTATCCCGGGAGCTGCAACAGCACCTGGGCGATCTCGGCCAGTTGCACGTCCTGGGTCGTAACCAGCTCGACCTGGCCCACCCCGAAAGCATCCGCGAGCGGGTGCAGGCGCTCAAGCCTGACCTGATCATCAATGCTGCCGCTCACACTGCGGTGGATCAGGCCGAAAGCGAGCCGGAACTGGCGTTTGCGATCAATGCCAAGGCACCGGGCATCTTCGCCGAAGAAGCCGCGAAGCTGGGAATCCCGCTGATTCACTATTCCACTGACTACGTGTTCGACGGCAACAAGGACAGTCCTTACACCGAAGACGATGTGCCCAATCCGCTGGGCGTCTACGGGCGCAGCAAGCTGGCCGGTGAACAGGCCATTGCCTTGGTCGGTGGCGAGCACCTGATCCTGCGGACCAGTTGGGTGTATTCGCGCCACGGGCGTAACTTCCTGCTGACCATGCAGCGCTTGCTGCAGGAAAAGCCTGAACTGCGCATCGTCGCTGACCAGATCGGCGCACCGACCTGGGCCGGTACCATCGCGCTGAGCACCCGGGCTCTGATCGAACGCTGGCAGGCAGGCCAGGCTGGCGCCTGGGGCACCTACCACCTGACCGCTCAAGGTGAAACCTCCTGGTTTGGCTTTGCCCAGGCCATCGGCGAGCAACTCAAGGCCCAAGGTCTGCCGTGCGCCGAGCTGCTACCGATCTCTTCAAGCGAGTACCCTACCCCGGCCCGTCGTCCGCACAACTCGCGCCTCGATTGCAGCCGCCTGCAACGCGAGTGGCAGGTCAGCCAACCGCACTGGCAGCAAGCGCTGATCGACTGCCTGAAGTAGCGCATAATGCGCCAGATCATTCTGGCGCAGTTACCATGACCAAGATTCCACCTCTTCCCCGCCGCCCTCGATGGCGCAGCCTGGCATTGCTGGCGGTGTGCCTGGCGCCCTTGCTCTGGCCCCTGCAGCACCTGGCCAAACACTATTACCAAGGTGAGCTGGCCGGCCAGAACCGCCAGACCCTGGACCTGTACGTCGCCAACCTGCTGGGCACCCTGCATCGCTATGAAACGCTGCCGCAGATCCTTGGCGACCTGCCCGCCCTGCGCGCGGTGCTGGCCGATCCGCTACGCCTGGAAACCCTGACCAACGCCAACCGTCTGCTCAAGGACATCGCCACCCAGACCGGCGCCGAAGTCATGTACCTGATGGACGCGCGGGGCAATACCCTGGCGGCGTCCAACTGGGACAAGCACGACAGCTTCGTCGGTCGCAACTTCGCCTTCCGCCCGTACTACACCGAAGCGATTGCCGGACGCCTGGGGCGCTTCTTCGGCCAGGGCACAACCTCGGCCAAACGCGGCTATTTCTTCGCCGCGGCCGTACGCGATGGTGAACAGATCATCGGCGCGCTGGTGGTCAAGGTCGATCTGGATCACACCGAAACCCTGTGGGGCAAAACGCCTGAACAGTTGCTGCTGACCGACCATAACGGCGTAGTGATCCTCACTTCACGTCCGGACTGGCGCTTTCGAGCCACCCGGCCGCTGAGCGATGCCGAACGCGAAGCGATTGCCGCCATCCAGCCCTACCCGACCCAGGCCCCGCAGCCACTGAACCTTGACCAGGCGGCCTGGTTGATCCAGACCCAGGCGATTGAGGAAACCGGCTGGCAGGTCAGCATCCTCGCCCCGCGAACCCTGATCGACCGCTCGGTAAACACCGTGGTCGCCATCGGCGCCGCCGCCCTGCTGGTACTGATGTTGTTGTTGGGCCTGATGATGCAACGCCGACGCCATTACATGGACCGCATAGACTTTGAGGCGCATGCCCGCCAGGAGCTGGAGAAGCGCGTGATTGAGCGCACCGCCGACCTCGAAGGGCTCAACAGCCGCCTGAAAGACGAGGTACTGGAGCGCGAGCAAGCCCAGCAGGAACTGGTGCGCGCCCAGGACGAGCTGGTCCAGGCCGGCAAACTGTCGGTGCTGGGGACCATGTCGGCAAGCATCAGCCACGAGCTCAACCAGCCCTTGGCGGCGATCCGCAGCTATGCCGAAAATGCCGAGATCCTGCTCGATCACCAGCGCACCGACGATGCCCGCAGCAACCTCAAACTGATCAGCGAACTGACCGGGCGCATGGCTTCGATCATTGCCCACCTGCGCGCCTTCGCCCGCCGCGACAGGCATGCGCCGGAAAGCGTGGCACTGCAGCCGGCGCTGGATGACGCCCTGGCCCTGCTGGCCAAGCGCCGCCGTGCCATGGCGGTGGAGCTGGTGCGCGACCTGCCGGACGCTACGCTGTGGGTCCAGGCCGGCGAAACCCGCCTGCGCCAGGTGCTCGGCAACCTGCTGGCCAACGCCCTCGATGCCCTGACCGAAAAAGCCAACCCGCGTAAACTCATGCTCAGTGCCGAACAGCGCGACGGCAACGTCTACCTGTACATTCGCGACAACGGCCCGGGTTTTACCAGCGAAGCGCTGGCCCGTGCGCGCGAACCGTTTTTCACCACCAAGACGCGTACCCAGGGGCTTGGCCTGGGCCTGGCGATCTGCGATACCTTGATGCGCGCGCTGGGCGGCGAATTGCTGCTCGGCAACCACCCGGAAGGTGGCGCCTTGCTTACCCTGCAGCTGCGCGTCGCCAAGCCCGGCGCCAACCTGCAAACTTCGGAGGACCCATCGGCATGACGACCGAGCCGCTCATCGACAGCCGCGTACAGGTGATTCTGGTCGACGACGACCCGCACCTGCGCCAGGCCCTGAGCCAGACCCTGGATCTTGCCGGTCTCAACGTCCTGTCGCTGAGCGATGCGCAGAACCTGGCCGCACGCATCGAACAGGACTGGCCCGGCGTGCTGGTCAGCGATATCCGCATGCCTGGCATTGATGGTCTGCAGCTGTTGCAACAGGTGCACGCCCAGGACCCGGAACTGCCGGTGCTGCTGATTACCGGGCACGGTGATGTGCCGCTGGCGGTCCAGGCCATGCGTGCCGGCGCCTATGATTTTCTCGAAAAGCCTTTCGCCAGCGACGCCCTGCTCGACAGCGTGCGCCGCGCCCTGGCCCTGCGCCGCCTGGTGCTGGACAACCGCAGCCTGCGCCTGGCTCTGAGTGACCGCCAGCAACTGAGCACCCGCCTGGTCGGGCACTCCACTCCCATGCTGCGCCTGCGCGAACAGATCGGCGCCCTGGCCGGGACCCGCGCCGACGTGCTGATCCTCGGCGAGACCGGAGCCGGCAAGGAAGTGGTCGCGCGCGCCCTGCATGACCTGTCGAGCCGTCGCGACGGCCCGTTCGTGGCGATCAACGCCGGCGCCCTGGCCGAATCGGTGGTCGAAAGCGAACTGTTCGGCCACGAGCCGGGGGCTTTTACCGGGGCGCAGAAACGCCGGATCGGCAAATTCGAGTTTGCCAATGGCGGCACGTTATTCCTAGACGAAATCGAGAGCATGAGCCTCGACGTACAGGTCAAGCTGCTGCGTCTGCTGCAGGAGCGCGTGGTCGAGCGTCTGGGCGGTAACCAGCAGATCCCGCTGGACATCCGCATCATCGCCGCCACCAAGGAAGACCTGCGTCAGGCCGCCGACCAGGGCCGTTTCCGCGCCGACCTGTACTACCGCCTGAACGTCGCGCCGCTGCGCATTCCGCCGCTGCGTGAACGCGGCGATGACATTCTGGTGTTGTTCCAGCATTTTGCCGATGCCGCGAGCGAACGCCACGGTCTGCCAGCGCACAGCTTGCAGCCAGCACAGCGCGCGCTGTTGTTGCGTCACAACTGGCCTGGCAACGTACGTGAACTGCAAAATGCCGCCGAACGCTTCGCCCTCGGGCTGGAGCTGGCACTGGACGGTGAAGCACCGGCACAGGTCCACGAACAATCAATCGCTACCAGCAGCGGCAACCTCAGCGACCAGGTCGAGCAGTTCGAACGCTCGCTGATCGCCGCCGAACTGGCCCAGCCGCACAGCTCCATGCGCAGCCTTGCCGAAGCCCTGGGTATTCCACGCAAGACCCTGCACGACAAACTGCGCAAGCATGGCCTGAGCTTCGCCGACAGCAATACCAGCCCTGACGAGATGGAGGACAACCGCCCATGACCACGGACAGCCGCTACCTGGAATCTGTGCTGCACGGCGACATTCCGCTGACCCGCGAAATGGGCTTGCAGGTGCTCGACTGGCAGCACCAGCAACTGCGCCTGCAGTTGCCGCTGGCCGCCAACGTCAACCACAAGAGCACCATGTTCGGCGGCAGCCTGTACTGCGCTGCCGTGCTGGTCGGATGGGGCTGGTTGCACCTGCGCTTGCGTGAGGTGGGCATCGACGATGGTCATATCGTCATTCAGGAAGGACAGATCAGCTATCCGCTGCCGGTCACCGGGGCGGCCATCGCCGTGTGCGCAGCACCGGAGGAGAAAGTCTGGGAACGCTTCGTTGCTACTTACCAACGTCGCGGCCGGGCGCGCCTGAACCTGCACACCCAGGTCAGCAATGCGGGTAGCGATGAGGCCGCCGTGCTGTTCAGCGGCCAGTACGTGCTACATCGTTGAAGCCAGTTGCAGCAGCTTGCCGCGCCACGGCGCGGCGGCTGGCAAGGCGAGGAAGAAGGGGTTGAGCAGCGACTCGCGCGGCGGGTAGGCAAAGGCCTGGCCATCGAGATCGAGGACTTCCCCACCAGCCCCCTCCAGCACACCTTGCGCGGCTGCAGTGTCCCACTGGGACGTTGGCGCCAGGCGCGGATAGCAGTCGGCAGCCCCTTCAGCCAACAGACAGAACTTCAGCGAGCTGCCGATATTGGCAAGCTCAAGCTCACCGACCGCTGTACTCAAACCGGCCAGCAGGGCTTCCTGCTGCGGGCTTGAATGGCGTCGGCTGGCGACCACGGTGAAGCCCACGCCCACGGGTGGGGCCAAGCGAACCTTGATGGTCTGCGGCGCCGCATCGGCTTCGGCGCACCAGGCACCGAGGCCCTGGCCGCCGTAGTAGCAGCGACCATTGGTGGGAATCGCCACCACGCCAAACACTACGCGGCCCCGCTCGATCAGGGCGATATTGACGGTGAACTCTTCCGTACCGGCGATGAACTCCTTGGTGCCGTCGAGCGGGTCGACCAGCCACCAGCGCTGCCACTGCTGACGCTCGCTCAAGGGGATATTGCAGTCTTCCTCAGACAGCACCGGAATCTCCGGTGCCAACGCCTGCAGCCCCTTGGCAATCACTTCATGGGCGGCCAGGTCAGCAGCGGTGACCGGTGAATCATCAGCTTTCGCCGTTACCGCGACATCGGCGCGCCAGAACGGCAGGATGGCCTTGCCCGCCTCGCGTGCCAGGCCAACCACCTGTTGCATCAGTTGCTGGTCATTCATGCGCTGAACACCCCACGTTGCGTCAGCAGGTCGCGCACCAGGTACAACGCTGCCAACGCGCGACCTTCGGAGAACTGCGGGTGCTGGGCCAGCGCTGAAAGTTCGCGCAGGTTGATCTTGTCGACGCGCATCGGCTCCGGCTCATCGCCTTCCAGGCGCTCTTCGTACAGATCAGTGGCCAACACCACCTGGATCTTCTGGCTCATATAGCCCGGCGACAGCGACAGTTCGGTCAGGTGCTCGAGCTGACGCGCTCCAAAGCCGGCTTCCTCCTTGAGCTCGCGGTCCGCCGCCGCCAACACATCCTCGCCTGGCTCGATCAGGCCCTTGGGCAAGGACAGCTCGTATTCGTCGGTACCGCCGCAATACTCCTCCACCAGCACCGCGTGCTCGGCATCGAGCATCGCCACGACCATCACCGCACCATAACCGTTGCCGCGCCCCACCAGACGCTCGTAGGTGCGCTCGTTACCATTGGCAAAACGCAATTGCACAGCTTCGACCCGAAACAGACGGCTGCTGGCGACAATTTCGCGGGAGAGGACGGTGGGTTTCTGGCGCATGGGGCGGCTCCTGGGCGTGAACGGGTTACTATACCGTGGCTTGCCCGGCCACCGCTGCCCTGACTGTCCGAGAATTTCATATGCCCGTTTTAGCCTGGTCCACCATCGACACCGTCCTGCTGGACATGGACGGCACCCTGCTGGACCTGCACTTCGACAACCACTTCTGGCTCGAACACCTACCCCAGCGCTATGCCGACCTGCACGGTATCAGCCGGGCGATGGCCGAGCTGGAAATGCAGCCCCTGTTCGAGCAGCACGCCGGCTCGCTGAACTGGTACTGCCTGGATTTCTGGAGCCGCGAGCTGAATCTGTCAGTGCGCGACCTGAAGCTGGAAACCGCCCACCTGATCGCCTTGCGCCCGGACGCTGACACTTTTCTCCAGGCCATCAAGCAGGCCGGCAAGCGGGTGATCCTGATCACCAACGCCCACCGCGACTCGCTGTCGCTGAAACTGGAGCGGGTGGAACTTGCGCCCTACTTCGAGCGCCTGATCAGCTCGCATGACTACGGTTATCCCAAGGAAAACCCGCAGTTCTGGGAAGCCTTGCAGGCCGATATCAATTTCACGCCTGAGCGCAGCCTGTTTATCGACGACACCTTGTCGATCCTGCGCAGCGCCCGTGATTTCGGCGTGGCGCACCTGCTTGCGGTGCGCCAGCCGGATAGCCGCAAAGGGCCACGGGATACCGAAGAGTTCGCCGCGGTCGAAGACTACCGGGCGCTACTCGAAGGTTTGTGATTACTCGGGAATGCGCAGCGACTGGCCCGGATAGATCTTGTCCGGGTGCTTGAGCATCGGCTTGTTGGCTTCGAAGATCTTGTTGTACAGATTGGCGTTGCCATACACCGCCAGCGAAATCGCGCTGAGGGTATCGCCCTTTTTCACCACCACAAAGCGCGCAGCGGCGACGACCGGTCCGGTCACGGTGATCTGATCATCCACGCTAGCCACGCCGGCAATGTTGCCCAGCGCCAGAAGAATCTTCTCCTTTTCTTCCTGGCTGGCCACTTCTCCAGTGACCGTCACCTTGTCGCCATCAACCGTGGCTTTGATGTTCGGGTTACCGAGGCCAACCGCTTCCACGTGCTTCTGCAGTTGGTCGCTGGCATTGGCATTACCCGGGGTCAGCAGGTCGATGATTTTCTCACCGGCCTCTTTGATGAAACTGAAAATGCTCATACCGCTCTCCTTGGTGATGAATCTCGGAGCCTGGAGTCTAGGACAGGTTAGAATGCTCCGCCTGCTTTGCGCCACGGAGCGACGATGGACATCAAACAACTCAAATTCCTCATCGCCCTGGATGAAACCCGCCACTTCGGCCAAGCCGCGGCCCGCTGTCATGTCACCCAACCGACCTTGTCCATGCGCCTGCGCAACCTGGAACAAGAGCTGGACCTGGCGTTGGTCAACCGTGGCCAGCGCTTCGAAGGCTTCACCGCCCAGGGCGAGCGGGTGCTGGCCTGGGCGCGTACGGTGATTGCGGCTTACGATGGCCTGCACGCTGAAGCCGCTGCCTGTCGCGGTCACCTGGTCGGTAACCTGCGCCTGGGCGTGGTGCCGCTGTCGAGCTTCGATCCGTTGCCCTTGCTGCAACGCCTGCACCAACACCACCCGGACCTGAACTTCGAACTCAGCGCGCTGAGCTCCGAGCAGATTCTTGAGCAGTTGACCAGTAACCGTCTGGATCTGGGGGTGTCCTACCTCGAACGCCTGGACCACGAGCGTTTTCTGTCCCTGCCTCTGGGTGAAACACGCATGGGCCTGTTGTATGACCCAGATCATTTTCGCTTCGACGAGCAGCCCTTAAGCTGGCAGGCATTGACCGAACTACCGCTGGGCCTGTTGACCGCCGGCATGCACTTTCGCCAGTCGATCGATCACAACTTTCACAGCCGGGGGCTGGAGCCGCGGTTGCTGCTACAGACCGATGCCGTCCATCAGCTGGTCCAGGCGGTCGGCGGCGGTTTGTGTTGCGCGATCATGCCGCTGGCGGCGGGCCTGGAAGTCCTCACCGAACGGCTGCGCCTGCAACCGATCGAGCAGGCCAGCACCCTCGCGCCACTGGGCCTGATCATGCGGCGCACGGCGCCACGCTCGGCCCTGGCCGAAGCCTGCCTGGCTGAATTCCAAGCCTTGCAAAGCGGTGCCTGATCGACGCCATCTATCAAGGCATCAGCATTAGCGATTAGACGATACCCGAGCGCAAGCCTAGGCTTAAACCAGACCAGCCGCCGGTATCTCTAATGAGCACAACACCTCCGGCCTGCGCGGCGTCCGCCCCCCTGACTGCGCCCGCGGCCAGCAACCGCTATGACTACAGCCACCTGACCGATGACAGCCAGGCCAGCACACCGCTGGCCGAAGAAGTCGCCCTGGGCATTGCCTACAACGGCATCAACCAGGCGGTAATGCTGGTGAGCCCGACCGACCTTGAAGACTTTATCGTCGGCTTCAGCCTCGGCAGCGGCATCATCACTTCGCCTGACGACATCTATGACCTCAAGCTCACCGGCCGGGGTTCGGCGATCAGTGCAGAAGTAGAAATTGCCAGCCGCGCCTTCTGGAACCTGAAAGACCAACGCCGCCAGCTGGCTGGCACCAGTGGCTGCGGTCTGTGCGGTGTCGAAGCCCTGGAACAGGCGCTGCCGGAACTGAAGGCGTTGCCTGGCGCTCCGCTGCCGCCCGCGCACTGGCTCGACGGCCTGCGCCAGCGCATCGATGCTTTCCAGCCGCTGGGCCAGCACTGCGGTGCGGTACACGCGGCACTGTTCATGAACAACCAGGGTGAACTGCTGCTGGGCCGCGAAGACATTGGCCGGCACAACGCCCTCGACAAACTGATCGGCGCCCTGTTGCGCCAGCACATCAGTCTCGACGGTGGCCTGGCGATCGTCACCAGCCGCTGCAGCCTGGAGCTGATCCAGAAAGTCCTGCGCGCCGGCATACAGACCCTGGTCAGTCTGTCGTCGCCGACCGGTCTGGCCCTGCAATGGGCACGTCGCCACAACCTCAACCTGATCCATCTGCCCAAACACAGTGCGCCACGGGTGTTCAGCCCCGTGCTGGAGAATTGACCGTGAGCCTGCATCACCAAGCCGATCAGAAGCCCGTCCCGCGTTACAAGCCCTACCACGGTGCCGCCGGCGGCTGGGGCGCGCTGCGCAGTGTGGCCCAGGCCTGGATCGGCAGCGACAACGCGCTGAAGAACATCCGCGCCCTGCTCAAGACCAACCAGAATGGTGGCTTCGACTGCCCGGGCTGCGCCTGGGGCGACTCGCCGGAAAGCGGCATGGTCAAGTTCTGTGAGAACGGCGCCAAGGCAGTGAACTGGGAAGCCACCAAGCGCCGCGTCGATGCCGCGTTCTTCGCCCGCCACAGTGTCACCTCACTGCTGGCCCAGAGTGATTACTGGCTCGAATACCAGGGGCGGCTGACCGAGCCGATGGTCTATGAACCAAGTACCGACCGCTACCGCCCGATCGACTGGGATGGCGCTTTCGCCCTGATCGCCAGCCACCTGCAAAACCTCGCCAGCCCCGACCAGGCCGAGTTCTACACCTCGGGCCGGGCCAGTAACGAGGCGGCTTATCTGTACCAGCTGTTCGTGCGCGCCTACGGCACCAACAACTTCCCGGACTGCTCGAACATGTGCCACGAGGCCAGCGGCGTGGCGCTGGGCCAGAGTGTCGGGGTCGGCAAAGGCACGGTGACGTTTGACGATTTCGAGCACGCCGATGCGATTTTCGTCTGGGGCCAGAACCCCGGCACCAACCACCCGCGCATGCTCGAACCGCTACGTGAGGCGGTCAAGCGCGGCGCCCAGGTGGTGTGTATCAACCCTCTCAAGGAGCGCGGCCTGGAGCGCTTCCAGCACCCGCAGCATCCGCTGGAAATGCTCACCAACGGCGACCGTCCGACCAACACCGCGTACTTCCGCCCGGCGCTGGGCGGCGACATGGCGGTGTTGCGCGGCATGGCCAAGTTCCTGTTGCAGTGGGAGCGCGAAGCGCAGGCCAACAACGCCCCGGCTATCTTCGATCATGACTTCCTCAAGCAACACACCCAAGGTGTGTCCGACTATCTGCAAGCGGTGGATAACACCTCATGGGCGCAGATCGAGGCCCAGTCCGGCCTAAGCCTGGCCGATATCGAACAAGCCGCGCGGATGTACTGCAAAGCCAGGAAAGTCATCATGTGCTGGGCCATGGGTATCACCCAGCACCGTCACTCGGTGGCGACCATCCAGGAAATCGCCAACCTGATGCTGCTGCGTGGCAACCTCGGCGCTCCCGGTGCCGGCCTGTGCCCGGTGCGCGGCCACAGCAACGTCCAGGGCGACCGGACCATGGGCATCAACGAACGCCCGCCGGTGGCCCTGCTCGATGCCCTGGAGCGTCGTTTCAGCTTCAAGGTGCCGCGCCATAATGGCCACAACACCGTGGAAGCGATCGGCGCCATGCTCGCCGGTCAAGCCAAGGTGTTCATCGGCCTTGGCGGCAACTTTGCCCAGGCGACACCCGACACCGAACGTACCGCCCAGGCCTTGCGCAGCTGCGAGCTGACCGTGCAGATCAGCACCAAGCTCAACCGCAGCCACCTGATACACGGTAAACAGGCGCTGATCCTGCCCTGCCTGGGCCGCACCGACATCGACCTGCAAAGCGAAGGCCCGCAGGCGGTCACGGTGGAAGACTCGTTCAGCATGGTGCATGCCTCCAACGGCCAGTTGCAGCCACTGTCACGGCAAATGCGTTCGGAGCCTGCGGTGATCGCCGGCATTGCCGCCGCCACACTCGGCGCCAAACCGGTGGACTGGAACTGGTTGGTGGCCGACTACGGACGTATCCGCGACCTGATCGGCGACACCATCCCCGGCTTCGACAACTTCAACCAGCGCCTGGAGCACCCTGGCGGGTTCTATCTGGGCAACAGCGCCGGGCAGCGGCAGTGGAAGACCGCCAGCGGCCGGGCCAACTTCAAAGCCAACGGACTGCCGGACGACTTGTTGCACGAGTGCGTGCGCGCGACCGGCCAGGTACCGGACCTGATCATGCAATCGATGCGCTCCCACGATCAGTACAACACCACCATCTATGGCCTCGACGACCGCTACCGGGGGGTCAAGGGCCAGCGCAACGTCCTCTTTGCCAACGAAGCCGACATCATTCGCCTGGGCTTTCACCCAGGGCAGAAGGCCGATATCGTGTCGCTCTGGAGCGATGGCCGCGAACGTCGGGTCAAGGGTTTCACCCTGCTGGCTTTCGACATCCCGGCGGGTCAGGCGGCGGCGTATTATCCGGAAGTCAATCCGCTGGTACCGCTGGAAAGCGTCGGTGACGGCAGTCACACCCCGACCTCGAAGTTCGTCGCGATCAAACTGCTGGCCGCCAGCGACAACGCCCGCATCCTGTGACAGCATTCTCTGTTCGAGAACGAAAAAAAAGGCCCTGGCAGCGATGCCGGGGCCTTGTCTCAAGTAAGCTCAGACAGCGTAAAATCAAGAAAGTTTCACAGTTAAAACAGTAACTTAGCGAATTGTGCACAAGTCGTGTTACTCGTCGGATTTCCGTTGCCAGCCCCCTTCGCCAGCCTCAGGATCGCCTCGTCATCCCTATGAGGCTTTCTTGATGAAGTACTCCTCGATTCTGTTGTTGTCTCTCGGCCTGCTCAGTGGCGTTGCCTCGGCAGGTGGCACCACCGAAGCCGGTATTGGCGGCGCATTGGGTGGGGTACTGGGCTCAGTGGTCGGCAACTCGATTGGCGGCAGCACTGGCTCGACAATCGGCGCGGGCCTTGGCGGCGCGGCAGGCAGTGCGGTCGGTGCGAACAAGCACAGCCGCGGTGAAGCGGCCATCGGTGGCGCCTTGGGCGCAGCGGGCGGTAACGCAATCGGCCGTAGCGTGGGCGGCACTACTGGTGGCTACATGGGTGCCGCCGCAGGCGGTGGTGCCGGCGGTGCGCTGGGTAACTACATGGGCAAAGAAGCGGACGAGGACGATTATCGCCATAGCCGACGCGGTTATGACGACCGTCGTTACTACCACGACCGTGGCCACCACTATGGCCATCGCAAGCACAAGAAGCACTGGCGCCACCGCTAAGCGTGCCTGGGCTTAAGCCAATCTCTTAGTCCCTGCCTTCACCGGCAGGGACTTCGAGCGCTCCATCCGCGTTACCGCTCAAGCCGTTCAGGCAAATCTCCCGCTGACTCAGCAAAACCTCACAGCGCCCTATTACCCCTACCTTGTCTATGGCCTTAGGGGTCACCCCGATTCTGCCAGTAATAGCCAGTAGCTATCATTGATCATTCCCCAATCAGCCAATGGACGCAGGGAATGCGCATCGATTCTGCAACGCCGACCCGACTGCCCATTGCCCGCAGAGGCTGATATGCCGGCCGGCAAACGCTTACCCGCGCTCAACGAAATACAGTTTCTTGAGCTGCAATCACTGGTCGAACACGCATCGGGCGTGATTCTGCTACCTGACCGCCGTGCGGTCATTGCAGCCCGCCTGGCCAGACGCCTGCGACACTATCAGTTGGCAACCTTCGCCGATTACCTGCACCTGCTCACGCTGCCCGGACAGCATGCCGAGCGCCAGCGCGTGGTCGAATTGCTGGTCGCCAAAGAGACCTATTTCTTCCGTGAGCACCGGCATTTCGAGTTCCTTGCCCACTGGCTGGCTGAGCACCCCGGTCCTACACGCCTGTGGAGCGCCGCCTGCGCGTCTGGCGAAGAAGCCTACAGCCTGGCCATGGTCGCCAGCGAACACGCCGTCAACGACAACTGGCGCATCCTCGCCAGCGACATGAGCCCAGGCATGCTCGGACTTGCCCGCGAAGGCATCTACGACATTGCCCAGGCACGTTACTTTCCGCAGGGCTGGTTGCAGCGCTACTGCCAGTGTGGCGTTGGCGAAATGGCCGGGCGCCTGCAAGTACAGCTTGCCTTGCGTGAGCGCGTCAGCTGGCGGCAAATCAATCTGATCCAGGCATTGCCGGATGACCTCGGCGTATTCGATGCGATATTGCTGCGTAATCTGCTGAGCTGTTTCAGTCAGGATGACAAGCAACGGGTGGTCCAGCGCCTGCTGGCGCGGCTGCGCCCAGGTGGGCTGCTGTTGATCGGCCACAGCGAAAGCATTCACGGGCTTGATCTGCCATTACGGCCGATACTGCCGTCGGTGTTCGAGCGCCTATGTTGACCTGCGCTGCCGACACCGATGGCAGACCTTCGATACTGATCACGCGCCGTCGCGGCAGCACTCATACGGACCGAGCAAACCTGCCGCCTCCCAACACTTGCGAAACAGGCTCGAACCCATGCTTTGCCGAATCCTACTTGCCGACGACTCGCCGCTCTTTCGAGCCGGCCTGCGCGCGTTGCTCGAACAAAAAAAACAATACGCCGTAATCGGTGACGCAGGCGACGGCATGACCGCTGTCGCCCTGGCGGAAAGGCTCAAGCCTGATGTCATCGTTCTCGCCATGACTGCCGACACCCTGGACAGTGAGCAGATCCTGCGCGAGCTGTATTTACGTGCACCGACTTGCCACGTACTGATGCTCTCGTCACGTTCGGAACTGGACTTCGTCATGCGTTGCCTGCAACTCGGCGCCCATGGCTTTCTGCTCAAAAGTGCCACCGTGCAAGAGCTGGAGCAGGCGTTGCAGGCCTTGAAGAATGGCGGTCAGTACCTGTCTTCGGCGGTTCTGCCAATGGTCATCGGCCAGGCGGTCAAACACAGCCGCAAGCGCACGCCCGCAAACAACGCCATGCAACTGACAACCCGTCAGCTAGAAATCCTGCGGCTCATTGCCCGTGGCGAAAGCACCCGCTCGATTGCCGACGGCCTGGGCCTGAGCGTGAAAACCATCGAGGCGCACCGCTCACAGATCATGCATCGCCTGCAAATTCATGATGTGCCGGGTCTGGTGTTGTTTGCGGTTCGTGAAGGCATCATTTGCCTGAACGACTGAACGCGCTGCTCAGCCTTGCAAGCTCAGCAGCGCCGCCTGCAACTCGGCCGGCAACGACACTGGCCGGCCCGTGGCACGCTCGACGAACACCTGGACCACCTTGCCCGCCGCGCAGGGTTGCGCCTCGCCGACCCGGAACAAGCCCAACTGGTACTCCACCGAGCTGCCGGCCAGGCGTGCTACCCGCAGACCGACTTCAAGGGTATCGGGAAATGCCGGCAAGGCGAAAAAGTCCGCCGCCGAGCTGACCACAAAACCGACAACCGCCCCTTCCTGCGGGTCCAGACCGCCCTGCTGCTGGAGGAATGCCTGGATGGTGGTGTCGAAGTAGCTGTACACCGTGGCACCGGCGATATGGCCGTTGAGGTCACTGTCCTGCCAGCGCGTGAGGATCGGTTGCAGGTGGGGATAGTCGTGGCGCTGAGGGGTATCGGTCATGGCTGGCCTGTGCTGCTGATACGGATCGAAGAAGCTTCCCACAATCACATCAGAAGTCCTATAGTCGCAATCAACTATAGATCGCATAGCATGGGTTGACCGAATGAAACAGAGACTTTCCCCTATGCCGACTCACCACGTTGACCACTCGAACCTCAGCCAAATGGCAGGGAGTGGCCGTATTGATGCAACACATATAGTCGGGCAACCGGGTGGATGGGCAGTGCAGGTGTCCATCAATGATCAGGAACATATCCTGACTGCACAGCGCAGCGGTAATGTTCGATTGTTCAAAAAGCTCGAAACCCTGGTCAGCTATCTCCAAGGATTGGGAATCGAGTACTTCAAGGTCGATACCTCCGGCTACGACCCCAAAATGCTCAAGACCTACCAGCGCCCTGATCGCGCACAAGCACTCAAACTAGCCCATGAGGCAGCGGCCTATGAGACCTGGTTCAACGCGCAGGTTGAAGCCAGTCTGCAAGACCCGACACCGGTAGTTGAAGACGACGAGGCTCGACGCCTGTTTGCCGCTCGCAGGGCAGCACTCAAAGCCCGTTCTCATTAATGCGCCTGGTATGGCGAGCTCTGGCGTTAAAGGACCGGGAGCGGATCATGGAGCATATTGCGACGGCCAACCCGGATGCTGCTATCGCTCTGGATGAGGCCTTCAAGAACAAAGCCCAACAAGCTCAGCAAACGCCAATGCTTTACAAAGCAGGCAGATTTCCAGGCACTCACGAATTTGTCGTTCGCCCGAATTATGTGATGGTCTACCGGGTGACCGCTGACTACATCGAGTTCATTCGTGTTCTGCATTCAAGGCAGCAATGGCCGTGATGCATTGAAACCCCGGACAACAAAAAGCCGCCCCTAAGGGCGGCTTTTTGTTTCACACCGGCGTCAGCTTACAGCTGTGGGCCAGCGGCCTTGATGGCGTCGGACACTTCAAATTTCTTGAAGTTGTCGATGAACAGGTTGGCCAGGGCCTTGGCTGCTTCATCGTAGGCGGCTTGGTCAGCCCAGGTGTTGCGTGGGTTGAGCAGGACGGTATCGACGCCAGGAACGGCTTTTGGCACGTCCAGGTTGATGATGTCCAGGTGCTCGGTCTCGGCACCGACCAGCGCGCCGCTCTGGATCGCTGCGATCACCGCACGGGTGGTCGGGATGTTGAAGCGCTTGCCGACGCCGTAGCCACCACCGGTCCAGCCAGTGTTGACCAGGTAGACCTTGGAGCCGAAGCCCTTGATACGCTTGATCAGCAGTTCAGCGTACTCGCCAGCCGGACGCGGGAAGAACGGCGCGCCGAAGCAGGTGGAGAAGGTCGACTTGATGCCGCTGCCCGAACCCATTTCGGTGGAACCGACCAGCGCGGTGTAACCGGACAGGAAGTGGTAGGCCGCCTGCTCGTTGTTCAGGATCGAAACCGGTGGCAGTACGCCAGTCAGGTCGCAAGTCAGGAAGATAACAGCGTTTGGCTCGCCACCCAGGTTCGCTTCGGAACGCTTGGCAACGTGCTCCAGCGGGTAAGCGGCGCGGCTGTTCTGGGTCAGGCTGACATCGGCGTAGTCGGCGTGTTTGGCGTCGTCGATCACGACGTTTTCCAGCACCGCACCGTGCTTGATGGCTTTCCAGATGACCGGCTCGTTCTTCTCGGACAGGTCGATGCACTTGGCGTAGCAGCCGCCTTCGATGTTGAAGACAACGCCTTCGCCCCAACCGTGCTCGTCGTCACCGATCAGGTAACGGCTTTCGTCAGCCGACAGGGTGGTCTTGCCGGTACCCGACAGACCGAAGAACAGGGTGACGTCACCCTCTTCGCCGATGTTGGCAGCGCAGTGCATTGGCAGCACGTCAGCAGCCGGCAGCAGGAAGTTCTGCACCGAGAACATGGCTTTCTTCATTTCACCGGCATAACGCATGCCAGCGATCAGCACCTTCTTCTGGGCGAAGTTGAGGATCACGCAGCCATCGGAGTTGGTGCCGTCACGCTCTGGCACGCACTCGAAGTTGGCAACGTTGAGAACTTGCCACTCATCACGGCCAGCAGGGTTGTACTGCTGCGGGTTGATGAACAGGCAACGACCGAACAGGTTCTGCCAGGCAGTCTGGGTGGTCATCTTCACCGGCAGGTAGTGCTCGGCGGCAGCGCCTACGTGAACGTAGGAAACGAAGTGCTCTTGTGCGTTGTTGAACGCCTCAACGCGGTCCCACAGGGCATCGAACTTGTCGGCCGGGAACTTGCGGTTGATCGGGCCCCAGGCGATGGCATCCTGAGTGGACGGCTCTTCGACGATGAAACGGTCAACCGGCGAACGACCAGTGCGATGACCAGTTTTCACAACCAGCGCGCCAGTATCGGCCAGCTCGCCTTCACCGCGGTTCAGCGCTTCTTTTACCAGCTCATCGACGCTCAGGTCGGTGTACACGGTGTTGTTGGCTTGCGTCATGAGATTCCCCATCCGGCCTGCGGCCGAGTGCTCCAAACGTTTTGTAGTAGAGCTTTGAAAACTACTACAGCGAAAAAAGTGGCCGGATTATGCCAGAAACGCCCAAAAAAAGTAGGGCCCTCCTGTCAGAACGGCGAGTTTCCGGCGTTAGACAGGAGATTTACCTGTAGTGAAACGTTTTAGTGCCGAGTATCTGACGGCGTGTCTACACCGCCACCGGCGAACAATTGCTCGATATCGGCAGCATCGAATGGGTAGCTCTGGTTACAGAACTGGCAATCGACTTCGATCTTGCCGCCATGCTCTTCGATCAGCGCCAGCGCATCATGTTTACCCAGGCTGACCAGGGCATTACCGGAGCGCTCGCGCGAGCAGCTGCAGCGGAAATGCAGGGGCTGGATATCGAACAGGCGTACGGCGTCTTCGTGATACAGGCGATGCAGTACGGTCTCGTTGTCCAGACCGAGCAGTTCCTCGGCTTTCACCGTGTTGGCCAGAGCCTTCACGTGGTTCCAGCTTTCCTCTCGCTCCTCGATGTCCTTCTGGCGATCGGCGGGCAGCTGCTGCACCAGCAGGCCACGGGCACGGATGCCATCGGCGGTGAGGGAAATGCAGGTGTTGATCTGCTGGGACATGACGAAATAGTTGGTAAAACATTCCGACAGGTCCTTGCCGTCCAGCTCCACGGTGCCCTGGTAGCGCTGACCGTTGACCGGAATGATGGTCAGGACCAGATGCCCGCCAGGCATCAGGTCGGCAAGGGTTGCATCATCCTTGATCTGCTCGGCCACATAGCGTGCCAGGCCGCGAATCTCGTGCTCGCTGGTGCATTCGATGGCCAGCAGCGGCACCGGCCCGCTCGACTGTGCCTGAAGGATCAGCAGGCCATCGAACTTCAGCGTGCCGACCAGCAGTGCGGCAGCCGCCATCAGCTCGCCGAGCAGTTGCGCGACAGGCTGCGGGTAAGGATGCTTGGCCAGCACTTCGGCGTAGCTGCGCTCCAGCCCGACCATTTCACCGCGTACATCGCGGTCGTCGAAGATGAAGCGTTGGGTGTAATCGGTATCCGGCAATTCAGACATGGGTTCGGGTTTTCGCGTAAATGAGTTAATGGCACCTAGTTTATCAGTGCGCCCCGCGCCCGTTAACCAGCGCTGTCGTGAAGCTGGTGGAGCTGACGCCGTTGTTTCTTGGTCGGCCGACCATCGGTCGTCACGCCCAGTGCGCCAGCCTTGCGCATGGCGGCCGCCTTCTCGCGCCGCTCGATACTCTCGGCGGTTTCTTCATACAGCGCCTGGGCCTCAGGCGCGCCACGACGCACCACTGATAGCGCCTTGACCACCACCGTGCGCTCATCAAAGCCGGTGCGCAAGACGAATTCGTCGCCTATTCGTGGCTCTTTGCCTGGCTTGCATCGTTCACCCCGGCAGTGCACCTTGCCGCTCTCGATGGCCGCCTTGGCCAGTGCCCGGGTCTTGTAGAAGCGCGCTGCCCATAGCCATTTGTCCAAGCGGACCTTATCGTCCTCTTCCGGCTTTTGTGCCATGACATTTCCCCGCTTAATTTCGTAAACGGAACTGTACTACCGTATCTGGCGGATGCAAAAAAACTGCGGCGTGCTTACAGTTCACCGACCTGTCGCGCACGCCGGTTCCGGCCTTGCGACTTTTTATGCTGGTTGAGCAATTTGAAGACATTTGACCATTTGACTGTGATTGGCCTGCGCGAGTGGGTAGCCTTGCCCGACCTCGGCGTGGCCGGCCTGCGCGCCAAGATCGACACCGGCGCCAGCACCTCGAGCCTGCATGCCACCGAGGTCGAGCCTTTCGAGCGCAACGGCGAGCCCTGGGTGCGCTTCAATGCGCACCTGGGCTCGGTCGTGCAGCTACGTCACCGGCGTTGCGAGGCGCCGCTGGTGACGATGAAAACCATCAAGAGCTCCAATGGCCAGGCGCAAATCCGCTACGTGATCCGCACACCGCTGGCGCTGGGTGACCGGGTCTGGCAAGTGGAATTCACCCTGGCTTGCCGCAAGGCCATGCGCTATCGCCTGTTGCTCGGTTCCAAAGCCCTGATCCATGGCCAGTTGGTGGTCAATCCGGGCCTCAAGTACGTTCAGGACAAGCCGGCATTTCCGGCCACTATTTCTCCTTCCACAGGTGTTGCATGAAGATCGCCGTGCTGTCGCGAAACCCGCGTCTGTATTCCACTCGTCGTCTGGTTGAAGCCGGTACTGCACGAGGCCATGAAATGGTTGTGATCGATACCCTGCGCGCCTACATGAACATCGCCAGCCACAAGCCGCAGATCCACTACCGCGGCAAGCCCCTGGAAGGCTTTGATGCGGTGATCCCGCGCATCGGGGCCTCGGTGACCTTCTATGGCTGCGCGGTGCTGCGTCAGTTCGAAATGATGGGTGTGTTCCCGTTGAACGAGTCGGTGGCCATCGCCCGTTCGCGTGACAAACTGCGCTCCCTGCAACTGTTGTCACGCCGTGGTATCGGCCTGCCGGTCACCGGCTTTGCCCACTCTCCCGACGATATCCCCGACCTGATCCAGATGGTCAACGGCGCACCGCTGGTGATCAAGGTACTCGAAGGCACCCAGGGCATCGGCGTGGTCCTGTGTGAAACCACCAAGGCGGCCGAGTCGGTGATCGAGGCGTTCATGGGCCTGAAGCAGAACATCATGGTCCAGGAATACATCAAGGAGGCCGGCGGCGCCGATATCCGCTGCTTCGTGGTCGGCGACAAGGTCATTGCCTCGATGAAGCGCCAGGCCAAACCCGGCGAGTTCCGCTCCAACCTGCATCGCGGCGGCAGCGCCAGCCTGATCAAGATCACCCCGGAAGAGCGCATGACCGCCATCCGCGCGGCCAAGGTCATGGGGTTGAGCGTCGCTGGCGTGGATATCCTGCGCTCCAATCACGGCCCGCTGGTGATGGAGGTGAACTCGTCACCTGGGCTTGAGGGCATCGAGGTCACCACTGCCAAGGACGTGGCAGGGATGATCATCGAGCATCTGGAGAAGAACGGCGGGCCAAACCTGACCCGCACCAAAGGTAAGGGCTAAACCGCGTCGCGCGGCAGCAACAGCCCCAGCGGCAGGCGTACCCGGGCTTCAAGGCCGCCGCCGGAGCGGTTGCGCAGCTCGACATTGCCGCCATGCTGGGCGGCGATTCGCTTGACGATCGCCAGCCCCAGCCCCGTGCCCTTGCCGCTGCGGGCACGGTCACCACGAATGAACGGGTTGAAGATCCCTTCCAGCTCGTTCGGATCGATGCCCGCCCCCCGGTCCAGCACACTGAGCACCACGTAAGGCGCACTGCTGTCACCCGATACGTAGGCCGCCACCTCAACCCCTTTACCGGCGTGATACAGGGCATTTCCAATCAGGTTGTTGAGCATGCGCTTGAGCGACACCCGGCGCAGCGGGAATGGCGGAATCGGCTCGAGACACAAACGCACCCGCTCTTCAGGCTGATTGAACGGCGCGACCACTTCGCGCACCAGATCGCTCAGGTCGACCTCTTCCACCGGTTCGTCACGCCCATCACGGATGAAGGCGAGGAACTGGTCGAGGATCGCGTCCATGTCTTCGATGTCCCGCACCATGTCGTCGGTCAGGTCGCTTTCGTTGGCCAGCAACGACAAGGACAGGCGCAAACGGGTCAGGGGCGTACGCAGGTCGTGGGACACACCCGCCAGCATCAACTCCCGCTCGCGTCCGGCCTGCTCGACATCTTCGGCCATCTGATTGAAGGCCCGGTAAACCTCGGTCATCTCGCTCGGCGTATCGCTGACCGGCAAGCGCACACTGCGCCCCTGCCCCAGTTGCCGGGCGGCAAACACCAGACGTTTGAGCGGCTGGTTGAGCTGGCGGACAAAGATCCAGGCCGAGGCCGTGGACAACAGACCAATGGCCAGGAACCAGCCGAGCACGCTCCAGATTTTCTGGCCGCGCAGCGGATGTGGATACAGCGGCACTTTCAACCAGCCATCACCCAGGCTCGGCGCCCTTACCCACAGCGCCGGCGGCGCGTGAATGCGCAGGCGTACCTCGGTATCGGCGCCAAGCTCGGCCTGCATCTGACGCTGGTAGATTTCACTGTACGGCCAGTGCTGCTCACCTTCCGGCACACCGGAGCCGACCACCCGGATCAATCCTGCCGCTTCAGCAATCTTGTCACGGTCGGACTCATCGGCAGCCCAGTAGGCACGCAGGGTCAGGGCCACCCCGTGGCTGTACTGACGATCGACCAGCACGTCTTCGTTCATCAGCAGGTAAACCAGGGTCAGGGCCTTGGAAAACAGCACGACTATCAGCACCAGCCAGAGGGTGCGGGCGAAGAAGCTTTGCGGGAACCACAGGGGCGTTTTCATTAACAACGGCTACACACTTTGCAGGAACGAGCATGGCTCGCAGGCTTTGCGGATCTCGGCACACGCAAAAACAGGGCAACCCGAAGGTCCGCCCTGCTTGCGGTGACTGGCTCCTACACTCGAAACATCACTTGCTGGCATTGCCATCCGGTACAAACACGTAGCCAACGCCCCAGACGGTCTGGATATAGCGCGGCTTCGACGGGTCGGGTTCGATCATCCGGCGCAGGCGGGAGATCTGCACGTCGATGGAACGCTCCAGGGCATCCCATTCACGGCCACGGGCCAGGTTCATCAGCTTGTCGCGGGTCAGCGGCTCGCGAGCATGCATGACCAGCGCCTTGAGCACGGCGAACTCACCCGTGGTGAGCATGTGCACTTCTTCGCCACGCTTGAGTTCACGGGTCGCCAGCGACAACTCATAGTCGCCGAAGGTGACGGTTTCATCTTCGCTGCCCGGTGCGCCCGGTACTGCGGGGGCCTGACGACGCAGCACGGCCTTGACCCGCGCCATCAACTCGTCGGGGTTGAACGGTTTGGCCAGATAATCGTCGGCCCCCAGTTCCAGGCCCTTGATCCGGCTCAGTTCGTCGCCCTTGGCGGTGAGCATGATGATCGGGATCTGGTTGTTGGCGGCGCGCAGGCGACGGCAGGCAGTAAGACCATCCTCGCCAGGCAGCATCAGGTCGAGAACGACCAGGTTGAAAACCTCACGGGCCAGCAGGCGGTCCATCTGTTCGGTGTTGGGTACTGCACGGGCGCGATAGCCCTTACTGGTGAAGAAACGTTCCAGCAGGCTGCTCAAGCCCGGGTCGTCATCGACGATGAGAATTTTTTCGCCTTCAGCGGTTTGTGCAGTGCTGCTCATGAATAACTCCTCTAATCTCGGCACGCATTATGGCTTAGCCGCCATTGGCCGTGCCGTGTGCATTGTTAGCAGATTTTTCCCGGTGCGCCAGTTCTGCCTGGTCAGGAGCTGGCGCGCTGCTATCACCGCAAGTCCGGCGCGCTGGGTATAATGCGCCGCTTTCAGCCAGCGCCGCATTGCTCCGGGTGCCCCATGGCGCCCGCCCGCGGCCTTTGTTTTCACAATTTGTCAGGTGGTTTTATGGACAGCATCAACAGCCGCATCGCCGAGGAACTCGGTGTCCGCCCACAACAGGTCGAAGCGGCCGTGGCCCTGCTGGATGAAGGCTCGACGGTGCCTTTTATCGCCCGTTACCGTAAAGAAGTGACCGGCAGCCTGGATGACACCCAACTGCGCCATCTGGAAGAACGCCTGCGCTACCTGCGTGAACTGGACGACCGCCGCGCCAGCATCCTGGCCAGCATCGAAGAGCAAGGCAAACTGACCCCGGAGCTGGCCCGCGAGATCAAGCTGGCTGACACCAAGACCCGCCTCGAAGACCTCTACCTGCCTTACAAGCAAAAACGCCGCACCAAGGGCCAGATCGCCCTGGAAGCCGGCCTCGGCGAGCTGGCCGATGGTCTGTTGAACGACCCGCAATTGAGCCCTGAAGCCGAAGCCGCACGTTTTGTCGACGCCGAAAAAGGCGTGGCCGACGTCAAGGCCGCGCTCGAAGGCGCCAAGTACATCCTCATGGAGCGCTTTGCCGAAGACGCCAGCCTGCTCGACAAGCTGCGCAACTTCCTCAAGCAGGAAGCCGTGCTCAGCGCCCGCCTGGTGGCCGGCAAGGAAGAGGAAGGGGCCAAGTTCCGCGACTATTTCGAACACGATGAACTGCTCAAGAGCGTGCCGTCGCACCGCGCCCTGGCGATTTTCCGTGGCCGCAACGAAGGCGTCCTGGCCGCGTCGCTGAAGGTCGGCGAAGAGCTGCCGGGCACCCTGCACCCGTGCGAGATGATGATTGCCGAGCGTTTCGGCCTGCAGAATCAAAACCGTCCTGCCGACAAATGGCTGGGCGAAGTGGTGCGCTGGACCTGGAAGGTCAAACTCTACAGCCACCTGGAAACCGACCTGTTCGGCGAGTTGCGCGACAATGCCGAAGGCGAGGCGATCAACGTCTTCGCTCACAACCTGCACGACCTGCTGCTCGCCGCGCCAGCCGGCCCGCGCGCGACCCTGGGCCTTGACCCGGGCCTGCGTACCGGTTGCAAGGTGGCAGTGGTCGATGCCACCGGCAAACTGCTCGACACCGCCACGGTCTACCCGCACGTGCCGAAAAACCAGTGGGACCAGACCATCGCCGTCCTCGCCGCCCTGTGCGCCAAGCACTCGGTAGAGCTGATTGCCATCGGCAACGGCACCGCCAGCCGCGAGACCGACAAGCTGGCCGCCGAGCTGATCAAAAAATACCCAGCACTGAAAATGACCAAGATCATGGTCTCCGAAGCCGGCGCTTCGGTGTACTCGGCCTCGGAACTGGCTGCCCGCGAATTCCCGGACCTCGACGTGTCGATCCGTGGCGCCGTGTCGATTGCCCGCCGCCTGCAGGACCCGCTGGCGGAACTGGTGAAGATCGATCCGAAATCCATCGGTGTCGGCCAGTACCAGCATGACGTTTCGCAGCTCAAGCTGGCGCGCGGCCTCGACGCCGTGGTCGAGGACTGTGTGAACGCCGTCGGCGTCGACGTCAACACTGCCTCGGTGGCGCTGCTGGCGCGGATTTCCGGCCTCAACAGCACCCTGGCGCAGAACATCGTCAGCCACCGCGACGCCAACGGTGCGTTCAAAACCCGTGCGGCATTGAAAAAAGTCAGCCGCCTGGGCGAAAAAACCTTCGAACAGGCCGCCGGCTTCCTGCGCGTAATGAACGGCGACAACCCGCTGGACGCCTCGGCGGTGCACCCTGAGGCCTATCCTCTGGTGCAACGCATCGCTGCCGAAACCGACCGCGACATCCGTTCGCTGATCGGCGACAGCGGTTTCCTCAAGCGCCTGGACCCGAAGAAATTCACCGACGAAACCTTCGGCCTGCCCACCGTCACCGACATTCTCCAGGAACTGGACAAGCCCGGCCGCGACCCGCGCCCCGAGTTCAAGACCGCTGAGTTCCAGGAAGGCGTCGAGGACCTCAAGGACCTGCAACTGGGGATGATCCTCGAAGGCGTGGTGACCAACGTGACCAACTTCGGTGCCTTTGTCGACATCGGCGTGCACCAGGACGGCCTGGTGCACATCTCGGCGCTGTCGGAGAAGTTCATCAAGGACCCGCGTGAAGCAGTCAAGGCTGGCGACGTGGTCAAGGTCAAGGTCATGGAAGTCGACATCCCGCGCAAACGCGTCGGCCTGTCGATGCGCATGAGCGACACCCCGGGCGAGAAGATCGACGGCGCCCGCGGCAGCCGTCCAGGCTCGGCACCACGCCAACAGGGCGCTCCAGCCCGCACCAAAGAAACCCCGGCCCCGGCCAACAACGCCATGGCGTCGCTGTTTGCCAACGCCAAACAGTTGAAGAAGAAGTAATGGAGACCCCGCAAGAGGTCGTCCTCAGCGCCTTCAGCCAGCTGCTTGGCTGCCGCCTGCAACGTCTGGAAGCGGGGGTTGCAGAAATGACCCTCGCCCTGCAGCCGCATTTGCGCAACCGCGGCGCCAAGCTGCACGGCGGGGCGATCTTCAGCCTGGTCGATACCGCCATGGGGCTGGCCTGCTCCAGTTCCCATGGCTTCGATCAGCACAGCGTGACCCTGGAATGCAAGATCAACTACCTGCGCGCAGTCAGCGAAGGTGAGGTGCGCTGTATAGCCCGGGTGCTGCATGCCGGGCGGCGCACCCTGGTGGTCGACGCTGAAGTACTTCAGGACGACAAGCTGGTGGCAAAAGCGCAGGGAACGTTCGTCGTCCTCTAGCCGCAAACAGCCAAATTGCGATACTTTCGGCAGAGCGCAGGCACTGCCGAAAGCCGGCCAAAACCAGGCGACAACGCCAGTTCCTCTGTCCACCCTTGTAGACCGTCATTTCCACCCCCATATTGGGGCGACTGACGCGTGAAGGAATCCATCTTGAGCGAACTTCTCAACCGCCGCCTGAGCCTGCTCGGCCAAGGCGACAACCTCTCCCTGCTCAAGCAGTGCCTGCACGGCATCGAGCGCGAATGCTTGCGTGTGACCGAGGACGGTCGCCTGGCACAAACCCCGCACCCCGAGGCTCTCGGCGCGGCGTTGACCCACGAGCAGATCACCACGGACTACTCGGAGTCGCTGCTGGAGTTCATCACCCCAGCCCTGGCCGACCCGGCGCAGACCCTCGAAAGCCTGGAGAACATCCACCGCTTCGCCTACTCCAAGCTGGGTAGCGAATACCTGTGGAGCCCGTCGATGCCCTGCCCGCTGCCGGCCGAGGAAGACATTCCGATTGCCTGGTACGGCGATTCCAACATCGGTCAGCTCAAGTACGTCTACCGCAAGGGCCTGGCCCTGCGTTACGGCCGCACCATGCAGTGCATTGCCGGGATTCACTACAATTTCTCGCTGCCAGAAAAACTCTGGCCGCTGCTGCGTAGCGCTGAAGGCAGCAACCTCGATGACCGCGCGTATCAGTCGGCGGCCTACATCGCCCTGATCCGCAACTTCCGCCGTTACAGCTGGTTGCTGATGTACCTGTTCGGCGCCTCGCCGGCGCTGGATGCCGGCTTCCTGCGCGGCCGCGCGCATCAGCTCGAGCAGTTCGACGCCGATACCCTCTACCTGCCGTACGCCACCAGCCTGCGCATGAGCGACCTGGGTTACCAGAGCAACGCCCAGGCCGGCCTGACGCCTTGCTACAACGATCTGAACAGCTACACCGACAGCCTGCGCAAGGCCGTCGCCACCCCGTATGCGCCGTATGTCGAAATCGGCACGCACAAGGATGGTGAATGGGTGCAGCTCAATACCAACATCCTGCAGATCGAAAACGAGTACTACTCCAACATCCGCCCCAAACGCGTGACCTACAGCGGTGAGCGGCCGATCCAGGCCCTGATGGCCCGCGGTATCCAGTACGTCGAAGTGCGGTGCCTGGACATCAACCCGTTCCTGCCGACCGGCATCGATTTGCCAGAATCGCGCTTCCTCGACGCCTTCCTGTTGTTCTGCGCCCTGGAAGACAGCCCGCTGCTGGGTTACCTGGAATGCGGCAACTGCACGGGCAACTTCCTCAGTGTGGTCAAGGAAGGTCGCCGCCCGGGCCTGGTGCTGCAACGCCACGGCAAGCCGGTGGAACTCAAGGAATGGGCCAATGAGCTGCTTGAGCGGATTGCGCCACTGGCCGCGCTGCTCGACCGCAGCCTGGACAGCGAAGAACACGCCAAGGCGCTTGAACTGCAGAAGGCCAAGGTCAGCGACCCGTCCCTGACGCCGTCGGCCCAGGTCCTGGCGAGCATGACTGAACACAAGGAAAGCTTCAGCCGCTTTGCCTTGCGCCAGAGCCAGGCACATGCCGAGTTCTTCCGCGCCCAAGCCCTGCCGGCGGACGAGCAGCAGCGCTTCGAAACAGCGGCGCGCGAATCCCTGGAGGCCCAGGCCAGACTTGAGCGCGAAGAGGACAAGGGCGACTTCGACCTGTTCGTCAGCGCTTATCAGGCCAGCATCCTGGCAATCAGCAACTGACATGAGCCGGACTGTCTCCACACGCAAACCCCGCGCCGCCAGTCAGGCGCGGATCGACTCGATCCTCGAGGCGGCGCGTACCCTGCTGGCCAGCGAAGGCGTGGCCAGCCTGTCGATCTACAGCGTCGCCGAGCGGGCGCAAATCCCGCCGTCCTCGGTGTATCACTTTTTCGCCAGTGTCCCGGCCCTGCTCGAGGCCCTGACCGCCGATGTGCATGGCGCCTTCCGGGCGTGCCTGGCCGAGCCGATCGAAGCCAACACGCTGAACACCTGGCACGACCTCTCGCGCCTGGTCGAACAGCGCATGCTGAGCATCTACAACCAGGATGCCGCAGCCCGTCAGTTGATCCTCGCCCAGCATGGCCTGAGCGAAGTGACCCAGGCCGACCGTCAACACGACATCGAACTGGGCGACCTGATGCACAAGCTGTTCGCCCAGCACTTCCAGTTACCGGTGCTGCCCGATGATGTCGATGTATTTGCCCTGGCCATGGAGCTGGGTGATCGGGTGTATGCCCGCTCGGTGCAACTGCATGGGCAAATCACGCCGCGTATGGCGGAGGAAGGAATGCGGGTGTTTGATGCGTATCTGGGGTTGTATCTGCCGCCTTTCCTGCCTAAACGCTGACAGCCCTATCGCCGGCAAGGCCGGCTCCCACAGAAGTCTGCATGGGCCAGGACTTTGTGGGAGCTGGCGAAGCCTGCGATCGACCGCAAGGCGGTCGCAATCGAGCTGAAATTTCAGAGCTTGGCGATCGACACTTCAGTCGACTTCACAAAGGCAATCACTTCACTGCCGATGGTCAGTTCCAGCTCGCGCACCGAACGGGTGGTGATCACCGAGGTGACGATACCCGACGCCGTCTGCACGTCGATTTCCGAGAGCACCGGGCCTTCGAGGATTTCCTTCACGGTGCCTTTGAACTGGTTACGTACGTTGATCGCTTTGATGGTCATCTGCTTGCTTCCTTCAGGTCAATGAGCCCAACGCAGCTGCGTTGGCAAAGGTGCTACGGGTTCCGGCTCGGGCGGTGCAGCCGGCACCGAGAGCACGCGGTTGAGAACTTCGGTTTCCAGCGCCGCCAGGCGATGGGAGCCACGCACACGAGGGCGTGGCAGGTCGACGATCAGGTCCAGGCCTACTTCACCGTCTTCGATGAGAATCACCCGGTCTGCGACGGCAACCGCTTCGCTGACATCGTGGGTCACCAGCAGGACGGTGAAGCCGTGCTGGCGCCAGAGCCGCTCGATCAATTGCTGCATTTCGATACGGGTCAGGGCATCCAGCGCGCCTAACGGTTCATCGAGCAACAACAGACGCGGCTGGTGGATCAATGCACGGGCCAGGGCCACGCGCTGCTTTTGCCCGCCCGACAGCGCCGCCGGCCACTCGTTGGCACGTTCGGCCAGGCCGACTGCCTCCAGGGCTTGCAACGCCTGTGGGCGCCAGTTGCCGGACAAGCCCAGGCCGACGTTGTCGATCACCTTTTTCCACGGCAACAGCCGCGCTTCCTGGAACATCAGCCGGGTGTCTTCGCGTGCCTCGCTCAATGGCGCCGAACCTGCCAGCAGCTCGCCGCCGCTGGGTTGGTTGAGCCCCGCAAGCAAACGCAACAGGGTGCTTTTACCGCAACCGCTACGCCCAACGATGGCGACGAACTGTCCGGCAGGAATATGCAGCTCGATGTCACGCAGTACCTGGCGCTGGCCAAAGGTTTTCTGCAGGTTGTGCGCCGCCAGCGGTATGCCGCGCAATAGCCGTGCGGGTGGTTCTTTGAGGATGGTCATGCGCCCTCTCCCCGGGTCGGTTGATAGGCCGGGTGCCAGCGCAGCCAGACCCGCTCAAGGCCCCGCGCGGCCAGGTCGGCAAGCTTGCCGAGCACGGCATAAAGAACAATTGCCAGCACCACCACGTCGGTCTGCAGAAACTCACGGGCATTCATCGCCAGGTAGCCGATGCCGGCGTTGGCCGAAATGGTTTCGGCAACGATCAGGGTCAGCCACATGAAGCCCAGGGCGAAGCGCACACCGACCAGGATCGAAGGCAAGGCACCGGGCAGAATCACCTGGCGAAACAGCTCGAAGCCGGACAAGCCATAGCTGCGCGCCATTTCCACCAGCGCCGGATCGACGTTGCGGATGCCGTGGTAGGTATTGAGGTAAATCGGGAACAGGGTGCCCAGGGCCACCAGGAAAATCTTCGCCGACTCATCGATGCCGAACCACAGAATCACCAGCGGGATCAGCGCCAGGTGCGGAACGTTACGGATCATCTGCACCGAGCTGTCGAGCAGGCGTTCACCCCATTTCGACAGACCGGTGATAAAGCCCAGGGCCAGGCCGATTGCGCCACCGATCAGGAAGCCCAGCGCGGCGCGCCAGCCACTGATTGCCAGGTGGGTCCAGATTTCGCCGCTGCGCACCAGCTCGACACCGGCGCTGAACACCGCGCTCGGTGCCGGCAGGATACGCGTCGACAACCAGCCGACGCTGACTGCCAATTGCCAGACCGCCAACAGCAACAGCGGCAGCGCCCAGGGCGCCAGGCGCTGCGGCCAGGGAGTGGATGCTCGACTCATGGCCAGGTCCTCAGCGCTGTGCTGCGGATTTGGGCAGGATGTCGTTGGCGACCATCTCGCCGAAGGGGCTCACGTAACCACCGCTTTTCGGCAGTTCCGGGCGCTCCACATCCAGATGCGGGAACAGCAGCTCCGCCACCCGGTAGGATTCTTCCAGGTGTGGATAACCGGAGAAGATGAAGGTGTCGATGCCCAGTGCGGCATATTCCTTGACCCGCTGCGCCACGGTCGGGCCATCGCCCACCAGCGCCGTGCCGGCACCGCCACGCACCAGACCGACCCCGGCCCAGAGGTTGGGGCTGACTTCCAGGTTGTCACGGTTGCCGCCGTGCAGTGCGGCCATGCGCTGCTGGCCCACCGAATCAAAGCGCGCCAGCGACGCCTGGGCGCGGGCAATGGTGTCGTCGTCCAGATGGGAAATCAGGCGTTCGGCGGCCTGCCAGGCCTCGGCATTGGTTTCGCGCACAATCACATGCAGACGAATCCCGAAGCGCACGCTGCGGCCTTGCTTGGCGGCCTTGGCGCGAACTTGCTCGATCTTCTCGGCAACCGCTTGCGGTGGCTCACCCCAGGTCAGGTACAGCTCGACCTGCTCGGCGGCAAGATCCTGTGCAGCCTCTGAAGAGCCACCGAAGTACAGCGGCGGACGTGGTTGCTGGATCGGCGGATAGAGCAGCTTGGCGCCTTTGACCTGGATGTGCTGACCGTCGTAATCGACGGTTTCGCCTTCCAGCACCCGACGCCAGATACGGGTGAACTCCACCGACGCCTGGTAGCGCTCTTCATGACTGAGGAACAGACCGTCACCCGAGAGCTCTTCCGGATCACCACCGGTGACCAGATTGAACAACGCCCGGCCTCCGGACAGACGATCCAGGGTTGCCGCCTGCCGTGCCGCCACGGTCGGCGAGATGATGCCCGGACGCAGCGCGACCAGAAATTTCAGACGCTGAGTCACCGGTATCAGCGACGCCGCGACCAGCCAGGAGTCCTCGCAGGAACGCCCGGTCGGAATCAGCACGCCGCCAAAGCCCAGGCGGTCGGCAGCCTGGGCAATCTGCTGCAAGTACCCGTGATCGACTGCTCGCGCACCTTCGGCGGTGCCCAGGTACTGGCCGTCGCCATGGGTGGGAAGAAACCAGAAAACGTTGAGGCTCATTGGAGTTGTCTCCTAAGGGGAACGCAAGCCGGGACTGCGTCCCGGCACGGGCGAATCGTCAAGGCGCGGTAGCGACCTTGGCCGGGGGAGTCCAGATCACATCCTTGATACTGAGCGGCTTGGGAATCAGCTTGAGCGTATGGAAGGTGTCGGCGATTTTCTGTTGGGCGCTGACCACGTCCGGGGTCAGGAAGTGAGCACCATAGCCCTGGCGTTTGACCGAGGTCAGGGTGATGTCGGCCGGCAGGCCCAGCAGCGGTGCGACCTGGTCGGTGACCTCCTGCGGGTTGGCCTTGGACCACTCGCCTACGGCGCGCACTTCCTCGACCAGGGTGTTGATCACTTCAGGGTGCTTCTGCGCGTAGGGTTTGGTCGCCAGGTAGAACTGGTGGTTGTCGACGATGCCTTTGCCGTCCCGCAGGGTGCGGGCCTGCAACTGCTGTTCGGCAGCGGCCTGATAGGGGTCCCAGATCACCCAGGCATCGACGCTGCCACGCTCGAAGGCGGCGCGGGCATCGGCAGGGGGCAGGAACACCGGCTGGATGTCGGTGTATTTGAGGCCGGCATCTTCCAGAGCGCGCACCAGCAGGTAGTGCACGTTGGAGCCTTTGTTCAGCGCGACTTTCTTGCCTTTGAGTTCCTTGACCGACTGGATCGGCGAGCCCTTGGGCACCAGGATCGCTTCGCTGTGCGGCGCAGGCGGCTCATAGGCCACGTACAGCAGATCGGCACCGGCTGCCTGGGCGAACACCGGCGGGGTTTCGCCGGTCACACCGAAATCGATGGAGCCGACGTTCAGGCCTTCAAGCAACTGCGGGCCGCCGGGAAATTCCGTCCATTGCACCTGTATGCCCTGAGCGGCCAGGCGCTTCTCCAGCGAGCCCTTGGCCTTGAGCAGCACCAGGGTGCCGTATTTCTGATAACCGATACGCAGGCTTTCAGCCTGGGCTTGAGTAATGGCGCCGAAGGACACAGCCGCAGCAAACAGAGCGACCAGACCACGACGCAAAATGACAGTGCGCATAGCGCTCTCCTTTTGCTGTTGGGTTCAGGCTGCACCTGCTTGCCCGTTGGCGGGCGAGTAAGGTGGGAATTGCAGAAAATCGGGTGGTGCGGCTCAGATGCTCCAGCGAGCACTGAGCAGACGCTCATTCAGTACACCGGGGGCGACCGGTTTCGGCCGGCGTGCCAGGGCACTGTGAAACAGTTCCAGCGACTCGTTCAGACGTTGTTCCAGAACCGGAGCCAATTGTGCGGCGGCATTGCCTTCGCCATAAGTGATCTGGCTGTCATCCGCGAAGATCCCTTGCAGGGTTTCCTGGGCCTTGAGCGCAGACAACACCGGCTTGAGTGCGTAATCCACCGCCAGCATGTGGGCGATGCTGCCGCCGGTGGCGATGGGCAATACCACCTTGTGGCTCAACGCGCGCTCAGGCAGCAGATCGAGCAGGGTTTTCAAGGCTCCGGCAAACGACGCCTTGTAGACCGGCGTCGCCACCACCAGGCCATCGGCCTGCTCTACCAGTTGCAGAAAATGCTGCACCCGGGGGCTGTCGAAACGCGCATGCAGCAGGTCTTCGGCCGGAAAGTCGCGCACCTGGAAAGTCACCACTTCAACGCCCTGGCCTTGCAACCACTGGCGGCTGCGCTCGAGCAGCACACCGGAGCGTGAACGCAGACTGGGACTACCACCGAGAGAAACAACCAGCATTGGAGCGCATCCTTGATCGTGTTCTAAAAGGCCGCGAGTTTGAGTTCTCGCTGGAATGCAGTGACCTTAACAGCTCGACACATATACCAATAAATCATATTTTTTCATTTGTTTATTCCTTTATTGCCTATGCAAATTTCACAGACAGCCAATAAAAAAGGGCCGTCGAAACGGCCCAAAATCCCTGCTATGGCTAAAGATCAGCGATTGGGTTGCGGGGTCAGGCGCAGGTACGGCTTGACCGCCCGGTAACCCTTCGGAAAGCGTTGCTTGATTTCGTCCTCATCCTTGAGCGACGGCACGATCACCACCTCGTCACCGTCCTGCCAGTTGGCCGGCGTGGCGACCTTGTGGTTGTCGGTCAGCTGCAACGAGTCGATCACCCGCAGAATCTCGTGGAAGTTACGCCCGGTACTGGCCGGGTAGGTAATGGTCAGGCGGATCTTCTTGTTCGGGTCGATGACGAACAGGGAGCGAACCGTCAGGGTGTCGCTGGCGTTGGGATGAATCAGGTCGTAGAGGTCGGAAACCTTGCGATCGGCATCGGCCAGGATCGGGAAGTTGACGATGGTGTTCTGGGTTTCGTTGATGTCTTCGATCCAGCGGTGATGGGAGTCCACCGGGTCCACCGACAGGGCAATGGCCTTGACCCCACGCTCGGCGAACTGTTCCTTGAGCTTGGCGGTAAAGCCCAGCTCGGTGGTGCACACCGGGGTGAAGTCGGCCGGGTGCGAGAACAGCACGCCCCAGCTGTTGCCCAGCCATTCATGAAAGCGGATCTTGCCTTCGCTGGATTCCTGTTCGAAGTCGGGGGCGATGTCGCCGAGTCTGAGGCTCATGGTGCGGCTCCTTGGCTGGGTTCGTTATGGGATTACTGTGCCTGCACCGGGATAAAAACAAAAAGAATAAATATCGATTTATTTATAACTTTTAAACCTATAAACCAGCAGGCATAAAAAAGCCTCGCATCGAGCGAGGCTTCTTGTTTCAACCGGACTTACATGAAGCTGTAAGTGTAGTTGAAGATCAGGCGGGTCTGATCCTGGTCAGCACTGGCTTCGTTACCAGCACCGCGGTACACACCGTGACGCAGGCTGGCGCCCAGGCCTTTGAGGGTGCCTTCCTGAATGACGTAGTCGATGCGCGCATCGCGTTCCCATTCGTGATAGCTGCTGCCGTTCTTGGCGCTCTTGATGTCATCGCCGCGCAGGTAGGAAACCGAGGTCTTCAGACCCGGTACGCCCAGGCGTGCGAAGTCATAGGAGTATTGACCGAAAGTGGTGTTCTCACCGGCTTTGGCGAACTGGTTGATCATGCTGTCGGTGAACAGGTAGAAGCTGGCGCCAGCGTTACCTTCGGTGCTTGTGTTGGTAGTACCGTCTTTAGTCACACCGCCTTGGTTCGCCCAGACAAAACCACCGTCATCACCGATCTGCTGGTGACCCAGCAGGAAGGCATGGCCGCCAAGGGTATAGGTGAACATGGCGCTCCAGGTCTTGTTGTCGACCTCGCCCTTGTTCTTGGCAAAACCCTTGTTGTTGTCGAAGGCATAACCGGTCTGACCGTTCTTGCCATCGCTGCTGCTGTCGAAGTAGCGCAGGTCAGTCTTGAACGACTGGTCTTCGGCGATCGGGTAGACGTGAACCAGGCCCAGGAAGTGCTGCTTGTAGAAGTCTTCCAGGTTCGAGTAGTAGTACTGCAAGGTCAGGTCTTTGGTGACCTTCCAGTCGCCACCGGCGAACTGGAACTTGTTGCTGTCCTGAGTTGCGCCGGAGACGGACAGACCAGTACGGTTGCTCGACGCACGACCCATGGCGTGGGTCAGTTGACCGGCATTGAGGGTCAGGTTGTCGATTTCTTTCGTCTGAATAGTGCCGCCTTCAAACGTTTGCGGCAGCAGACGGCCATCGTTGGAGACCAGGATTGGCAGGTTCGGCGCCAGAGCGCTACCGAAGTGGACTTCGGTCTTGGAGAAACGCGCTTTGGCGTTGGCGCCAAAGCGACCCCACTGGCTCTCAGCCGACTTATCGGTGTCGCTTGGGAAGAAGCTGCTGTTGTCCGGGTGATGGCCTTTACCGCCATCCAGGTGAATGCCCCACAGCGCTTGTGCATCGACACCGAAACCTACGGTACCTTCAGTAAAGCCCGAGATGTAGTCGAGCTTGAAGCCCTGACCGGACTCGCGGTTGTCAGAGCCACCGTCACGGTTGTCGTTATTGAAATACATGGTCCGCGAACTGAGCGACAGCTTGCTGTCCTCAACGAAACCGGCGGCATTCGCTTGCTGGGCCAGAACCCCTACGGCCACGGCGAGTGCCAAGGTCGACTTGTACATGTTTTGCTCCTCTACGTTTCTAATTCTTGTGTGTCGCTTACGGCAGGATCTATTGCCCTGCTCGACGTCGATTGGCGATTAGCACCAAAGCGTGACCGTCAAGTCAATCGTAACCATTCATTTCACGACTTTGGTCTAATGCGCCAGCCCTTGGGGTCAAGGATAATGACAATCCTATAAATCCAAAAAGACTTATTTCGTAATTTTTCAGATTATTACGGAATATGCACCGAAATTTTCTCCGCTGTCGTTATCGACACACAAGCTAATTCCTAAAGGTTATTAGCAGATAATTTTTTAGACCGCCTGATCTGGCGTGTTCGCTGCATTCACCCATCATTTCGTTTTCAGCGGCTGATGACCTTGACTTCCGTCATCGCGAGGCAGCCTGAAAGCTTAAAGCGATTGGCTCCTAAGCTAATGCTAAAAAGTTATTTATTTTAAGTTTCTTAGATCATCTAGTCTTCCGACCATTATCTCCCCACTGCTCGCCTGACTAGGAGTTCACCATGACCCTGCATGCTCCGTTGCGCCTGTTCGCCGCCCTGACCCTGGCTGGCGCCAGCTGGTTCGCTCAGGCGGCTGACCTGACCGTTGCCTACCAGACCACCGTCGATCCGGCGAAAGTCGCTCAGGTCAACGGCGATTATGAAAAAGCCAGCAAGGCCAGCATCGACTGGCGCAAGTTCGACAGCGGTGCCGATGTGATCACTGCGGTGGCCTCGGGCGATGTGCAGATCGGCTACCTCGGCTCCAGCCCCCTGGCCGCCGCCGCGACCCGCAAACTGCCGGTGGAAACCTTTCTGATCGCTACCCAAATCGGCGCCGCTGAAGCCCTGGTGGCCCGCGAAGGTGCCGGGATCAATTCGCCGCAGGACCTGATCGGCAAGAAGATCGCCGTGCCTTTCGTTTCGACCGGTCATTACAGCCTGCTGGCCGCGCTTAAACAGTGGAACATCGACCCGGCCAAGGTGCAGATCCTCAACCTTGCGCCGCCGGCGATCATCGCCGCGTGGAAACGCGGTGACATCGACGCCACCTACGTCTGGGACCCGGCTCTGGGTGTGGCCAAGGAAAACGGCAAGGTGCTGATCACCTCCGGTGAGCTGGCCGAGAAAGGCGCACCGACCTTCGATGCCTGGATCGTGCGCAAGGACTTTGCCGCCAAGCATCCGGAAATCGTCAAGGCCTTCGCCAAAGTCACCCTGGACGCCTACGCCGACTACCGCAAAGACCCACAAGCCTGGCTGGCCAACCAGAGCAACGTCGACAAACTGGTCAAGCTCTCTGGCGCCAAAGCCTCGGACATTCCAGCCCTGCTGCAAGGCAACGTGTTCCCGCTGGCGGCCGACCAGATTGCCGCACTCGGTGCGCCGACCACCCAGGCCATCACCGACACCGCCACCTTCCTCAAGGAACAGGGCAAGGTCGAAGCGGTACTGCCGGACTACGCGCCGTACGTCAGCGCCAAGTTCATCGCCAACTGATCGGAGCTTGTCATGGCATTGCTTGAACTGGAGCGCATCAGCGCACAGTACCCCGGCGCAGCCGAACCGGTGCTGGCCGATATCAACCTGAGCCTGGGCCCACAGCAGTTGCTGGTGGCCCTCGGCCCGTCGGGCAGCGGCAAGACCTCGCTGCTCAACCTGATCGCCGGATTCGTAACGCCCAGCGCCGGGCGCATCAGCCTCGATGGTGTGCCGGTGCAAGGCCCGGGTGCCGAGCGCGGCGTGGTATTCCAGGACGATGCCCTGCTGCCCTGGCAGGATGTCCTGGCCAACGTTGCCTTCGGCCTGGAACTGGCGGGTGTGCCGCGCCCCGAGCGTGAACGCAAGGCCTGGGAAATGCTCGCGCTGGTTGACCTGGCCGACTTCGGCATGCGGCGCATCTGGCAATTGTCCGGTGGCCAGAAGCAACGCGTCGGCCTGGCCCGCGCCTTGGCCGCCGACCCGCGGGTGCTGCTGATGGACGAGCCGTTCGGTGCCCTCGATGCCTTTACCCGCGAGCAGATGCAGGAGTTGCTCCTGCAGGTCTGGCAACGCACGGCCAAACCGGTGTTCCTGATCACCCACGACATTGAAGAAGCGGTGTTCCTCGCCACAGATCTGATTCTTCTGGCACCCAATCCAGGGGAGATCGTCGAGCGTCTGCAATTGGACTTCGGTCAGCGTTATGCCGCGGGAGAATCGGCCAGGGCGATCAAGTCCGACCCACGCTTTATCGAAACCCGCGAGCATGTGCTGAGCCGGGTGTTTTCGCAACGCAGCGCCGCCGTGCGGCAGGAGTTCGCATGAGCAGCCTGGAAGTGCCGGTCGCGGCCAAACGCAGCAGCCCGTCAACCCCGGCGGTGAAGATCCGCCGCAGCCTGAGCACCCGCTGGATCAGCGGCCTGACCCTGGCCACCCTGCTCCTGCTGTGGTGGGCGGTGACCGCCGCCGAGTGGATCGAACCGTTGTTTCTGCCCTCCCCCGATGCCGTGCTGGCCAAGGCCTGGTTGCTGCTGACCCAAGGCTATATGGAGTCGACCCTGTGGCAACACCTGGGAGCGAGCCTGGGACGTATCGGCCTGGCGCTGGGTGCGGCGATTGCCACGGCGATTCCGATCGGCATCGCTATCGGCCATAACCGGATTGCCCGCGGCATTCTCGATCCGCTGATCGAGTTCTACCGCCCTATTCCACCCCTGGCCTACCTGCCGCTGATCGTGATCTGGTGCGGCATTGGTGAGTTGTCGAAGGTACTGCTGATCTACCTGGCAATCTTCGCCCCGATTGCCATCGCTACTGCCACCGGCGTGCGCACGGTCGATCCGACCAAACTGCGGGCGGCGCAATCGCTGGGTGCCACGCGGGCCCAACTGATCCGCCACGTCATCCTGCCCAGTGCCCTGCCCGACATCCTCACCGGTGTACGCATCGGTCTGGGTGTGGGCTGGTCGACCCTGGTCGCCGCCGAGCTGATCGCCGCTACCAGCGGCCTGGGCTTCATGGTCCAGTCGGCGGCGCAGTTCCTGGTTACCGACGTGGTGGTGCTGGGCATCCTGGTGATCGCGCTGATCGCCTTTGCCCTGGAAATGGGGCTGCGCGCCCTGCAGCGCAAACTGGTGCCCTGGCACGGCCAGAGTCATTGAAGACCCATCGAGAATTAGCCATGAGCCTGACCATTACTCCGCTGAGCACTGCACTCGGCGCACAGATTAGCGGTATCGACCTCAGCCGCGCGATCAACGACGAACAACGTGACAGCATCGAGCAGGCCCTGCTCAAGCATCAGGTGCTGTTCTTCCGTGACCAGCCGATCAACCCACAGCAGCAGGCTGACTTTGCCGCGCGCTTTGGCGACCTGCATATTCACCCGATCTACCCCAACGTGCCGGAAACCCCGCAGGTGCTGGTGCTCGACACCGCCGTGACAGACGTGCGCGACAACGCCATCTGGCACACCGACGTGACCTTCCTGCCGACCCCGGCATTGGGTGCGGTCCTCAGCGCCAAGCAACTGCCGAGCTATGGCGGCGATACTTTGTGGGCCAGCGGTATTGCAGCCTTCGAAGCCTTGTCGGCGCCGCTCAAGCAATTGCTCGACGGACTGACCGCAACCCATGACTTCACCAAGTCGTTTCCGCTGGAGCGCTTCGGCACCACGCCTGAGGATCTGCAACGCTGGGAAGCGACGCGGCGCAACAATCCGCCGCTGTCACACCCGGTGATCCGCACGCATCCGGTGAGCGGGCGCAAGTCGCTGTTCGTCAATGACGGTTTCACCACGAGGATAAATGAGCTGAACGAGGCGGAAAGCGAGGCGATACTGAAGTTGCTGTTCGCCCATGCCACACGGCCGGAGTTCACCATCCGCTGGCGCTGGCAGGAGAATGACGTGGCCTTCTGGGACAACCGCGTGACCCAGCATTACGCGGTGGATGACTACCGGCCGCAGCGGCGGGTGATGCACCGGGCGACGATTCTCGGGGATGCGCCGTTCTGAGTTGGCGGCGCGGCTATCGCCGGCAAGGCCGGCTCCCACAGGGCGGCATACACCGAGCCAGTGTGGGAGCCGGCATTGCCGGCGATGAGGGCGGTAGACTCAACGCACCAGATGCAAAAACTGCATATGCCGCTCGTACTGATCAAGGATGTCGTTGATGATCTGCTCCTTGCTGTAACCCACCAGGTCATAGTCCTGGCTGCCTTCGCTCAGGTGCACCTCGGCCCGATAGTAACGGCGGTTCTTCAACTCCTGGGTACCCAGCCCGCCCAAGGCGAATGACGGCGTGAAGTAGCCGCGCATCTGCACCTGATAGATGAACGGCTGCTCCTCGCCATGACCAATCTTCAGGCTGACGTTGTCATGGCTCGGGTCTTCCTGGGTAATGACGTTCAGGCCCTTCTCGACGAATACCTCGGTCACCTCGGCAATCGCCGGGCGCACCACGTCATCCATGAACCGGTAGACCTCGTCGCGGGACGGGAAATGCACCGCCTGGCTCAGGCGCTGACGCCAGCCACCGCGGCCACGCCGGGAGTTGGCGAACGGCGCCAGCGAATGCATCTGCGCGATCTGCCGTTGCGACTCCAGGTAAAACGCCTTGTGCAGGCCCCACATCATTGCCAGGAGAATCACCGAGAACGGCAACGAAGTAAGCACCACCGCCGACTTCAATGAGTCGATGCTGCCGGCGAACAACAGGCCGATGGTCACCAGGGCAGTCATCGCGCCCCAGAACACCCGCAACCAGTTCGGCCCGTCTTCATCAGCGTTGCCGCCGCGGGCGGACAAGGTCGACAGCACCACGGTGCCGGAGTCGGCCGAAGTGACGAAGAACACAAAGCTGATGAACACCGTGACGGCAATGACCGCCTTGCTCCACGGATAGGTTTCCAGCAGCAGGTAGAGGGTCATCGACGGGTTGTCGATGGCCGACTGACCCAGCGCGGTCATGCCGTGATCGAGCACCTGGGTCATCGCACTGTTACCGAAGATCGACATCCACGCCAGAGTGAAACCCAGCGGGATCAGCAGCACACCGAAGACGAACTCACGGATGGTGCGGCCACGGGAAATACGCGCGATGAACAGCCCGACAAAGGGCGCCCAGGCAATCCACCAGGCCCAGTAGAACACGGTCCAGCCACCCAGCCAGTCTCTGGCTTCGTTATAGGCATAGACGTCGAAGCTCTTCCTCGGCAGTGCGCCCAGGTAGTCGCCCAGGTTCTGGATCAGGGTATTGAACAGGTGCTGGGTGGGCCCGGCGAACAGGACGAACAGCAGCAGCGCGCAGGCGAGGAACATGTTGATGTCGGACATCACCCGCACGCCCTTCTCGACCCCGGCCACGGCAACTGCAACCGCCGCGCCCATCATCAGGGTGATCAGCGCCACCTGCACCCATTGGGTATGCGGAATGCCGAACAGGTAATCCAGGCCCGAGTTCAGGTGCAACACGCCAAAGCCCATGTCCGCGCCCAGGCCGAACACCGTGGCGATGATGCCGAAGCCATCCACCGCATAGCCGATCGGCCCGTTGATGCGTTTGCCGATCAACGGGTACAACGCGGAACGCAGGGCCAGCGGCAGGTTATGGCGGTAGGCGAAATAGGCCAGGGCCATACCGACGAAGGCGAACACACCCCAACCGTGCAGGCCCCAATGCAGGAACAGCAACTGCATCGCCTGACGCCCGGCCTCGACCGTTCCGGCTTCACCCTGGGGCGGCTGGAGCATGTGGGTAAGGGGTTCGGAAACGCAGAAGAAGAACAGGGTAATGCTGATACCGGCGGCGAACAGCATGCCGGCCCACGACAGGTAACTGAACTCGGGTTCGTCGTGGTCGGCACCGAGCTTGATCTTGCCGTAGCCGGACAAGGCGGTGACCACCACGAAGACCAGGTACAGCGTCATCGCCAGCATGTAGTACCAGCCGACCGTATTGGCCGCCCAGTTCTGTGCCGCCAGCAACCATTCACCGGCCGCTTGCGGATTGCTGATGACCACCAGTCCGAAAATGAGGATAAAGCTCGCCGCGAAATAGAAAACCGGCGGATTCATGCGGATCTTGCCGCTGGCTGAAGAACTCGGTGCACCCATTAAACGTGCACCTCGATATGAAGGGAAAGGCTTGGATTGAACGGGTTCAGCAAAGGGTTTCCTCCTGTTGAACGCCGGCAGCGGACCACCGTTTTAACTTGAACAAGCGTTCAAGTTAAACATGGATGGGGTCCGCAATGCGACCCAATGCCGCAATCCAAGCCTTGCTGCGGTTACTTCTGGGTCCCGTCATCGTGCTGCAGATTGGCCTGGGTCAGGTTGCTGCCCGGGGCCACACTGCGGGTCAACCAGACGTTGCCGCCGATGGTCGAACCCTTGCCGATGGTGATACGCCCCAGAATAGTTGCACCGGCATAAATCACCACGTCGTCCTCGACGATCGGGTGGCGCGGATGGCCTTTTTGCAGCTGCCCGTCCTCATCCGCCGGGAAGCGTTTGGCCCCCAGAGTCACGGCCTGATAGATGCGTACCCGCTCGCCGATGATCGCCGTTTCGCCGATCACCACACCGGTGCCATGGTCGATGAAGAAGCTTTTGCCGATCTGCGCACCCGGATGGATGTCGATACCGGTGGCCGAATGCGCCAGCTCCGAGCTGATCCGCGCCAGCAAAGGCAGGCCGGAACGGTAAAGGTGATGGGCCAGACGGTGATGGATCACCGCCAGGATTCCCGGGTAGCACAGCAACACTTCATCGACGCTGCGTGCTGCCGGGTCGCCATGGAAGGCCGCCAGCACGTCAGTGTCGAGCACACTGCGCAGCTCCGGCAACGCGGCAGCGAAGTCCTGGATCAAACGCAGCGCCGTGGCGTCGACGTCGGCAGTGTTGCACTTGCCATGACGGGCGACGTAGCGCAGCTCCAGGCGCGCCTGGGCAAGCAAGGCAGTCAGGGCCGAATCGAGGGTATGCCCGACGTAGAAATCTTCGCTTTCCTCGCGCAGGTCCACCGGACCCAGGCGCATGGGAAACAGCGCCCCGCACAATTGCTCAAGGATGTGGCGCATGGCTTCGCGCGAAGGCAGCTCGCGCCCCCCTTGCTCACCACTGCTGCGACCATTGCTGCTGCGCCATTTGTCACGGGCGCTACGCAAGCCGGCAACAATGCCCTGCAGTTGCCAATGCCCTGTCTGCGCGTTTTCGCTCACGGTTACGTCTCCTGCCGCGGCGGCGATAATGGAATGAGAAGGCCGCCAGATAGACGCTCACTTTACGGCAAATGCTGGGGGGAGAAAAAATAACCCTTTATTCCAAAACGCAATATAGCCGGCATAAGGCCGGGAGTTGCCCGCTGGCCCGACGCTGCCTATAGTCGGATTTTCCCTTGCAGATGTATTGCCATGATCGACCGACAGCTCTCCCGCTTCAATCGTCTGGACCTGCTTGGCGCGCCGACCGCGCTGGAAAAGCTGCACCGCCTCTCGGCCTGGGCTGGCCGCGACATCTACGTCAAACGCGACGACTGCACCCCGCTGGCCCTGGGCGGCAACAAGCTGCGCAAACTCGAATACCTGGCTGCCGATGCCCTGAGCAAGGGCGCCGATACCCTGGTCACCGCCGGGGCGATCCAGTCCAACCATGTGCGCCAGACCGCGGCACTCGCTGCGCAACTGGGCCTGGGTTGTGTCGCGCTGCTGGAAAACCCGATCGGCACCGAATCACCGAACTACCGAGGCAATGGCAACCGCCTGCTGCTGGACCTGTTCGATGCCAAGGTCGAGCTTGTGGATAACCTCGACAACGCCGACGAGCAACTGCAATCTCTGGCTGTACGTCTGCACGCCAGCGGGCGCAGACCGTACATCGTGCCGATCGGCGGCTCCAACGCGCTCGGCGCACTGGGCTATGTGCGTGCAGGACTCGAGCTTGCCGAACAGATCAAGCACTGCGGCCAGACCTTTGCCGGCGTTGTACTCGCTTCCGGCAGCGCCGGCACCCATAGCGGCCTGGCCATCGCCCTGGCCGAGAAATTGCCAAAGCTGCCGGTGATCGGCGTTACCGTGTCGCGCAACGACGAGGCGCAACGGCCGAAAGTTGAGGGGCTGGCCGAGCGCACCGCCGAACTGCTGGGCATCCGCCTGCCGAAGACATTCAAGATCGAACTCTGGGACGAATACTTCGCCCCGCGCTATGGCGAACCGAACGCCGGCACCCTCGCCGCCATCCGCCTGCTGGCGAGCCAGGAAGGTTTATTGCTCGACCCGGTGTACACCGGCAAGGCCATGGCCGGCCTGCTCGACGGCATTGCGCGCCAGCGATTCGACGATGGTCCGCTGATTTTCCTGCATACCGGTGGGGCACCGGCATTATTCGCCTACCCTGAGGTCTGGAATAGCTAAATGACATATACAAAAATAATATAAGAAAATGAATTTATATTATTTTTAAGCCTATTAGCGTCACCCTATAGTCGCCAACCACTACACAACAACATTGGGGCTTCGTCATGACAGTAATCGCTAAACAGATTCTCAACGCAGGCGTCGCCCTGCTGCTGGGCGCCAGTCTGCTCGGTCAGGCGGTTGCCGGCGAGCAGCTGAAAACCATCAAGGACAAGGGTGTCATCAACATCGGCCTGGAAGGCACCTACCCGCCGTTCAGCTTCGTCGATGAAAGCGGCAAACTGTCGGGTTTTGAAGTGGAGCTGTCAGAGGCCCTGGCCAAGGAGCTGGGCGTCAAGGCGAAGATCCAGCCAACCAAGTGGGACGGCATCCTGGCTGCCCTGGAGTCCAAACGTCTGGACGCCGTGGTGAACCAGGTGACCATCTCCGAGGAGCGCAAGAAGAAGTACGACTTCTCCGAGCCTTACACCGTTTCCGGTATTCAGGCACTGGTGCTGACGAAAAAGGCCGCCGAGCTGAACATCAAATCCGCTGCCGACCTGGGCGGCAAGAAGGTCGGGGTAGGCCTGGGCACCAACTACGAACAGTGGGTCAAAGCCAATGTACCGACCGCTGACGTGCGCACCTACGAAGACGATCCGACCAAGTTCCAGGAACTGCGTGTCGGCCGGATCGACGCCATCCTGATCGACCGCCTGGCCGCTCTGGAATACGCCAAGAAAGCCAAGGACACTACCGCTGCCGGTGACGCATTCTCGCGTCAGGAAGCCGGTATCGCCCTGCGCAAGGGCGAGCCTGAACTGCTCGACGCCATCAACAAGGCGCTGGACAAGCTGCGCGCCGACGGCACCCTGGCCAAGCTCTCTGAGAAGTACTTCGGCGCCGATGTGACTAAATGATCGAAGACAGCCTGCAGCTTGCGCTGGACAGCGCGCCCTTTCTGCTAAAGGGCGCGTACTTCACCGTCATTCTCAGCCTCGGCGGGATGTTCTTCGGCTTGCTGCTGGGCTTTGGCCTGGCCCTGATGCGCCTGTCACGCATCAAGCTGGTGAGCTGGATCGCACGGGTCTATGTGTCGTTCTTTCGCGGCACCCCGCTGCTGGTGCAGCTGTTCGTGATCTATTACGGCCTGCCCCAGGTGGGCCTGGAACTGGACCCGCTACCGGCGGCGCTGATCGGCTTTTCGCTGAACATGGCCGCCTATGCCTGTGAAATCCTGCGCGCCGCGATCGGCTCCATCGACCGCGGCCAGTGGGAGGCCGCCGCCAGTATCGGCATGACCCGTGGCCAGGCCATGCGCCGGGCCATCCTGCCGCAGGCGGCGCGCACCGCGCTGCCGCCGCTGGGCAACAGTTTCATTTCGCTGGTCAAGGACACTGCCCTGGCCGCGACAATCCAGGTGCCGGAGCTGTTCCGCCAGGCGCAGCTGATCACCGCGCGCACCTTCGAAGTCTTCACCATGTACCTTGCCGCCGCACTGATCTACTGGGTGCTGGCCAGCGTTCTCGCGCACCTGCAGAACCGCCTGGAAGCGCGGGTCAACCGGCACGACCAGGAGTAACGCGGCATGATCGTGGTAGAGCGACTGAGCAAACAGTTCAATGGCCAGACGGTTCTGAACGACATCAGCCTGAAGGTCGAGGCCGGCGAAGTCATCGCCATCATCGGCCCCAGCGGCTCCGGCAAGACCACCTTCCTGCGTTGCCTGAACCTGCTGGAAACGCCCAGCAGCGGCCGCATCCAGGTCGGTGACGTGACCATCGATGCCAACCTGCCCCTGACCAAACAGCAAGGCCTGATCCGCAAGTTGCGCCAGCAGGTCGGTTTCGTGTTCCAGAACTTCAACCTGTTTCCCCATCGCACGGCGCTGGAGAACGTGATCGAAGGGCCGTTGGTGGTCAAGAAGACCCCGCGTGAGCAAGCCGTGGCCCTGGGCATGAAGCTGTTGGCCAAGGTCGGCCTGGGGGGCAAAGAGGCGTCGTATCCGCGCAAACTGTCCGGCGGCCAGCAGCAACGGGTGGCGATTGCCCGGGCGCTGGCGATGGAGCCTGAAGTGATCCTGTTCGACGAACCGACCTCGGCGCTGGACCCGGAACTGGTCGGTGAAGTACTGGCAACCATCCGCGGTCTGGCCGAAGAAAGACGCACGATGATCATCGTCACCCATGAAATGAGCTTTGCCCGTGATGTCGCCAACCGGGTGATCTTTTTCGACAAGGGCGTGATTGTCGAACAGGGTGAAGCCAGGGCGCTGTTCGCCCACCCCCGGGAAGAGCGAACCCGGCAGTTCCTCGGCAAGTTCCTCGGCGTCCAGAACACCGGGTACTGAGTTCCCCACCAGACCCCATCCCCAATCGCGCCCGCAGGTTTTCCCTGTGGGCGTAGTCCTGTTCCGAAGTTTTCCGTCAGCAGCCAAATGGCAGTGTGCGGGCTTGATCCTGCGCGTCTGCTGGCCAATAACCGCCAATCCAGCAGATGCTCATGCCAAGGATGCGCGCCATGCCCAATGTCAGCCAAGGACCCGAACTTTCCCCACCGATTCTCCCCGGCATCAATGCGGCCGGTATTGGCTGCCACAGCGCCGCGCGATTACGGGCGCGTGTGCCGATCCAGCCACCCATGGAAGCCGGCGACCTGCTGACCTTGTTCTGGGGCCAGCGCTTTGTCGCCGCCCACAGCCTGCAAGCCCATGAGCCGGATGGCAGCATCGACCTGCGCATACCCGCCAGCTTGCTGCACAACGGTATCCACCGCCTGCATTACCGCCTGCTCAAACCCGGCCACCACCCGCTGCGCTCACCTGAACTGCAGGTCCTGGTAAAACTCGACTGCCCTGGAGGCAACAGCCCCCACGAGCACTTGCAGCCAGTGCAGTTGGCGGGCCGGTTGCGTCGCGAGGGCCTGTTTCTGCACAGCCTGAACAACGACCTGCCCTGCACCCTGGCGCCCTACCGGAACATGGCCGAAGGTGACCGGATCACCTTGCGCTGGGGCGATCTGCGTGTGGACTTGCCTGGCGTGAGCAAGTGCCAGGTCGGCCAGCCGCTGCCGGCCAGGATCCCCCTGACATTGATTGAGGAAAACGGCCCCGACCCACATCTGGAACTGAGTTACTGCATTCTCGACCGGGTCGGCAACCGCTCGCAGTGGGCGCCCGCGGTGCACCTGCGAGTGTCTGCCGGGCGAGCGTCGAGTACTTCTATCTATATTCCAACAAGTTAGTTTATTTAATTTTTATACAGCATTAGGGTATATGAACCGGACCACCGGACCAGCGCATTTCAGTCGGCGCAGCCCGCGCCGACCTTTCCAATACGTGAGGTAAGGTTATGGTCAGGAACACAATCACCCCAGTGCGTAACGCCAGGGCATTGAGTGCAGCCAGGGAGCGGCACTGATGTCCAGTCTGGCAGATACCAACGTCCACAGTGATCTCGACAGCGCACCGCTGCTGTTGCCGGCCAAAGTCCTGCGCAGCGACGCCGAGGCCCTGCAGGCTGCCCGTGAACTGGCCGAAGTTGCCCGCAGCCAGGCTGCCCGGCGCGACCAGCAACGCAAGCTGCCCTGGACAGAAATCGAACAGTTCACCCGCAGCGGCCTGGGCAGCATTTCCATTCCCCGCGCCTACGGCGGTGCCCAGGTGTCGTTTGTCACCATCGCCGAAGTGTTTCGCATCATCAGCGCCGCCGACCCGGCGCTGGGGCAAATCCCGCAGAACCAGTTCGGCATCCTGCAGTTGCTCAAAGGCACGGCCAGTGAACGGCAGAAGGACCTGCTGTTCAAATCGGTGCTCGACGGCTGGCGAATCGGCAATGCCGGTCCCGAACGCGGCAGCAAGCACACCCTGGAACTCAAGGCACGGATCACCCGCGAGGGCGACCACTATGTGCTCAGCGGCCAGAAGTTCTATTCCACCGGCGCCCTGTTCGCCCATTGGGTAGCGGTCAAAGCGCTGAACGATGAAGGCCGTCAGGTCATGGCCTTCGTCCGCCGCGGCACGCCCGGGCTGCGCATCGTCGATGACTGGTCCGGCTTCGGTCAGCGCACCACCGCCAGCGGCACCGTGCTGCTGGACCGGGTTCAGGTCGACGCCGAGCTGGTGATCGACAACTGGCGCCAGAACGAGGTGCCGAATATCCAGGGCGCCGCTTCGCAACTGATCCAGGCTGCCATCGATGCCGGCATCGCTGAAGCCGCAGTCGCCGACGCCATCGCCTTTGTCCGGGAAAAATCACGGCCATGGATCGATGCCAAGGTCGAGCGCGCCAGCGATGACCTCTACGTGATCGCCGATATCGGTCGCCTGCAACTTGAGCTGCATGCGGCCCAGGCCTTGTTGAGCAAGGCCGCGCGCACTCTCGATGAAGTCAACGCCGCACCGGTGGACGCCGCCTCGGCAGCCCGGGCTTCGATTGCCGTGGCCGAAGCCAAGGTGCTGACCACCGAGATCGCCCTGCAGGCCAGCGAAAAGCTCTTCGAGCTGGCCGGCAGCCGCGCCACCCTCGCCGAGTTCAACCTCGACCGGCACTGGCGCAATGCCCGCGTGCACACCCTCCACGACCCGGTGCGCTGGAAATACCACGCCGTCGGCGCCTATCACCTCAACGGTACCTTGCCTGCCCGGCATTCCTGGATCTGACCAGACCACTGGAGCCTATTTATGAGCCTTCTGCCGCAACCGCACGAAAACGTCGCGGTCATCCACACTGACGCCCAGGCTTTGCAGATTGCCGAAGAACTGGCCGGCGAATTGCGCCGCGACAGCATCCTGCGTGATCGCGAACGTCGCCTGCCACACCCGGAACTGGCGCTGTTTTCGCGCTCTGGCCTGTGGGCCATCAGCGTCCCCAAAGCCTTTGGCGGCGCCGGTGTTTCCAACGTTACCCTGGCCAAAGTCATCGCGCGCATCGCCCAGGCCGATGCCTCCCTGGGTCAGATTCCGCAAAACCATTTCTATGCCCTGGAAGTGCTGCGGGTAAACGGCAGTCCGCAGCAACAGCAGCGCCTGTACGCCGAAGTACTGGCCGGCAAACGCTTCGGCAACGCCCTGGCGGAACTTGGGACCAAAACCGCCCATGACCGCACCACGGCCCTGAGCCGGGACGGTGACGGCTACCGCATCAACGGGCGCAAGTTCTACGCCACCGGCGCGCTCTATGCCCAACGCATTCCCACTTCGGTGGTCGACGAGCAGGGCGTGCAGCAGCTGGTGTTTGTCCCCGCCGACAGCGCCGGGTTGCAGGTGATCGACGACTGGAGCGGTTTTGGCCAGCGCACCACCGGCAGCGGCTCGGTACTGTTCGAGAATGTCCGGGTCGCCGCCGAGGATGTGGTGCCGTTCCAGAGCGCCTTCGAACGGCCGACCACGGTCGGCCCATTGGCGCAGATCCTTCATGCCGCGATCGACACCGGCATCGCCCGCGCCGCCTACGAAGATGCCCTGCAGTTCGTGCGCAGCCGCAGCCGGCCATGGATCGATTCCGGCATCGACAAGGCCAGCGACGACCCGCTGACGCTGAAGTCCTTCGGTCATCTGGCGATCCGTGTGCACGCCGCTGAGGCCCTGCTTGAACGCGCCGGCGAGTACCTCGACCAGGCCCAGGCCGCCCCCAACGCCAGCACCGTGGCCGCTGCCTCCATCGCCGTGGCCGAAGCCCGGGCGATCAGCACCGAAATTTCCCTGGCCGCCGGCAGCACCCTGTTCGAACTGGCCGGCAGCCAGGCCACCCTCGCCGAACATGGCCTCGACCGTCACTGGCGCAACGCCCGCGTGCATACCCTGCACGACCCGGTGCGCTGGAAGTACCACGCCATCGGCAACTACTACCTCAACGATGAGAACCCACCGCTACGGGGGACCATCTGATGGCCAAGAAGAAAATCCTCCTCAATGCCTTCAACATGAACTGCATTGGCCACATCAACCACGGTCTGTGGACTCACCCACGGGATACGTCCACCCAGTACAAGACGCTGGAGTACTGGACCGAACTGGCGAGGTTGCTTGAGCGCGGGCTGTTCGACGGCCTGTTCATCGCCGACATCGTCGGGGTCTACGACGTTTACCGGAACAACGTCGAGGTACCGCTCAAGGAGTCGATCCAGCTGCCGGTCAACGACCCGTTGCTGCTGGTGTCGGCCATGGCCGCGGTGACCCGGCATCTGGGCTTCGGCCTGACGGCCAACCTGACCTACGAGCCGCCCTATCTGTTCGCCCGCAAGCTCTCGACCCTCGATCACCTGAGCCGTGGCCGGGTGGGCTGGAATATCGTCACCGGTTATCTGGACAGTGCCGCCCGGGCCATGGGCCTTGAGCAGCAAGCCGAACACGACCGCCGCTACGACCAGGCCGACGAATACATGCAGGTGCTGTACAAACTGCTGGAGGGCAGCTGGGAAGACGGCGCGGTGGCCAACGATCGCCAGCAGCGGGTCTACGCCCACCCGGAAAAGGTCCATAAGGTGAACCACCGGGGTGAGTTCTACCGGGTCGAAGGCTATCACCTGTGCGAACCCTCACCGCAACGTACGCCGGTGCTGTTCCAGGCCGGCAGCTCCGAGCGCGGCCTGGGCTTTGCCGGCAACCATGCCGAATGCGTGTTCATCAGCGGCCAGACCAAGGCCGGGACCCGCGCCCAGGTCGACAAGGTTCGTGCAGCTGCCGTGGCCGCTGGCCGTGATCCCGAGGCGATCAAGGTGTTCATGGGCCTGACCGTGATCGTTGCGCGTACCGAGGAGCAAGCCTGGGCCAAGCACGCCGAATACCTGCGTTACGCCAGCGCCGAAGCAGGGGTTGCGCACTTCGCCAGCTCAACGGGTATCGACTTCTCGGCCTACGCACTGGACGAACCGATCCAGTACGTCAAAAGCAACGCCATCCAGTCGGCGACCAAGACCTTGCAGAACAACGACTGGACCCGGCGCAAGCTGCTCGACCAGCACGCCCTCGGCGGGCGCTACATCACCCTGGTCGGCTCACCGACCCAGGTCGCCGACGAGCTGGAAAGCTGGATCGCCGAAACCGGCCTGGACGGCTTCAACCTGACCCGCACCGTGACCCCGGAAAGCTATGTCGACTTCATCGACCTGGTGATCCCCGAGCTGCAGCGTCGCGGCTCGTACAAGACTGCCTACGAAGACGGCACCCTGCGCGAAAAACTCTTCGCCAGTGACCAGCCCCTGCTGCCCGCCGGGCATCCCGGCGCCAGCTATCGCCACACCACCCCGAGCGGAGCGCTACAGCATGCTTAAGACCTTCCTTGCCCGCCCCGTCGCGGCGCTGGCCCTTACCCTCGGCCTGTTTTCCACCACTCAGGCTGCCGATGCGTTAAAGGTCGGCACCACCGCAGCCTTCGCCATCCCGCTGGAAGCGGCCGTCAGCGAAGCGAAGAAGCAGGGGCTGGATGTCGAACTGATCGAGTTCAGCGACTGGATCGCACCAAACGTCAGCCTGGCCAGCGGCGACATCGACGTGAACTATTTCCAGCACATCCCGTTCCTGGAAAACGCCAAGGCGGCGGCCGGTTTTGACCTGGTGCCTTATGCATCGGGGATCATCAACAACGTCGGCCTGTACTCGAAAAAGTACAAAAGCTTTGACGCGTTGCCACAAGGCGCCAGCGTGGCCATCGCCAATGACCCGATCAACAGCGGCCGCGGCCTGCAGCTACTGGCCAAGGCCGGGCTGATCACCCTCAAACCCGGTGTGGGCTACAAGGCCACTGAAGAGGATATCGTCGCCAATCCCAAACAGTTGAAGATCCTCCAGGTCGAAGCCGTGCAACTGGTGCGGGCCTACGATGATGCCGACCTGGTCCAGGGTTATCCGGCCTACATCCGCCTGGCCAATACCTTCGATGCCACCTCGGCCCTGCTGTTCGACGGCCTCGATCACAAGGAATACGTAATCCAGTTCGTCATCCGCCCGCAGAACAAGGACGATCCGCGCCTGGCCAAATTCATCGATATTTATCAGCACTCGCCAGCCGTGCGTGCCGCGCTCGACAAAGCCCATGGCAAGCTTTACCAACCGGGCTGGGAGAGCTGAGATGAGCGCCGCCACCGCCCTCCTGGCGCCAGAGGAGTCCTCCTTTGCGCCGCTGCAGCAGGCCCGGCAACGGGCCCTGCACCCTGAGCTGGGCAACGCCCATGTGCGCTTCATCGGCCTGGGCAAAACCTATCCGGGGCAAACCGCCCCGGCGCTGGAAGGTATCGACCTGAACATCCAGCGCGGCGAGATCTTCGGCATCATCGGCCGTAGCGGTGCGGGCAAATCGTCGCTGATCCGTACCATCAATCGTCTTGAGCAGCCTAGCGCCGGTCGTGTGCTGATCGATCAGGTCGATATCGGCGAGTTCGATGAAGACCGCCTGGTGCGCCTGCGCCGGCGCATCGGCATGATCTTCCAGCACTTCAACCTGATGTCGGCCAAGACCGTGTGGCAGAACGTCGAACTGCCCCTCAAAGTCGCCGGTGTACCCAAGGCGCAACGCCAGCGCAAGGTTGCCGAGTTGCTGGAACTGGTCGGCCTTGAACAGAAGCACCACGCCTATCCCGCGCAATTGTCCGGCGGGCAAAAGCAGCGCGTCGGCATCGCCCGGGCGCTGGTTCACGACCCGGACATCCTCCTCTGCGATGAAGCGACCTCGGCCCTCGACCCGGAAACCACGGCGTCGATTCTTGAGCTGCTGCGCGACATCAACCAGCGCCTGGGCCTGACCATCATCCTGATCACCCACGAAATGGCAGTGATCCGCGATATCTGCCAGCGGGTGGTGGTACTGGAACGCGGACGTATCGTCGAACAAGGCGCGGTCTGGCAGGTCTTCGGCAATCCCCGCCACGCCGTCAGCAAGACCTTGCTCGCGCCCTTGCAAGCCGCCGTGCCGGCCACTTTGCAGGCCCGCCTGCAGCCGCAACCGGGCAGTGCCGAGGCGGCGCTGGTGCTGAACCTCAAAGTCAGCGGCACTGAGCGCCAGGCACCGGAGTTATCCACATTGTTCGCCAGCCTCGGTGGCCGGATCAGCTTGCTGCAAGGCGGTATCGAGTCGATCCAGGGGCGGCCGCTGGGGCAATTGCTGGTGTCGGTGGCGAACTCGCCGCACAGCCATGAACAGGTCATCGAACGTGCCCGGCAGTGGGCCACGCAGGTAGAGGTACTGGGTTATGTGGACTGATCGCTTGCTCCAGGGCGTACTCGATACCCTGTTGATGGTCGGGGTGTCGTCGCTGATCGCCCTGCTGGCCGGGATTCCGTTGGCGGTGATTCTGGTCACCAGCGGCAAGGGCGGGATTTACCAGGCGCCGACCCTGAACCGGCTGCTCGGGGCGTTCGTCAACCTGTTCCGCTCGATCCCGTTTCTGATCCTGATGGTCGCGCTGATCCCCTTTACCCGCCTGATTGTCGGTACCACCTATGGGGTCTGGGCGGCGGTGGTGCCACTGACCATTGCCGCCACCCCGTTCTTTGCGCGGATCGCCGAAGTCAGCCTGCGCGAAGTCGACCATGGCCTGATCGAAGCCGCCCAGGCCATGGGCTGCCGACGCTGGCATATCGTCTGGCACGTACTGCTGCCCGAAGCCTTGCCAGGCATCGTCGGCGGTTTCACCATCACCCTGGTGACCATGATCAACTCCTCGGCCATGGCCGGCGCCATCGGTGCTGGTGGCCTGGGCGATATCGCCTACCGCTACGGCTACCAGCGTTTCGACAGCCAGATCATGCTCACCGTGATTGTCATGCTGGTGGTGTTGGTGGCCTTGATCCAGCTGGGCGGTGACCGGCTGGCCAAGGGCCTGAACAAGCGCTGATTCCACAGGGCATCATTGAATCTGCTCAGGGGTAACAATCACCCAGTTCTTGTCCGCCGTCACCGGCAAGCCCTCTTTGGCCTGGGCGGCCGCGTTCTGGGCGATCATGCCGTTGAGCTGGTCCATGTACTTGGCTTTGCGGTTTATCCACAGGTGAATACCGCCCTTGCCGACATCGACACTGTGGAACTGCATGTAGCCGTCACTGGTGGGTGTATCGCCACCAACCAGTACCGGCTTCTTCCATTGATCGATGTAGGTCAGGATCGCCGCCTGTTTGCCCGCCATCCAGGTTGCCGGGGTCCATAGATAAGGGGTCAGTTCCAGGCCCAGGTTGGCCTGCGGGTCATAACTGCCCGCGCTGATCTGTTTGCGCGCGGTGGTCAAAGCGCCATTCTCGCGATCCTTGAGCAGCAGGCTGACACCGATGACATTCTGCGGTTTGACGTTGTAGCCGTATTTGGGGTCGGAGGCGACCATGCGCACCAGCTCTTCGGAGGCGGCGGTCATCACATACACCTCGATGCCGTTGGCCATCAGCTTGTTGAACAGCTCAGTCTGGCCGGTGAAGATTCTCGGCGGCTGCACCTCGATGGTCTTGACCTGATCGCCCTCGTAGTAGGTGCTGGGGATCGGTTTGCCAGAGGCCATCAGCTCATCGACATAGCCCTTGAGCTGCTTGAGGGTGAAGCCGGAAAACACCTGGGCAACCCAGGGATAGCAGACCATGTCGTCGATTTCACAGAGCCGGTAGTAGTAGCTGAACAGGCTCTCCTTGTGTTCGGCAGTGTCTTTGAAAGGCATCAGCTTCAACGACGGATCAAGCTTTTCCCGGCTGAGCAGGCCCTTGTTTTCCATGAACGGCAACAGCGACTCTTCGAGGTCGAAGCGATAGCTGGTGTTGTCCATGTCGAACACCGCGTAGTTACCCTGGTTGGCATTGGCCGCGATCATCGTGTCCAGCTGCCTGGCTGCATCAGCAGGCCAATGCTTGAGTTCACTGGCCCAGGTTTGGCCGGTCAGCAGCAGTGCCAGGCCGGCGGCGAGTACTTTCGGAGCAGACGTCATGTGCATTTCTCCAGAAAAGAGGCTCGCCCACGCTAGCCAAAGCAAAGGGCTGAGAACGACCTGACAACGACGCCAACACACTCCTCAGCGGCGTTGCACATGCCATTTGCGACATGCCTATATTCCAAAAACGACTATGCAAATTACCTTTTGATATAAATTCGTTCGTTTTCATGCTGTTAGCATTTCTGTTCGCAATCGCACACAGAGGCGATGCCCCCGCCTTTTCTCTGGAGCTTCAATGAATCTGCCGCTGTCACTCAACCTGCTGGCGTTCCTGGCGTTGCTGCTAGGCCTGGCTCAAACCCGTCATGGCAACTGGAGCCTGGCCAAGAAAGTTCTGGTCGGCCTGGTCCTCGGTGTGCTGTTCGGGGCTGCCTTGCATGCCATCTATGGCGCCGGTAACCCGATCCTCAAGGCCACCATCAGCTGGCTCGATCTGGTCGGTAACGGCTACGTGCAGTTGCTGCAGATGATCGTCATGCCGCTGATCTTCGCCTCGATCCTCAGCGCCGTGGCTCGCCTGCACAACGCCTCGTCGCTCGGCAAGATCAGCTTTCTGACCATCGGCACCCTGCTGTTCACTACGGCCATTGCCGCGCTGATCGGTATCGTCCTGACCAACCTGTTCGGCCTGACCGCCGAAGGCCTGGTTGCCGGCACCGCCGAAACCGCACGGATGCAGGCGATCCAGAGCGACTACGTGGGCAAGGTCGCCGAGCTGAATATCCCGCAGCTGCTGCTGTCGTTCATCCCCAGTAACCCGGTAGGCGACCTGGCCCGGGCCAAGCCGACCTCGATCATCAGCGTGGTGATCTTTGCCGTGTTCCTCGGCATGGCTGCCCTGCAGTTGCTCAAGGATGATGCGGAAAAGGGCAATAGCGCCCTGGCCGCCATCGACACCCTGCAAGCCTGGGTGATGCGTCTGGTGCGCCTGGTGATGAAGCTCACCCCGTATGGCGTACTGGCGCTGATGACCAAGGTGGTAGCCAGCTCGAACCTGGACGACATCCTCAAGCTCGGCAGCTTTGTCGTGGTGTCTTACATCGGCCTCGGCCTGATGTTCGTGGTGCATGGCGTGTTGCTGGCGATCAGCGGCGTCAACCCGCTGCGCTTCTTCCGCAAGGTCTGGCCGGTACTGACCTTTGCCTTCACCAGCCGCTCCAGCGCCGCCAGCATCCCGCTGAGCATCGAGGCGCAAACCCTGCGCCTGGGTATTCCGCAGTCGATTGCCAGCTTCGCCGCTTCGTTCGGCGCGACCATCGGCCAGAACGGTTGTGCCGGTCTGTACCCGGCAATGTTGGCGGTGATGGTGGCTCCGGCTGTGGGCATCAACCCGCTGGATCCGCTGTGGATTGCCACGCTGGTGGCCATCGTGACCCTGAGTTCGGCGGGCGTGGCCGGGGTGGGCGGCGGTGCGACTTTCGCCGCGCTGATCGTGTTGCCGGCCATGGGCTTGCCCGTCGAGCTGGTGGCGTTGCTGATCTCGGTTGAACCGCTGATCGATATGGGCCGTACGGCACTGAACGTGAATGGTTCGATGACGGCGGGGGCGATTACCAGCCAGATGCTCAAGCAGACTGACAAGTCAGTGCTGGAGACTCAGGAGCATGCGCAGCTGACGCATTCCTGAGGTGTTGTAGCGCCTTTTCGGGCCTCATCGCCGGCAAGGCCGGCTCCCACAGTGTCTGGCATGTGCTGGACCTGTGGGAGCCGGCCTTGCCGGCGATGCGTTCTTAGATCCTTTCCCAAACCTCGAAGTGATACGCCGGCTTGTCTCCCTCTGCCGGATTCTCCTGGCTCGACGCCAACGTCCACTGCGCCGCATCAAACTCAGGGAACCAGGCGTCCCCTTCCGGGCTCAATTCGACCCGCGTCAGGTACAGCCGATCCGCCAGACCACGCTCAATCGCCTGGGTATACAGCTGTGCGCCACCAATCAGCATCAGCTCATCGACACCCTGCGCCAGCGCCCACTGCTCGGCGCGCAGCATGGCCTCGTCGAGCGAAGCGAACACTTCGGCGCCTTCGAGCTGCAGGCCGGGCTGACGGCTGACCACCAGGTTCAAACGCCCGGGCAATGGCCGCCCCAAGGAATCCCAGGTCTTGCGCCCCATGATGATCGGCTTGCCCAGAGTGGTGGCCTTGAAATACTTGAAATCCCCCGGCAGGTGCCAGGGCATGCTGTTGTCGATGCCGATTACGCGGTTCTCGGCGAGCGCCGCGATCAGGCTGAGGGGAAGTGATGTTTTCATGTCGGCGAGGATAGCAAAGCCCGATCTTCGATGCCTGGGTTATGCTTTGGGCTGACTTGATCAATGGAAGACTGTGTGACTGCACTGACTGACCTGGACAAACGCTGGCTCACTGAGGCGGTACGCCTGCGCGAGGAACATGCAGGCCCCCTGGAGGATCAGGAAGCCAATCGCCGCGCCCGGCAACTGGGCGGCGACCTGCCGACGCGCATCGAACAGCGCGCCTTGTGGCTGGCCGAACGCGACGGCATGCGCAGCGCCCTGCAGCACTGGAAGCAAGGTGCGCGCCTGGCCCTGGCGCTGTTGTTGGTGCTGGCAATCTTCAGCGGTGCCGGCCTGGCCCTGGCCGCTCTGGGCGACAGCCAGCGCCCGGTAAATGTGTTCTGGGCGCTGGGCAGCCTGCTGGGTTTGAACCTGCTGTTGCTGGCCGGCTGGGCTGTGGGCTTTATCTTCGCCGGTGAGCAAGGCGCGACCTTGGGCAGGCTGTGGTTATGGCTCAGCGAGAAATTCGCCCGTAATGCCCAGGCTGCACATTTAGCCCCCGCCCTGCTGGTGTTGCTGCAACGCCAGAAACTCAATCGCTGGCTGCTCGGGCTGCTGGTTCACAGCTTGTGGCTGGTGGCCTTGGGCACAGCGCTGATGATGCTGCTGATTCTGCTCGCCACCCGGCGTTACGGTTTCGTCTGGGAGACCACCATTCTCGGCGCCGACACCTTCGTCGGCCTGACCCAGGCCCTCGGCGCCCTGCCTGCCTTGCTCGGCTTCAATGTGCCGGACATCGACATGATCCGCGCCAGTGGCGACAGCCAACCCGCGCTTGAACTGGCTCGCCAGGCCTGGGCCAGCTGGCTGCTCGGAGTGTTGCTGGTATTCGGCATCCTTCCACGTTTGCTGCTCGCCGCCTTGTGCCTGTGGCGCTGGCGCAGCGGCCGCAAGCGCCTGGGCCTGGACCTCAACCTCCCCGGCTACAGCCAGTTGCGCGAAGCGTTGATGCCCAGCAGCGAACGCCTTGGTGTCAACGATGCCGCGCCGGATGCCTTGCCGCAGATTATCCGTGGCGTGGGTGATGAACACAGCAACGGCGCCTTGCTGGTCGGCCTGGAGCTGGACGACCAGCGCCCCTGGCCGCCCGCCTTGCCCCCCACGGTCAGCGACGCCGGCGTGCTCGACAGCCGCGAGTCGCGCAACAAATTGCTCGAACAACTCAGCCGCTTCCCGCCAGCGCGCCTGGCCATCGCCTGCGACCCGCGCCGCTCGCCAGACCGCGGCAGCCTGGCGCTGCTTGCCGAACTAGCCCGCAACGCCGGCGCCACCCGCATCTGGCTGTTGCAGGGCCTGCCCGGCCAGGCCCTGGATGCCGATCGCCTCGGCGACTGGCATCAGGCGCTCGACCAGCTTGGGCTCGAGCACGCCGACAGCGCCCCGCTGAACTGGCTGGAGCATGGTCATGACTAAGCCGCTGAAACTGGCCGTGGTCGGCCACACCAACGTCGGCAAGACCTCGCTGCTGCGCACCCTGACCCGTGATGTCGGCTTTGGCGAAGTCTCCCATCGGCCCAGCACTACCCGCCATGTCGAAGGTGCGCGGCTGTCGGTGGATGGCGAACCGCTGCTGGAGCTCTATGACACTCCCGGCCTGGAAGACGCCATTGCCCTGCTCGACTACCTCGAACGCCTGGAACGGCCGGGCGAACGCCTCGACGGTCCAGCGCGCCTGGAACGTTTTCTTCAGGGCAGTGAAGCGCGTCAGCGTTTCGAGCAGGAGGCCAAAGTGTTGCGCCAACTGCTGGCCAGCGATGCCGGCCTGTATGTGATCGATGCCCGCGAGCCGGTGCTGGCCAAATACCGGGATGAACTGGAAGTGCTCGCCAGCGGCGGTAAACCGCTGCTGCCGGTGCTCAACTTTGTCGCCAGCAGCGACCACCGCGAGCCTGACTGGCGTGAAGCGCTGGCCCGGCTTGGCCTGCATGCGCTGGTGCGCTTTGACAGTGTCGCGCCGCCGGAAGATGGTGAACGTCGCCTCTACGAAAGCCTGGCGCTGATGCTGGAAAAATCCCGCCCGGCCCTGCAACGCCTGATCGACGATCAACAGGCTCAGCGCCTGGCCCGCCAGCTCAGCGGCAAACGCCTGATTGCCGAATTGCTGCTCGATTGCGCTGCCTGCCGCCGTAGCGTGGTGGCTGAACCAGGTGCCGAAGCAATCGCTATCGAAGCTTTGCGCAAGGAGGTTCGCCAGCGTGAACAGCGCTGCGTCGAGGCCTTGCTCAAGCTGTATGCGTTTCGCAAGGACGACGCCAGTGCCAGCGAACTGCCGCTGCTGGATGGGCGCTGGGGTGATGATCTGTTCAATCCTGAAACCCTTAAATTACTGGGCGTACGCCTTGGTAGCGGGGTGGCCGCCGGCGCGGCGGCGGGTGCCGGTGTCGACCTGCTGGTCGGCGGTTTGACCCTGGGCGCTGCGGCGCTGGCCGGGGCCATTGCCGGTGGTGCATTGCAGACCGCACGCAGCTACGGTTCACGCCTGCTGGGCAAGCTCAAGGGGCAACGGGAATTGACGGTGGATGACAGCGTGTTACGCCTGCTGGCCCTGCGTCAGCATCAGCTGATCCAGGCCCTGGACAGCCGCGGGCATGCGGCGATGGAGCGGATCAAATTGAGCGCGCCGCAGGAGCAGAGCTGGCGCGAGGGCAAGCTACCGGAAGCCTTGAGCAAAGCCCGGGCGCATCCGCAGTGGTCGTCGCTCAATCCCGGCGCGCGGCTCAATCAGGCCGAGCGCCAGGAGCAGATCGACTTGTTAGTGCAGGAGCTTTAGCGCCTTGGCCTTGAGCACATCCAGATCAATCACCGGCACATGCATCTCCTTGGCCAGCTCATCCCATTCGCGCATGCGCAGGCTCACCGTGCACAACGGATCGCGCTCGAAAGCATCGGCCTCAGCCTCGCTCATCACCCCACCCTGATACTCCAGGGTGCGCCGGCTGGCTTCGCTCAAGCGCTGGTAGTAGCCCGGTTTACGCAGCGTCAGATACCGCTTGGCCTCGACGTGGTATTGCACCAGTTTGGCCAGTCGCTCGCTGAAACCGCAGCGCAGCAGATAGTTGGCGCCAACCTGTTCATGGCTGACCACACCGTAACCACCCATGTCGCCTTCGGCCCCACCGCAGATGTGGCCGATATCATGGAAGAACGCCGCCAGTACCACTTCATCATCAAAACCTTCATCCAGCGCCAGCTGCGCCGCCTGGGACATGTGCTCCAGCTGCGACACCGGCTCGCCGATGTAGTCCTCATTACCGTGCTGCTGGTACAGGGCAAATATTTCGCTGACAACCTGTTCGGCCGTTCTCATCGTTATCCCCTCAAGCGTTTTCGTTGAACAGTCGAGCGATATGCCGCTCGGCCAGGGCCGGACCGACGCTCATGCCGACGCCACTGTGCATCAGCGCCGCGCTGATACCCGGCGCCACCTGCAACAGTGAAAACGGTCCGCGACCGCCAGAACCATAGACGCCCTGCCAGCGTTCGACCACCTCGATACGACCACCGAGGGTGTGCTCGGCCAGTTCGATCATCCAGTTATCGACCTGCTCGGCATTGAACGGCGCGACATCGCTGCCATAGGCATGCGAGTCACCGATGATCAGCTCGCCATGGGGCGTGGGGCTGATCAGCAAGTGAATGCCGTGCTTCATCAGGTGTGGACTGTCGCTAAGCAGTTGCGCCTTGAGGGCCTGGGCCTGAGGCAAGTCGGCGAAGGCGCCGTAATGCACGCAGCTCAGACCGGTCAGCAGGGCATGCTGCAGATTCAGGTTGAAACGCGGACGGGCACGCAGCATCTGCAAGCGGCAGACTTGCGGCTGCAGCTTGGCGATGGGTTCGGCGAGCAGGGTCTGATAGTCATGCCCGGAACAGACCACGATCTGCGCGGCGCTGAAATCGCCCGCAGTGGTCGAGACCTTTCCTGGCTCGATACCGCGAACCAGCGTGGAGAAATGAAACTGCACATCCAGTTCCTGCTGCAGGAAACGGATCAGTGTGGGAATGGCTTCACGGGAGTACAGCTGCTGGTCATCCAACCCGCGCAAGGCTGCGCGGTGGTGGCGGAACTGACCACCGTAAAGATCGTTGAGAGCCGCACCTGACAACAGCTCGACCTTGTAACCGTGCTCTACGGCCCGCTCGGCACAAAAGGCTTCCAGCAGTTCCTGTTCAAGGGCAGTACGGGCGAACAATAGCGAACCATTGCTCTTCAATTCGAAGCCGGCCTGACGCGACCAGTGCGCCCAGATCCCGCGACTAGCCTTGGCCAGATCGAGCATTTCACCCGGTGGCTGGCCGGTGACCAGCGCCTGGCCGAAGTTGCGTACCGAGGCCCCCAACGGGGTAGCGGTGCGTTCGAAAACACGGACCTTGAGGCCGCGCCGAGCGGCGGCGTAGGCATGGGAAAGTCCTAGAATGCCGGCGCCGACAATCAGTAGATCGGTCATTGGAAGTGTCCTTCAGAATTGGCGGTGAGCCTATCGCTGGCAAGGCCAGCTCCCACAGAGATCTCTACAGCACCTTGATCTTGTGGGAGCCGGCCTTGCCGGCGATGAAGCCAACCCGGTCTTACTGCTGCGCCACCTTCTCCGACTTGCCGTCATAGCGCTTGCGCCATTCGGCGAGGATGCTGTCGCGGTTCTGCGAGGCCCAGGCGAAGTCGTTCTTGATCAGGCGCTGTTCGTAGTCAGCCGGCAGCTCGGTCTGCGGCTTGGCGATACCCGGCTGAGCGAGCACGGCAAAGTTTTCCTTGTACAGCTCCATCGCTGCCGGGCTCGCCGAGAAGTCGGCCAGGCGCTTGGCGGCGTCTTCATGCTTGCTGCCCTTGAGCACGGCGGTGGCTTCGATTTCCCAGCCCAGGCCTTCCTTCGGCAGGACGATGTCCAGCGGCGCGCCCTGACGCTTGAGCTGCACGGCCGGGTATTCGAAGGAGATACCGATCGGGAACTCACCGGCCGCCGCCAGCTTGCACGGCTTGGAACCGGAATGAACATACTGGCCGATGTTCTGGTGCAGGCCGTCCATGTACGCCCAGCCCTGCTTCTCGCCAAAGGTCTGCAACCAGGCGCTGACATCGAGGAAGCCGGTGCCGGACGACGCGGGGTTCGGCATGACGATCTTGCCCTTGTACTCAGGCTTGGTCAGGTCCTGCCAGCTCACCGGCTTGGTCAGGCCCTGCTTCTCGGCTTCGATGGTGTTGAAGCAGATGGTCGCCGCCCAGACGTCCATGCCGACCCAGGCTGGCGGGTTGGCGGCATCGCGGTAGTTGCCGCCGATCTTGTCGAGATCCTTCGGGGCGTAGCTTTGCAGCATGCCCTGCTGGTCGAGGATCGCCAGGCTGGAAGCGGCCAGGCCCCACACCGCATCAGCCTGCGGGCGGTCTTTTTCGGCCAGCAGCTTGGCGGTGATGATGCCGGTGGAATCGCGTACCCACTTGATCTCGATATCCGGGTTGGCCTTTTCGAAGGCCTGCTTGTAGCTCTTGAGTTGTTCGGCTTCAAGCGCGGTATAAACCGTCAGCTGGGTGTCAGCGGCAGTGGCCTGCAGACTGAACGCAGTGAGGACGGCAGCGGCAAGAGCAAGTGGCTTGAACATGATGCGGTTCCTTTGAACGGTACGAGGGATGGGTAAGGCAATCACTGGCCCGGCGCGCGCTGGCGCCAGGCTTGGGAACGTTGCAGCAGGCCACGCGAGGCCCAGGCCAGGAGCAGCGAAACGCTGGCGCTGGTCAGCAGAATCAGGGTCGACATCGCCGCCGCGCCGCCGACGTTGCCGGCATCGTCCATGTTCAACACGGCGACGGCGGCGAGGATGGTGTCCGGGCTGTAGAGGAAGATCGCCGCCGACACCGTGGTCATCGCCGACACGAACAGGTAGCGGATGATGTCCAGCAGTGCCGGCAGGCAGATCGGTACGGTGACCCGCAGAAAGTGCCGGTACAGCGGCGCCTTGAGCGACAGCGCAGCGGCTTCGAACTCACCGTCGAGCTGGCGCAGGGCGGTGGTCGCGGTCATGTTTGCGGTGGTCAAATAGTGAGCAATGGTGCACACCACCAGCAGCGCCATGCTGCCGTAGAACACATGCAGCGGGTTGCTGGTCAGGTTGAAGAAGAACACGTAGCCCAGACCCAGAACCAAACCGGGTACCGCCATCGGCACGAAGCTGAGCAAGCGCAGCAGCAGATTGAGTGAACGCTGGCCCTTGGTTTTTTCCATCAGGTAGGCGCCGGTGAAAATCACCGCGCTGCCGATCAATGCGGTTCCCAGTGCCATGGTCAGGCTGTTGGTGTAAGCCAGCCAGCCACCGCCGGCGGTTTCATCGAACTGATAGTGCTTGAGCGACAAGGTCATGTTGTAGGGCCAGAAGGTCACCAGCGACGAGTACACCGCCATGCCCACCACCAACAGCAACACCGCACAGACCGTCAGCACCACAGCGAGGAACCAGGCATCGCGACGACGCGACGGCTGCGGGATGAACACCTGGGCACGGCCACTCATGGCATCGCCCTGACGGCGGCGCAGCCAGGCATCGACGGTAAAGCTGAGCAGCGCCGGTACCAGCAGCACCATGCCGATCAACGCACCACGACCGAACTGCTGCTGACCGACCACCGCCTTGTAGGCTTCCAGCGCCAGCACCTGATAGTCGCCACCAACCACTACCGGTACACCGAAATCGGTGATGGTCAGGGTGAACACCAGGCAGAACGCCGCGAACACCGCCTGACGGGTCGCCGGCCAGGTGATGCTATGGAAGGCGCGCCAAGGACCGGCGCCCATGCTCGAAGCAGCATCGAACAAGCGCGCGTCGGCCAGCGACAGCGCCGACAGCAAGATCATCAGGGCATGTGGAAAGGTGTAGATGGCCTCACCGAGGACGATGCCCCAGAAGCCATAGATATTGTCGCTGAGCAGCCCGCGCAGCAGCCCCTGGTTGCCGAACAGGTAAACCAGGGCAATGGCTGGCAGCATCGACGGCGCCAGCAAGGGCAGCAGCGAAATGCCACGCCAGATGCGCTTGCCGGGGATCAGCGTGCGTTGCAAAGCATAGGCGAACAGGTAGGCCAGCGGCACCACAATCGCGGCGACGCTGAGCGAAACTTTGAGGCTGTTACCCAACAGCCAGTGAAAGTTGGCGCTGGCAAACAGTTCACGTGCGGCAACCAGACCACCGCCCTGCCCGGCATCACTGCTGAAGCCGCGCCAGAAGATCGCCAGCAGCGGCATCAGCACCGCAACCGTCAGCAAGAGCAGCAGCAACCATTTACCGCCGACCACGAACAGTCGATCACCCAGTGAAGCGCCGGAGCGCTGTGCTGCCTTCGCCTGCGCGATCGGCATGGCCATTGGCGCGGCCATCTCAGGCAAACACCTGCAGGCTGCGCGGTGGCAGGGCGACCCAGATGTCCTGCGAACCCAGGCGCGGCATCGACTCCGGCGCGACTTCGGCCAACAGTGCGTGACCCGGCAGCTCGTTGAACTCGAAACTCATGCGGCAGCGGTTACCGAGGAAGGTGATTTCGCGCACCCGCGCCGGAAACAGGTTCTCTTCATGCACCGGCGGGTTGACGCTGATCGCTTCAGGACGGCAGAACAAACGACCGCTGCGGGCCTGGCCGGCACCGTCGGCCAGGCGCATGTTCAGGCCGCCGACCTGCGCATGGCTGTCGGTGTGGCGCTGGAACGGCAGCCAGTTGCCCTGGCCAACGAACTCGGCCACAAACGGTGTGGCGGGTTTGTCGTAGATTTCCTGGGGCGTGGCGTATTGCTCGACCTGACCGTTGTTCATCACCGCGATACGGTCGGCCATGAGCATGGCTTCGTCCTGGTTGTGGGTGACCATCAGGGTGGTGATGCCCAACTGGCGTTGCAACTGACGCAGCTCGGTACACAGGTGCTCACGAACCCGGGCGTCGAGGGCCGACATCGGCTCGTCGAGCAGCAGCAACGAAGGTGCCGGAGCCAAGGCGCGCGCCAGAGCTACCCGTTGCTGTTGGCCACCGGAAAGCTGGCCGGGGTACTTTTTCTCGCTGCCGGACAGACCGACCAGCTCGAGCATCTGCGCCACCCGCTGGCGCACCTCATCACGACCGCTACCGGCCAGACCGTAGGCGATGTTGGCTTCAACTGTCAGGTTCGGAAACAGCGCATAAGACTGAAACAGGATGCCGTAGTCACGGGCCTGGGGCGGCAACTCGGAGATGTCGCGATCGCCGATGTACAGGGTGCCACGGTCCTGGCGTTCGAGGCCGGCGATGCAGCGCAGCAGCGTGGTCTTGCCACAGCCGGACGGGCCGAGCAGGCACACCAGTTCACCGGCGGCGATGTCGAGGGAGACATCCTGCAGGGCGGTAAAGGCGCCGAAGCGCTTGTGGATACCGCGCACTTTCATCTGTGCGCCTGGGTTTGCGACCGGAGTGTTCATGGCAGGACCTCATCGAACGAATGAGGGCCATGCTAGGGAGGTAATGCGAAGGTTCTGTGGCTGGGAAGCAAAAGATGGTGATAGTGGTATAGGCAGATTTTGGTGTGGCGGGGGGTTGGCAAGGCTACGCCTTGCATCGCCGGCAACGCCGGCTCCCACAATGGATACTCACCACTGACACTGTGGGAGCCGGCCTTGCCGGCGAATCGGGCGCAAAGCGCCCGCCTGCTATATCTCCAGCGCCGACACTTCCTGCGCCAACCCCAGAAAAGCCGCAGGCAACCGCGCCTGCCTGCGCTCCTTCAGGCAATACAGGTATTCATGCATCACCGGCGCATTGTCCAGGCTCAACACCCGCAGCTCAGGGTTATGCGGCACTTCATGACGGGCAATGATGCTGATGCCGATGTTGCGCAACACCGCTTCACGGATCGACTCGCGGCTGCCGATCTCCAGCATCGAACCGACCTTGACCCCGGCCTCTTCCAGCATCTGCTCGGTCAGTTTGCGTGTCGTCGAGCCTTGCTCACGAACCAGCAGACAATGCCCGGCCAGTGCCGACAGCGGCAGCGATTCACGGCTGGCCAATGGATGATTGCGATGCACCGCCACCACCAATGGATCAGTGCCCAGCACCCGCCGTACCAGGCGCGCGTCTTCCAGCAGCTGTGACGAAGCAGCCAGGTCCACGCGATAGTCCTCCAGCAACTCCAGCACCTGCTGGGAGTTGCCGATTTCCACCGAAACTTCCACCTGCGGCAAGCGCTCGCGAAAGATCTTCACCAGATCGAGGATGTAGTACGGCGCGGTGGCGGCAATGCGCAAACTGCCCTGGCCCTGACCACTGTTGCGCAGGAAGAACTCGATATCGGCTTCCTGCTGCAACAGGGTCTTGACCATCGGCAGCAACCGCGCGCCGTCATCGCTTAGGGTCAGGCGCCGACCGCCACGGTAGAACAGCTCCACCGCGTACTGGCTTTCCAGATTGCGGATCTGCGTGGTCACCGTCGGTTGGCTGAGCCCGAGTTTCTTCGCCGCCAGGGTAATGCTGCCCAGGCGGGCAACCATGTAGAAGGCTTTCAACTCGGAACTCAACATACATCCTCTATTTTCGCAGCAGGCGCAGGCCGTTGAAGACCACTAGCAAACTCACGCCCATATCGGCGAACACCGCCATCCACATGGTTGCCATGCCGGCGAAGGTGATCGCCAGAAAGATTGCCTTGATTCCCAGCGCCAGCACGATGTTCTGGGTCAGGATCGTAGCGGTCTGACGCGAGAGCCTGACGAAGGCCGGGATTTTGCGCAAGTCATCATCCATCAGCGCCACGTCGGCGGTCTCGATCGCCGTGTCGGTACCGGCCGCGGCCATGGCAAAGCCGATCTCCGAGCGCGCCAGTGCCGGGGCGTCGTTGATGCCGTCACCGACCATGCCGACCCGATGCCCTTGGCCGTACAGGTCCTCGATGGTCTTGAGCTTGTCGGCCGGCAACAGGTTGCCATGGGCCTGGTCGATGCCGACCTGAGCGGCGATGGCCTGAGCGGTGTGAGGATTGTCGCCGGTAAGCATGACAGTCTTGATACCCAGCTCATGCAGTTCGGCAATTGCCTCGCGGCTGCTGTCCTTGACGGTGTCAGCTACCGCGAACAGGGCCAGCGGGCCTGACTTGTCGAGCAGCAGTACTACGGTCTTGCCCTGACGCTCCAAGGCATCGAGCTGTGCTTCGAGCTGCGGCGAGCACAGGCCGAGCTCTTCGACCAGACGATGGTTGCCCAGGTGGTACAGCTCACCGTCCACTTCGCCGCGCACGCCACGACCGGCCAGAGCTTCGAACGCCGAGACTTCACTCAGGGTCAGTTGCTGCTCGTTGGCCAATACCGCAATGGCACGTGACACCGGGTGATCGGAACGGTCGGCAAGGCTGGCAGCCAGCGCCTGGGCGCGGCCTTCGAACAGCGGATCAAGCACGACATGATTGGTCTGTACCGGCTTGCCGTGGGTGATTGTGCCAGTCTTGTCCAGCGCCAGGAAATCGAGCTTGCGCCCGCCTTCCAGATACACCCCGCCCTTGACCAGAATGCCTTTGCGCGCCGCTGCGGCCAGGCCGCTGACGATGGTCACCGGAGTGGAGATCACCAGCGCGCATGGGCAGGCCACCACCAGCAGCACCAGGGCGCGGTAAATCCAGTCGAACCAGGCGCCGGCCATGAACAGCGGAGGTATCACCGCAACCGCCAGGGCAAAGGCGAACACCGCCGGGGTGTAGATCCGCGAGAACTGGTCAACGAAACGTTGAGTCGGTGCACGGGCACCCTGGGCCTCTTCCACGGCCTTGATGATCCGTGCCAACGTCGATTGCCCGGCAGCTGCCGTCACCCGGTATTCCAGGGCACCGGCCTGGTTGATGGTGCCAGCGAAAACCTTGTCGCCCGGGCCTTTTTCCACCGGCAGGCTCTCACCGGTAATCGGCGCCTGGTCGATGCTCGACTGGCCACTGACCACCTCGCCATCCAGGCCGATGCGCTCACCGGGGCGCACTCGCACCAGCGCGCCCAGTGCCACTTGCTTGACCTCGATTTCACGCCACTGGCCGTCAGCCTGCTGCACCGTGGCCATGTCCGGGCTCAGTTGCATCAGCCCGCCAATCGCATTGCGCGCACGGTCCAGCGAGCGCGCTTCGATCAGCTCGGCGACGGTAAACAGGAACATGACCATGGCCGCTTCCGGCCACTGGCCGATCAGCACCGCGCCGGTGACGGCGATGCTCATCAGCGCGTTGATGTTCAGGTTGCGGTTCTTCAGGGCAATCCAGCCCTTTTTATAGGTGCCCAGGCCGCAACTGAGGATCGACACCAACGCCACCAGCGCCACCACCCAGGAAGGCGCCAGCTCGGCGAAGTGAATGCCTTCGGCGGCAATGGCCGCAACCCCGGACAGCGCCAGCGGCCACCAGTGCTTTTTCCCCGGAGCCGGCGGCGCGGCAGGTTCTTCGCTGCTCTCGGTCAGTGGCTCGGCCTGCATACCCAGCGAAGCGACCGCCTGCTCGATGGCCAGGGTATCGCTGTGGGTGTGGCGCACCCCGAGGATACGGTTGATCAGGTTGAACTCCAGCTGCTCGACGCCTGTCAGCTTGCCCAGTTTGTTCTGGATCAGGGTCTGTTCGGTCGGGCAGTCCATGGCCTCGATCCGGAAGCGGCTCAGGCGCGCATCGCCACTGGCCGCTTCACTCAGCTGCACCAGAGAGGGTGCGGCATCGTGGGAGCAGCAGCTGTGGGCATGCTTATGGCTGGCGTGATCATGCGGGTCTTTACCCGGGGTATGGCTGACAGGCTGGTTCATGGGTTCATCCTTAAATGTCCTGTTGCCAAGTGAACACCCTGTAGCCACTATAGGGTCAAGCAACCTGCCGAGGTATTTTCAGATGAAGATCGGAGAACTGGCCAAAGCCACCGACTGCGCAGTGGAAACCATCCGTTATTACGAGCGGGAGAGCCTGCTGCCGGAGCCTGCGCGCAGCGAGGGTAATTACCGGATGTACACCCAGGCCCACGTCGAGCGCCTGACCTTCATCCGCAACTGCCGCACCCTCGACATGACCCTGGAAGAAATCCGCAGCCTGCTGCGCCTGCGCGACAGCCCGGATGACCAGTGTGAAAGCGTCAACGCCTTGATCGACGAGCATATCCAGCACGTCAATGCGCGAATCGAAGGGTTGCAGGCGTTGCAGGCGCAATTGCTGGAGCTGCGCCAGCATTGTCATCCCAAGGAAGTGCAGTGCTCGATCCTCCAGCATCTGGAGGTCAATGGTGCGGTGACGGCTCCCGAGGCCGAGCATTCACATGTAGGCAGAAGCCACGGCCACTGACGAAAAACCACCCGGTGGGAGCGGGCTTGCCCCGCGATAGCGGTCTGTCATTCACATCTCATCGCGGGGCAAGCCCGCTCCCACCGAACAGCCAGCTGCTTTCAGACCACTCCTACGAATGCTGTCGCGCTTTCTCATTGTTGAGAAGGTTCATGAGGACTAGTTTCCTCAGGACGTCGCGCTGATGTACGCCGACACGGAGCATTGACCATCACCAAGGAGTGGCACTATGGCGTTTGACGCATTCATAAAAATCGACGGTATTCCTGGCGAAGCGCTGGACGAAACATACCGGGACTGGATTGAAATCACCGGCTATAGCTTTGGGGCCCACCAAAGCACCTCCGCAACCGCCAGCTCGGCGGGCGGCGCATCCTCTGGCCGCACGACCATGACCGCATTCACGTTCACCAAGGCAATGGATAAATCCAGCTGCAAGCTGCTGGAAGCCAGTTGCGCAGGCGAGCACTTGAAAGAAGTGACCTTGGCGCTTTGTCGTGCGGGCACTGACAAACTCAAGTACTTCGAGATTGTTCTTGAGCAAGTCATCATCGCTGACTACATGCAAAACGCTGGTGCAGGTGTCCCTCAGGAAGTAGTGCAGCTGGATTTCGGTCGCATCAAAACCACCTACACCCAGCAAAAGCGTAGCGATGGTGCCGGCGGCGGCAATGTCGCAGGCGGCTGGGATCGAATTGGCAACAAACGGTATTCGTGAGGCGAACATGGCTGAGCCTCAGGTTTTTATCAATACCAGAACCCAGACCTTCGATTCCTTGAGGGCCGGGCTTAACCTTTCCGGTATCGCGAATCGCAAATTCATAGCCCTCAACAGCCACATCGCCAACAGCGTTGTGCTGGCGGGGGAGCTCGTCATCCTCGGCGATCTGTCCACGCCATCAAGTACCAGCCAAGAGGCCTACATGATGGCCAGGGCGAATGAAGTTCATATCGCCCTGCTGTCGAATAACACTGACGCCGACGACTTTCTGCTGGACAACTTTGACCTGCTCCAGAACATGCTCGCCCATGGCGCCCTCGGCGCAGGGGTGGTAAGTGACGCCTGGAGCAAACACCTGGAAGCCATTCGTAAATCCTTGCTCGACATCGAAAAGCTCCATAACGAATATTTGCGTACGGGCTCGCCAGCGGCTCGAGACAAGTTCTATGTCGAGCGTGCCGTGTTATTCGGCAAGCTGGGGTCTCAGCTAGACAACGTGGCGGCATACGGTGCCGGATTGCAGCAACAGGGGTCCATCAAGCGAATGTTGGGCATTTCCACGAAGAGCTTCCTGCACAAGGGCGAAATCGACGGCTACGCCGGCAAGATCAGCGGTGTGGCCAAAGCTGCGAAATTTGTGAAAAAAGGTACTTACATAGGTACCGCACTGGAGGTCGCATCCACCGCGCTTAGTATTCAAAAAGCCTGTTCATTGGGCCGGGAAGAGCAGTGCAGGAAGGCCAAGTATGTGGAGGGGAGCTCATTGGTGGGTGGATTAGCGGGGGGCGCCGGGGGAGGAGTTGCAGGAGGCTATGCCGCAGTACAGGGCTGCATCATCGTTTTAGGCATCGCCAGTGGCGGCCTAGGAGCCCTAGTGTGCGGTGTCGTAGGCGGGGCGGTGGGAGGTTGGGCAGGAGGCAAAATCGGACAGTCCGGTGGCGAGCAGTTCGGTGAGTATTTATATGGGGAATATACTAAATGACTCAGGTACCTATAGGCCTAATTGCAGGCTTCGTCTTAGTACCATCATTTTTTATATTAATTTGGTTAGCCTACGTGGCACATGCTTACACAGAAAAGGCGGAAGCTTATTTAAGCAACAGTAGTATTGTCGTGGGTACCAGATCAATATATTCGCAAGCAGGCTTGCCGGGGAAAGCTATACGTATTGGCGGCCTTACCATGGCCTTGATATTCAAAAACGCATACATAAAGAAAGGGCTATTAGATCCAGATGAGGAAAAGCAATTTCCGGATAATCTGAAGCGACTGCTGGTCATATCGTGGAGCTTGCATATGTTGGTATGTGCTGCCTGGATGGCATTTGGCATTCACTCTTATTTTATAGGGTCTTCTACTCTTATTTCCTAAAGTGATGATAGCTTGCGCAAATATGACCAACCTTATCGCAGGCCAATCCCGCGATAAGGTTAGTGATTATCTGCAAAAATGAACTTGCCGACAATTGCAGTCAATCAGACCGCCATCGGTGCCGTCATCGGCGCATGGTGCTCGTAACGCGATGGGCGGAAAGATCGGTGGTGACATCGGTAGTGACAGAGGCGAGGTGCTGGGTGACTTTTTGTATCGTGTGGTATCGGAATGAATGAAGTCGATCCAGGACTGGTTGCGCTGCTGATCTTCGCCCCTATGGGGCTGGCTATCATCGTGCAGTGTTACATTGCCCATAAATACACCGAGCGCTTTGAGTCATTGCTGACGAATTGCGCCTTCGTGACAGGCAATAAAAATATTTATCAGCATGCAGGCTTGCTGGGCAAGGTCATGCGCACGGGATTGATCTCTATGGTGTTGGCCACACCTAGGATCTTCGTGCGCAGAGGGTTGATCGACTTTGATGAAGTGAAACGCTTCCCGACGCGGATGAGACGGTTGCTGGTAAGCCTGTTGTGCATTCACATCGTGCTGTCAGCCGCGATGGTCATTTCCTATTATGCACAGCCCTGAGCCTTAACTGACTGGCCTTAGCTTTATAGCGGCAAGCGTCCGCCAACTCACCTTGCGGGAAGAAGAAGGCTCTCTTTAAATTCATAGAGCCTCGATAGCCTGCTCAAACAGGACCAACCTTATCGCAGGCCAATCCCGCGATAAGGTTAGCGGTTGTCTGCAAAAGTGAACTTGCCGACAGTTGCAGCCAATCAAACCGCCATCGGCGCCGTCATCGGTGCATGGTGCTCGTAACCTTCCAGGCTGAAGTCGCTCGGCTCGACCTTCTCCAGCCACTCCGGCTCGTACACACCAGTCTTGGCATACTCAGGCACGCGATCATTGATCACCAGCTTCGGCGCCGCCAGCGGCTCGCGCTTGAGCTGTTCGTTGAGCATGTCGAGGTGGTTCTCGTACACATGCGCATCACCGATGAAGTAGGTGAACCAGCGCGGCGTGTAGCCGGTCAGGCGACCGACCAGCGACAGCAGTGCGGCGCCTTCGGTGAGGTTGAACGGTGTGCCCAGGCCCAGGTCGTTGGAGCGGATGTAGAGGGTCAGGGAGATTTCCCTGGTCTCGACATTCGGGTGGAACTGGTACAGCAGGTGGCACGGCGGCAGGGCCATTTCGTCGAGCTGCGCGCAGTTCCAGCCGTGGAACAGGATGCGGCGGCTGCCCGGGTCTTTGTGGATGGTGTCGATGCACTGGCGAATCTGGTCGATGGCCTTGTACAGCACCACAAAGGCTTCGCCGTCTTCTTCGGCTTCGGCAATTTTCTGGAAGCCCTGGCTCTGCGCCAGTTCGATCGCGGCCGGGTTGCTCAGCGGGATACGCTTGTAGGCCGGCCACTGGCGCCATTGCACGCCGTAGATCTCGCCGAGGTCGTCATGCCCCTGGCGGAACGGGTTGGCCAGCCACTGGGCGTTTTCGTTGGCGTTCTGGTCCCAGACCTTGCAGCCCAGTTCACGGAACTCGCCGGCATTTTTAACGCCGCGCAGGAAGCCGACCATTTCACCGATGGCCGACTTGAACGCCAGCTTGCGGGTGGTGATGGCCGGAAAGCCTTTCTGCAGGTCGAAGCGCAGCATGGCGCCAGGCAGGCTGATGGTGCGGATACCGGTACGGTTACCTTGCAGGGTGCCGTTTTCGATGACGTCGCGGACCAGATCTAGATACTGTTTCATGGCTTACCTGTAGCAAAGACGGCAGGGGATCGCCCTGCCGTGGAAAATCAAACGGCGGCCTTGACCGTGGGTTTGCGGTTGTAGGCCCACCAGATCAGGAAGATGCCACCGACAATCATCGGCACGCAGAGCAACTGACCCATGGTCAACCAGCCGAAGGCGATGTAGCCAAGCTGGGCATCGGGTACCCGCACAAACTCTACGATGAAACGGAAAATACCGTAGAACAGCGCGAACATGCCGGAAACGGCCATGGTCGGGCGCGGTTTGCGCGAGTACAGCCAAAGGATCAGGAATAATGCCACACCTTCCAGGGCGAACTGGTACAGCTGCGACGGGTGACGCGGCAATTGCGCCGGATCGCTGAACGGCGGGAAGACCATGGCCCATGGCACATCAGTGGCCTTGCCCCACAGCTCAGCGTTGATGAAGTTGCCGATCCGTCCGGCGCCCAGGCCAATCGGCACCAGCGGCGCAACGAAGTCCATCAACTCGAAGAACGACTTGTTGTTGCGCTTGCCGAACCACAAGGCCGCGAGCATTACGCCGATGAAGCCGCCGTGGAACGACATGCCGCCCTTCCACACTTCGAAGATCAGCGCCGGGTTGGCCAGGTAGGCATGCAGGTCATAGAACAGCACATAACCCAGGCGCCCGCCGACGATTACGCCCATCGACAGCCAGAACACCAGGTCCGAGAGCTTTTCGCGGCTCCAGGTCGGGTCGAAGCGGTTCAGCCGCCGCGAGGCCAGCAGCCAGGCGCCGCCGATGCCGACCAGGTACATCAGGCCGTACCAGTGAATTTTCAGCGGTCCCAGGGCAACGGCCACGGGATCTATCTGCGGGTAAGGCAGCATGGTGACTCCTCTCGTTAAAGCAAAAAGCTTAAGCCCACGCAGAACAGCAGCGCGGCGAACAGCCGCTTGAGCAGGCGTGGCGACAATTTGTGCGCCAGACGCGCGCCGAAGCGGGCAAAAAACATACTGGTCAGGGCGATCCCCAGCAGCGCGGGCAGATAGACAAAGCCCAGGCTATGCGCCGGCAGGTGCGGGTCGTGCCAGCCCAGCCAGATGAAACTCAGCGCGCTGGCCACGGCAATCGGGAAACCGCAAGCCGAGGACGTTGCCACGGCCTGCTGCATCGGCAGGCTGCGCCAGGTCAGGAACGGCACGGTCAACGAGCCGCCACCGATGCCGAAAATCGCCGAGGCCCAACCGATCACGCTACCTGCGGCCGTCAGTCCGGGCTTGCCGGGAATGCTGCGGCTGGCCTTGGGCTTGAGGTCCAGGGCCATTTGCGCGGCAATCACCAGGGCAAACACGCCGATGATCTTCTGCAGCATCGGCCCCTGGATCGCCGAAGCGGTCTTGGCACCGATACCGGCGCCGACCAGGATCCCCAGGGTCATCCAGACAAAGATCGGCCACTGCACCGCACCCTTGCGATGGTGCTCGCGAATGGCATTGATCGAGGTAAAGACAATGGTCGCCAGCGACGTGCCCACCGCCAGGTGGGTGAGCACCGAGGCATCGAAACCCTGCAAGGTGAAACTGAACACCAGCACCGGCACGATGATGATGCCACCGCCAACGCCGAACAGCCCGGCCAGCACGCCTGCGCAGGCGCCCAGCAGCAAATAGAGCACGAATTCCATTGTCGCCCCCGTCAATTCAGTCCGGCATGGTAACGGAAGGGAGGCCTGCGGCTCTAGTGAAGACACACTTAGTCGATGGATCAGACCCGCCGCTATGGGTAGAGTGGGCAAAAACACAGAGGTCCACCTATGTGTCTGATCGTTTTCGCCTGGCGGCCCGGGCATGCCCAGCCGCTGATCGTCGCGGCCAACCGCGATGAGTTCTATGCCCGTCCCAGCCGCATGCTGGGCGCCTGGGACGATGCGCCCGGGGTATATGCCGGGCGCGACCTGGAAGCGGGCGGTACCTGGCTGGGCGTAGGGCCAGCGGGGCGTTTTGCCGCGCTGACCAATATTCGCGACCCGCAGCAAGTCCTGGGTGCACGTTCACGGGGCGAGCTGGTGGCAGCCTTTTTGCGGGGTGATCTAGGGGTCGAAGCCTATCTTGACCAGGTCGCCAGCCGCAGCCAGCAGTATTCGGGGTTCAATCTGCTGGTGGGCGATAACGGCGCACTGGGCTACCTGAGCGCCCGTGAGGCGCAGGTACGGCTGCTTGGCGAAGGTGTTTATGGCCTGTCCAACGCCGGGCTGGATACGCCCTGGCCGAAGCTGGTCAAGGCCCGTGCCGGGTTGACGCAACATCTGGCCGACCCGCAGCCCGAGGCCTTGTTGGCGTTGCTTGGGGATAACCTGCAAGCGGCGGACGGCGAACTGCCGGAGACCGGCGTAGGGCTGAGTACCGAGCGGTTACTGTCGAGTGTGTTTATCGCCAGCCAGAACTACGGGACGCGGGCCAGTACGGTGTTGATTGTCGAGGCAGATGGTCGGCGGCGATTGGTGGAGCGCAGTTTCGGGCCGTTTGGCGGGCATCTGGGAGAAGTGGATTTGCAGGTCTGACGCTATCGCCGGCAAGGCCGGCTCCCACAGGAGCTGATGCACACTGTTCCATTGTGGGAGCCGGCCTTGCCGGCGATGCCTGTGAGAATCACAGATTCTTCGCCGACCCCGGATTGATCATCCGCGCCAGCCCCAGGTTTTTCAGGGCCAATTGCAGCGAACTGTGGATAACTTGCGGGTTGTCGATGCCCATGGCCTGGGCCAGCAGCTCCTGGGACTTGCTCAGGCTGACCTGACGCAGCATCCATTTCACCTTCGGCAAGTTGGTGGCGTTCATCGACAGGCTGTCGAAACCCATGGCCATCAGCAGCACTGCGGCCGCCGGATCGCCGGCCATCTCGCCGCAAATACTTACCGGCTTGCCTTCGGCATGGGCGTCGCGCACCACGTTCTGCAGGGCTTGCAGCACGGCCGGATGCAGGTAGTCGTAGAGGTCGGCAACCCGCGGGTTGTTACGGTCGACCGCCAACAGGTACTGGGTCAGGTCGTTGGAACCGACCGACAGGAAGTCCACCTGGCGCGCCAGTTCGCGGGTCTGGTACACCGCAGCCGGGATCTCGATCATCACCCCCACCGGCGGCATCGGCACGTCGGTGCCTTCGTCACGCACCTCGCCCCAGGCCCGGTGAATCAGGTGCAGGGCTTCTTCAAGTTCGTGGATACCGGAAATCATCGGCAGCAGAATGCGCAGGTTGTTCAGGCCTTCGCTGGCCTTGAGCATAGCGCGGGTCTGCACCAGGAAGATTTCCGGGTGGTCGAGGGTCACGCGGATACCGCGCCAGCCAAGGAACGGGTTGTCTTCCTTGATCGGGAAATACGACAGCGCCTTGTCGCCACCGATGTCCAGGCTGCGCATGGTCACCGGCAAGGGATGGAAGGCCGCCAGTTGCTCGCGGTAAATCGCCAGCTGCTCCTTTTCGCTGGGGAAGCGCTGGTTGATCATGAACGGCACTTCGGTGCGGTACAGGCCGACCCCTTCGGCACCACGCTGCTGGGCGCGGGCGACATCGGCAAGCAGGCCGGTGTTGACCCACAGCGGCATACGGTGGCCATCGAGGGTGATACACGGCAGTTCACGCAAGGCATCCAGGCCCTGGGCCAGCTGGCGCTCTTCCTCGACCACTTCGGCATACTGCTTGCGCAGCACGTCGCTGGGGTTGGTGTAGACATCGCCCTTGTAGCCATCGACGATCATGTCGATGCCGTCGACCTTCGAATACGGCAGGTCAACCAGGCCCATCACGGTCGGAATACCCATGGCCCGGGCCAGGATCGCGACGTGGGAGTTACCTGAGCCAAGAACTGAAACCAGGCCGACCAGCTTGCCTTCCGGCACTTCGCCGAGCATTGCCGGGGTCAGTTCTTCGCTGATCAGAATGGTGTTATCGGGATAGACCAGTGTCTGCTGCCGTGCTTCCTGCAGGTAGGCCAGCAGACGCCGGCCCAGATCCTTCACATCGGAAGCCCTCTCGCGCAGGTAGGCGTCGTCCATCAGCTCGAAGCGGTTGACGTGCTCGCCCACCACCTGGCGCAAGGCGCCCTGGGCCCACTGCCCGGTCTTGATCACCTGCACCACTTCGCCGCCGAGGGCCGCGTCTTCGAGCATCATCAGGTAGACGTCGAACAACGCGCGCTCTTCCGGGCGCAACTGAGTGGCGAGTTTGGCGGACAGGCTGCGCATGTCGGCGCGAACGCCTTCCAGCGCATTGTTGAAGAGTTTGAGTTCGGCGTCGATGTCATCCACCGACTTGTCCGGCACCACATCGAGATCGGCCGGTGGCAGCATGACCACCGCCTTGCCCACCGCAGCGCCGGGCGAACCGGGCACGCCAACGAACTTGGCCTCCTGAATGCCTTTGCCCTGACGGCCAAGACCACGGATCGAGCCGGTGGCCTCGGCATGCGCGATTACGCCGGCCAGCTGAGCGCTCATGGTCACCAGGAAGGCTTCTTCACCTTCGTCGAACTGGCGCCGCTCTTTTTGCTGGATGACCAGAACCCCGACCACCCGCCGGTGGTGAATGATCGGCGCACCGAGGAACGAGGCGAAACGCTCTTCACCGGTTTCAGCGAAGTAACGGTAACGCGGGTGGTCGGCGGCGTTTTCCAGGTTCAGCGGCTCTTCCCGGGTGCCGACCAGACCGACCAGGCCCTCGTTAGGGGCCATGCTGACCTTGCCGATCGAACGCTTGTTCAAGCCTTCGGAGGCCATCAGCACGAAACGGTTGGTCTCCGGGTCAAGCAGGTAGACCGAGCATACCTGACTGCCCATGGCCTCTTTGACGCGCAACACAATGATCCCCAACGCCGTCTTGAGATCCTTGGCGGAGTTAACTTCCTGGACGATCTTGCGCAGCGTATTGAGCATGGCTCGGGGTCGAACTCCGTCGTCAGTCGCGCGCCAGCAGGCGCGGGGCAAGCTCTTTGAGAGCGCGGCGGTAAACCTCGCGCTTGAATGTCACCACCTGGCCCAGCGGATACCAATAACTGACCCAGCGCCAGCCATCGAACTCCGGTTTCCCGGTCAGATCCATCCGCACCCGCTGCTCGTTGGAGACCAGGCGCAGGAGAAACCATTTCTGTTTCTGGCCGATACACAGCGGTTGGCTGTGCGTCCGCACCAGGCGTTGGGGTAAACGATAACGCAACCAGCCGCGGGTGCAGGCAAGAATTTCAACATCATCGCGCTCTAGCCCCACTTCTTCGTTCAGCTCGCGGTACAGGGCATCTTCCGGCGTCTCTTCAGGGTTGATACCGCCCTGGGGAAACTGCCAGGCATCCTGGTTGATCCGCCGAGCCCATAGCACCTGCCCAAGATCATTCGTCAGAATGATCCCGACATTGGGGCGAAAACCATCGGGGTCGATCACGGCAGCAACCTCGCAAACGCATGTCACGGCATTGTTCCACAAAGGCCACAAGGCCAGCAACGCGCCTGTTTACCTTATGTGCACCGATGTGAAAAGTCCGTATTCTGTGGGACTTTTCAGATGTTATGCGAGTGACTTAAATGCGCCTGGCTTTATTCGATCTGGACAATACCCTCCTCGGCGGCGACAGCGACCACGCGTGGGGCGACTACCTGTGCGAGCGCGGCATTCTCGACCCGGTGGCCTACAAGAACCGTAACGACGAGTTCTACCAGGACTACCTGGCCGGCAAGCTGGACCTCAATGCCTACCTGGAATTCACCCTGGAGATCCTGGCCAACACCGAAATGGCCCAGCTCGACGAATGGCATGCCGATTTCATGCGCGATTGCGTCGAACCGATCATCCTGCCCAAATCCCTGGCCCTGCTGAAAAAGCACCGCGATGCCGGCGACAAGCTGGTGATCATCACCGCCACCAACCGTTTCATTACCGGGCCGATTGCCAAGCGCCTGCAAGTCGAGACGCTGCTGGCCACCGAATGCGAGATGGTTGACGGTCGCTACACCGGTCGCAGTACCGGTGTGCACTGCTTCCGTGAAGGCAAGGTGACGCGTCTGAATCACTGGCTGGAAGAAAACGGCTTCAACCTGGAAGGCAGCTATTTCTACAGCGATTCGATGAATGATCTGCCGCTGCTGGAGCAGGTGGCCAATCCGGTCGCCGTCGATCCGGACCCGAAGCTGCGCGCCGAAGCTGAAAAGCGTGGTTGGCCGGTGATCAGCCTGCGCGATTGATTGGGGCCCTATCGCCGGCAAGGCCGGCTCCCACAATGAAGCGGAATGCATCCGACCCTGTGGGAGCCGGCCTTGCCGGCGATGGCGACACTGCAATCAGACCGGCTTGGCGCCCATCAGGCCGGCGATAGCGATGAAACACACACCACTGAACAGCGCCAGCGCCAGGGTGAACTTCGGATTACCCGCAGTCGGTGCCGTGCGCAGGCGATTGACCCGCTCCAGCAGCCAGAACCAGCTGAACGCGCCGAAGGTGTAGATCACACTGGAGCCCAGCACCCAGGTCTGGCCCAGTGGCCAGCCGATCAGGTGCACCAGCCACCAGCCGGTGAACGGCATGCTCACCAGGCAGATACCCATCAACAGCCAGACAAACACCAGCGGCCGCTGCATCAGTCGGCTCGCTGCTGCCGTGTCGCCCTTACGGCGTGCCAGCCAGACCCAGATCGCCAGACCGAGGGCACTACCGAGCAACAGCACGGTGGCCGAGATGTGCAGGACCTTGAGAGTAGTCAGGTATTCCATGTCATTGCTTCCTTGTGAGCTGTCCTGAGCTTAGCTGCTCAGCCCAGGAACAGCCGGTACGCGGGGTTATCGGTTTCATCCCAGTACGGGTAGCCGATCTTGGCCAGGGCGGCAGGCACCAGATGGCGCTCATCATCCGGAACTTGCAGCCCCGCCACCACGCGACCATCGGCCGCGCCATGGTTGCGGTAATGGAACATCGAGATGTTCCAGCGCCCGCCGAGCTTGTTGAGGAAGTTGAACAGCGCCCCCGGACGCTCCGGGAACTCGAAACGCAGCACCAGCTCGTCACTGACCCGCGCGGCATGGCCGCCGACCATGTGGCGGATATGCAGCTTGGCCAGTTCGTTGTCGGTCAGGTCGAGTACCGGGAAGCCTTGCTCGGTCAGGCTGTGGATCAGCGCACTGCGCGGGTCGGTGTCCGGATGGGTCTGCACGCCAACGAAGATGTGCGCCTCACCATCGGCATGGTAGCGGTAGTTGAATTCGGTGATCTGACGTTTGCCAATCGCCTCGCAGAACGCCTTGAAGCTGCCCGGCTGCTCTGGAATGGTAACGGCAATGATGGCTTCGCGGCCTTCACCCAGCTCGGCACGCTCGGCAACATGGCGCAAGCGGTCAAAGTTGACGTTGGCACCGGAGTCGATGGCTACCAGGGTCTGGCCGTGAACGCCCTTGAGCTCGACGTACTTCTTGATCCCGGCCACACCTAATGCGCCGGCAGGTTCGGTGATCGAGCGGGTATCGTCGTAGATATCCTTGATAGCTGCACAGATTTCGTCGGTGCTGACGGTGATCACTTCATCGACATAGGTCTTGCAGATGTCGAAGGTGTGCTGGCCGATCTGCGCTACCGCCACACCGTCGGCGAACAGCCCGACCTGCGGCAGCACCACCCGCTCGCCCGCAGCCATGGCGGCTTGCAGGCAATTGGAGTCGTCCGGCTCGACGCCAATCACCTTGATCTCCGGGCGCAGGTACTTCACGTAAGCCGCGATACCGGCGATCAAACCGCCGCCGCCGACCGGCACGAAGATCGCGTCCAGCTGGCCCGGGTGCTGGCGCAGGATCTCCATGGCCACCGTGCCCTGCCCGGCAATGGTGTGCGGATCGTCATAGGGGTGGATATAAACGAAGCCTTTTTCATCGACCAGCTTCAGCGAATAGGCCAGCGCTTCCGGGAACGAGTCGCCATGCAGCACGACCTTGCCACCGCGCGAGCGTACGCCTTCGACCTTGATCTCCGGGGTGGTCTTGGGCATGACGATGGTCGCCTTGATCCCCAGTTCACGCGCTGCCAGGGCCACGCCCTGGGCATGGTTGCCGGCCGAGGCAGTGACCACGCCACGGGCCAGCTCCTCAGGGGTCAGCTGCGCCAGCTTGTTATAGGCACCGCGGATCTTGAAGGAGAACACCGGCTGCAAGTCTTCGCGCTTGAGCAGGATGTTGTTGCCCAGGCGCTTGCTCAGTTGGCCGGCGGTCTGCAACGGGGTTTCGACGGCAACGTCGTAAACGCGCGAGGTGAGGATCTTCTTGACGTACTGTTCGAGCATCGGGAAAGCATCACTGAGCGGTTGGGCGGGGTTTGCGAGTCTACCCCAGCGCCCTGTCGGGCGACCACAGCAAGTCCGGGGTTTTAGCCGCTATACTACGCGCCTTCACGATACTCCTCCCCGCTTCGGAGCCCGCATGACCCAGGACCAACTCAAACAGGCTGTCGCCCAGGCCGCTGTCGATTTCATTCTGCCCAAGCTCGACGACAAGAGCATCGTCGGCGTCGGCACCGGCTCGACCGCCAACTGCTTCATCGACGCCCTGGCCCAGCACAAGGCTGCCTTCGATGGCGCCGTGGCCAGCTCCGAAGCGACGGCTGCACGCCTGAAGGGTCATGGTATTCCGGTATACGAGCTGAACACCGTCAGCGACCTGGAGTTCTACGTCGACGGCGCTGACGAGAGCGACGAGCACCTGAACCTGATCAAAGGCGGCGGCGCAGCCCTGACCCGCGAGAAGATCGTTGCCGCTGTGGCCAAGACTTTCATCTGCATCGCCGACGCCAGCAAGCTGGTGCCGGTGCTGGGCGCCTTCCCGCTGCCGGTCGAAGTGATTCCGATGGCCCGCAGCCACGTGGCACGCCAGCTGGTCAAGCTGGGCGGCGACCCGGTCTATCGTGAAGGCGTGGTCACCGACAACGGCAACATCATCCTCGATGTGCATAACCTGCAGATCACCAACCCGGTGGAGCTGGAAAGCCAGATCAATGCGATTGTTGGCGTGGTTACCAACGGCTTGTTCGCGGCACGGCCGGCGGATCTGCTGTTGCTGGGGACTTCTGAAGGGGTGAAAACCCTCAAGGTTTCTTGAACACGTAAAACAGGTTCGGCTCGCTGACCAGGTAAATGGTCCCGGCATCGTCCATGGCGATGCCTTCAGCCTGCGGCACACTCTGTTTCAGGCCCTGAAAGCCCTTGCGCAGTGACAGACTGCTCAAGGGTTTACCCTTCACATCCAGCTCCAGCACCAGCTGCGACTCATCCGACAACGCCAGCAGATGGCCGCTGCGCTCATCGAACTGCAAGCTCGACAGATCGCGCACAAACAGCCGTGAATCACGCTTCTGGTCCTGCACCACGTGCACCGCATAAGGCTGCTCAGGGTTTTCGTGGGGGAAGCCATGCACCTCGTAAATCAGCATCGGGTCGCGCTCCTTGGCCACGAACAGGCGCTTGCCCACCGAGTCGTAGGCCAGGCCCTCAAAGCCCTTGTTGCCGTTCAGACCGATCCCCAAGGTCAGTTGCTCGGCATCCTTGGCATCAAGAAATAGCGTGTTGTCGTTGAGGTGCACACGAATCAGGCGCTGCTCACGCTCATCGGTGATCACATAACTGCCGGGGCCGACGTACTCGACCGCCTCGGGATCGCCGAAACCGGTGAGCGGTATCCGCCGCAGTACGCGCCCGTCCAGCGACAGTTCAATCAACTCCGAACGCTGATTGGTCACGGTGAACAGGCTGTTGCGGTCCGGATCGAAGGTGAGTGCGGAGATATCGTCATTCAGCCCTTCGAGGGGCTGTGCCTCGATCGCCACGCGGTACTGGTCCAGACCGATGCTCAGCTCGGAGGGCTGCCACCAGGTCTTGATATTGAACCAGCCGCGCTCGAACAGGCGGTACTGCTGCCCCGCCACGATAACCAGCAGCAGGGCGAACAGGCTCAGAACCAGGAAAATCAGTGGCAGGCGGATGTAGCGGCGCATTCAGGAAGACTCGACAAGGAACAGCCTGAATCAAACCATACCCAACTGAAGCCAAACTTAATCTTCGAGTAGGAAAGTTCTGAATCTCAGCTCAGGGCTTACGGAAACGATAGAACAGATTCGGCTCACTGACGATGTACAGGTTGCCCTGCTCGTCCATGGCCACACCTTCGGCCCGAGGAATGCGTTTGTTCAAGCCGTTGAAGCCGCCCAGCAGGGTCATGAAGCTGACCTGCTCGCCGTTCTCATCCAGCTCCAGCAACATATTGGAATCGGCAGACAGCACCAGCATATGCCCGGTACGCGGGTCGATGCCCAGGGCCGAGAGGTTGCGCAGATCCAGCTCTTCGTTTGGCAATGGCTGCTTGTCACCGGCCAGCGGGCTATGGCCATCGCTGCTCCAGGCGAACAACGCCGGCGGACGCTCTTCGCCAAGGACGATACGTTGCTGACGAGGGTCCCAGGCTATCGCCTCGAACGCCTTGTTCTGATTCTCCGACGGGCCGAGATCGTACTGCGGGAAATCAGCGATATTCAGGGAACGGGTATCGGCAGTCAGGGTGACGATGGTCAGCGAGTGATCACGCTCATCGACAATCGCCAGCCGCCCGCCCTCAAGTACCGCCACACCTTCAGGGTTGCTCCAGCCCTCCAGCGGCATCTTGCGCAGCACATCACCTTCAAGGTTCAGCTCGACCAGGAAGGGGTTCTTGCCCATGACCGCGAACAGGGTTTTGCTGACCGGGTTGTAGGTCAGGTCGGAGGCTTCGTCATCTTCCATGCCCGGCAGTACCTTGGCATCGATATCGACCTGGTAGTCCGGCAACCAGATGCTGGCTTGCTGCTCGACCGGGCTTTCAAAGCGCTCTTGCAACCACAACAGACCGCGATCGTCCCAATGCATGGCAATCGCCACGCCATAACCGATGATCGCTGCCGCCGCCAACCAGGTCGACCAACGCAAGGCAAGCCCACGCTTTCGCGCAGACGGCACGGATTTACTGGATGGAACGGGAGAGGCCATGGGATTGCTGCTCTTTTTGCCAGTTAATAACACATTACCGGCACGTTCGCAGAGCCAGATCCGCAAGCATTATCCGGATTGATTGTGAAAAAAATGACAAAAGCCGACAGCGCGCAGGGCAGCCAGCGTGACTGGCTGCCCTGGCGGGTTACAACACTGTGCTTTCGAAGCGGCTGACACCCGGCAATTCCAGCACCAGCTCATCGCCCGGATTGAGCGGGCCGACACCCACCGGAGTACCGGTCAGGATCACATCACCGGCCTGCAGGCCGAACTGCGAAGCCATGTGCTGGATCATCGGTACGATCGGGTTGAGCATCAGCGCGCTGTTGCCGTCCTGGCGCACTTCGCCGTTGATGGTCAGGCGAATGCCGATATCGGCCAGGTCCTCGAAGGTGCTGCCGGCGACAAAGGGTGCCAGCACACAGGCGCCGTCGAAACACTTGGCGCGCTCCCACGGCAGGCCTTTGTCCTTGAGCTGCGCCTGCAGGTCGCGCAGGGTCAGGTCCAGGGCTGGCGCGAAGCCGGAAATGGCGTCGAGTACTTCTTCTTCGCTCGGCTCGGTAGACAGCGACTTGCCCAGCAACACGGCGATTTCCGCCTCGTAGTGCACCGAACCGCGCTCGGCCGGGATCTTGAAGCCGCTATTGATCGGTACCACACAGCTGCCCGGCTTGATAAACAGCAGGGGCTCGGTCGGGATCGGGTTGTCCAGTTCTTTGGCGTGCTCGGCATAGTTGCGCCCGATGCACACCACCTTGCCCAGGGGAAAGTGAATACGCGTGCCGTCTACATACTGGTGCTGATAGCTCATTACCGACTCCTGGCGCTATTGGAAGCTCTTATGCCTTTGACTTACTCGACAGCGAAGATTTTGCCCGGGTTCATGATCCCGTTCGGATCGAACACCGCCTTCACCGCTTTCATGTATTGAATTTCCACGGGCGAACGGCTGTAGGTGAGGTAATCACGCTTGGTCATGCCCACGCCGTGTTCGGCCGAAATCGAGCCGTTGTACTTCTGCACGATCTCGAACACCCACTTGTTCACCGTAGCGCACTTGGCAAAGAACTCGTCCTTGCTCAGGTCATCGGGCTTGAGGATGTTCAGGTGCAGGTTGCCGTCGCCGATGTGGCCATACCAGACCACTTCGAAATCCGGATAGTTTTCTGCGACGATCGCGTCAATATCCTTGAGAAAAGCCGGTACTTTCGACACGGTGACCGATATGTCGTTTTTGTACGGAGTCCAGTGCGAAATGGTTTCGGAGATGTACTCGCGTAGCTTCCACAGGTTCTGCAGCTGTTGCTCGCTCTGGCTCATTACGCCATCGAGCACCCAACCCTGCTCCACGCAGTGTTCGAAGGTAGCCAGGGCGGCGTTGGCCACTTCCTCAGTGCTGGCTTCGAACTCCAGCAGGGCATAGAACGGGCACGGGGTTTCGAACGGCGCGGGAACATCGCCACGGCCCATGATCTTGGCCAGGGCCTTATCAGAAAAGAACTCGAAAGCCGTCAGGTCGAGCTTGTCGCGGAAGGCGTGCAACACCGGCATGATCGAGTCGAAATCCGGCGTGCCGAGGACCATCGCGGTGAGGTTGTTCGGCGCACGATCCAGACGCATGGTCGCCTCGACCACAAAACCCAGGGTGCCTTCGGCGCCGATGAACAGCTGGCGCAGGTCGTAGCCCGTGGCGTTCTTGATCAGGTCCTTGTTCAGCTCCAGCAGGTCGCCGGTGCCGGTGACCACTTTCAGGCCGGCCACCCAGTTGCGGGTCATGCCGTAGCGAATCACCTTGATTCCGCCGGCATTGGTGCCGATATTGCCGCCAATCTGGCTTGAACCTGCAGAAGCGAAGTCCACCGGATAGTACAGCCCCTGGTCTTCGGCAAAGTTCTGCAGTTGCTCGGTAACCACGCCCGGCTGGCAGACCACACTACGGTCGAACTCATCGAAGGCGAGAATCTGATTCATGTAGTCGAAGGACACCACCACTTCGCCATTGGCCGCCACCGCTGCCGCCGAAAGGCCGGTACGCCCGCCCGAAGGCACCAGGGCGACCTTGTGCCGGTTGGCCCAGCGCACGATCGCCTGGACCTGCTCGGTGCTCTTGGGAAACACGATGGCCAGCGGTGCCGGGGCAAAGTGTTTGGTCCAATCCTTGCCGTAAGTCTCGAGGGAATCCGCATCGGTCAGCACCTTGCCGGGCTCAACCAGGGTCATCAGCTCATCAAGCAACGCAGAATTGGTCATCGACAGAACTCTCGAACTATTCATAGTCACCCTGAGCACTCTTCACGTGCCAGGGATGGGCGTATCGGGGGGGACTCATGCTAGCATACGCCCCCCGCTGATCGAGCTTTAAGCCGATGCTGCGAGAGCTTCACTTCCCTGCCATTTTTCTCCGGGACACAGGTTTACGCAGATGAGCAAGACTTCTCTCGATAAGAGCAAGATCAAGTTCCTTCTTCTCGAAGGCGTCCACCAATCCGCCGTGGACGTCCTCAAGGCCGCCGGGTATAGCAACATCGAGTACCTCACCGGTTCTCTGCCCGACGCTGAGCTGAAAGAAAAGATCGCCGATGCCCACTTCATCGGCATCCGCTCGCGCACTCAACTGACCGAAGAGGTTTTCGACTGCGCCAAGAAACTGGTCGCTGTCGGCTGTTTCTGCATCGGTACCAACCAGGTCGACCTGGACGCGGCCCGCGAGCGCGGTATCGCCGTGTTCAACGCGCCGTACTCCAACACCCGTTCGGTCGCCGAGCTGGTGCTGGCCGAAGCGATCCTGCTGCTGCGCGGCATCCCGGAGAAAAACGCTTCCTGTCACCGTGGTGGCTGGATCAAGAGCGCGGCCAACTCCTTCGAAATCCGGGGCAAAAAACTGGGTATCGTCGGTTACGGCTCGATCGGCACCCAACTGTCGGTCCTGGCCGAAAGCCTTGGCATGCAGGTGTTCTTCTTCGACCCGCTGACCAAGCTGCCACTGGGCAACGCTACCCAGGTCGCCAGCCTGACCGAGCTGCTGGGTCTGGCCGACATCGTCTCGCTGCACGTGCCTGAGCTGCCATCCACCCAGTGGATGATCGGCGAGAAAGAAATCCGCGCGATGAAGAAAGGCTCGATCCTGATCAACGCCGCCCGCGGTACCGTGGTCGAGCTGGATCACCTGGCTGCAGCGATCAAGGACAAGCACCTGATCGGCGCCGCCATCGACGTGTTCCCGGTCGAGCCGCGCTCCAACGACGAGCAGTTCGAAAGCCCGCTGCGTGGCCTGGACAACGTGATCCTGACCCCGCACATCGGTGGCTCCACCGCCGAAGCCCAGGCCAACATCGGTCTGGAAGTGGCCGAGAAACTGGTCAAGTACAGCGACAACGGTACTTCCGTTTCGTCGGTCAACTTCCCTGAAGTGGCCCTGCCGGCGCACCCGGGCAAGCACCGTCTGCTGCACATCCACGAAAACATTCCGGGCGTACTCAGCGAGATCAACAAAGTCTTCGCCGAAAACGCGATCAACATCTCCGGTCAGTTCCTGCAGACCAACGAGAAAGTCGGTTACGTAGTAATCGACGTTGACGCCGAGTACTCGGATCTGGCGCAAGAAAAACTGCAACACGTCAAGGGCACTATCCGTTCCCGCGTACTGTTCTAAGTTTTTCTGACGACAAAAAAAGGGAGGCCCTGGTGGCCTCCCTTTTTCATGCTGCGCCGATCACTTCACTTCTACGGTGATCTTCTTCGACTCAACACTTGGCTTGAACGGCACGTGGAACTTGTCGCCCAGCACCAGTTGCAGGGTGTGCTTGCCTGGGGTCAGGGTCAGTTCGACCTCGGTCTGCGCCTTGCCGAAGTGCAGTACTTGCGGACCGGCTGGCAGCGGCGCCTTGTTTTCCGGCAGCAGGCTGGTAGGCAATACCTGATCAGCGGCCGGCTCCTTGTCGACATCTACCAGCAGGTGGTGGTGGCCGGTGTGCGGGGTCTGGTCACCCGCTGGCTTGAGCTCCATGCCCTCGATACCGAATTTGACGGTGAAGGTCTTGTCGACCGTCGCGCCATCGGCCGGGGAAACGATGAAGACCTTGGCGTCTTTCGGCGGCTCCTGGCTCTTCAGGCCTTCGGCGGCTGCAGCAAACGCCGAAACTCCCATCAACAAGCCAACGACGGCTGCACGCGAAACTAGGCTTTTCATTCACTTCTCCTGTGATTTGCTTCTTTAACCTTGCCTGTTAAACGGAAGGCAATGGTTGGTAACCATAGATCAATTGGATCAGAACATACCCGGAAATTTGCACAGAAAATATTTCTCCGGGCGTCTAACATCCCCCTTTCGATGTTGTCCTAGTTGCGCTCGACCGTGGCATTATCAGAAAGCCGCGGCGATCTTCTTCACTGCCAATGACTTCAAGGGACTTAAATGCGCCTGACCATAGGGATACTACTTGCCGCCCTGCTCAGCCCATGGGCACATGCCGAACTGATCGATGACATGAATGACCGTGGCGAATTGCGCATTGCCGTCGAAGCCAACATGTCGCCGTTCAACTTCAAGGATGACGGCAAGCTGGCGGGGTTTGAAATCGAACTCGGCCGGTTGCTGGCCGACGAGCTGGAAGTACGCGCCGAGTTCGTGGTGACGACGCGCGACGATTTGCTGCCGGGTGTCGAGAGTGGCAAATACGACATCGCCCTGAACCAGGTCGCTGCCACCCCCGAACTCAAGGAACGTCTGGATTTCAGCGAACCCTATAGCTATTCCAGCGCCCAGTTGATCGTGCGCAAGGACGAAAAGCGCTCGCTGGCCAACCTCGGCGCACTCAAGGGCCACAGCCTCGGCGTGGTTCAGGGCAGTCAGTTCGCCGAGCAGGCGCGGAGCGTCGAAGGCGTCGATCTGCGCAGCTATCCAGACGCCAGCCAACCGATCAAGGACGTGGCCAACGAGCAGATCGATGCCGCCATCAGCGACCGTCTGCTAGTGCCTTATGCCATTCGTGACAGCCAGCAGGCGGTGACCGAAGGCGCCACTGTCGGCCCGATCCTGAGCCTGGCGATTCCGTTCCAGAAGGGTAACCCGGCGTTCCACAGTGCAGTGGACAAAGCCCTGCAACGCATCAAGGCCGATGGCCGGCTCGAAGCCCTGTCGCAGAAGTGGTTCGGGATGGATGCCAGCAAGCCGCCGAAGTAAGCAGAAGCATCGCGGGGCTGTGGGAGCGGGCTTGCCCCGCGATGCATTTAAAGCTGTCCCAAGGCCTGCTCTGCCGCCTCAAGCTCAAGCTCACTGAACACCTGCACCCCTTCCCGGCGCAGCAAGGCCGCAGTCACCCCTTCGCCGGTGACTTTGGTGCCACTGAAGGTACCGTCATAGGTCAGCAGATTGCCGCACGACGGGCTACCCGACTTGAGCACCGCGATACGGATGCCATGCCGTCGCACCAGCTCCAGCGCCAACTGCGCACCGGCGAGAAACTGCGCGCTGACATCCTCGCCAGCAACCGTAATCACCTGCGCATCGCCATCCAGCACGGCACTGCCCTGACCGCCTGGGATTTCCGCCGGTGGCCGTGGTGTCGGTAGACCACCTGCCACTTCCGGGCACAACGGCACGATCCGGCCTTCGCTTTGCCAGCGCTGCAACAGATCCGGGTAGCCGCTGGCGCGCCCGTCATAGCGCACCGGCTGACCGAGCAGGCAGGCACTAACCAGAACCCTGCGCATCTCAGAACGGCTCGTTGCCACGACGACGGAACCAGCCGGTCAGTGACAGGCGATCGCGCTGGGCCGGCAATACCTCATGGGGTATTTCGCCGGAAAGAAACACCACCAGACACCCGCCGATCGGTTGCACGTCGTGCTCGACGTCGCCCTTGAGGGTCATGCGCAACTGACCACCGTGTTCGGGCTGCCAGCCTTCGTTAAGGTAAATCACCGCCGAGACCATGCGCCGGTCGTCATCGCGAAAGCGGTCGAGGTGCTTTAGATAGAAGGCGCCCGGTGGATACAGGGCGAAATGGCACTCGAAGTCCTCAAGACCAAGGAACAAGCCGCGGTTAAGGGCTATGCGCAAGCTGTCCATAAGCTCGAGGTAGTGGTCGCAAGGCTCGGCCTGGCCGGGCTCCAACCACTGGATACGATCGCCGCGAATGCCCTCGCGGACCTCCTGGGCAACGCCCCGACCCACGGCTGCTGGCTCCAGTTCGCCCTCGGCGGCGCGTTTGCGGCACTCGGCCGCCAGTGCCAGGGTCAGAGACTCTGGAAGAAAGGTATTTTGCTGCGACCAGCCACGGGTGGCCAGGTCGTCGACGATGCGCAACAGCAGGGGGTCATCAGGGGATATGTGCATGTCGCGCATAGTATCCATCTGCCGCGAAATCCGACAGCGCCACTTGGCCGAGAGTATGCAATGGCTTCTCGACAAAGCCCGGCCAGGCCAAGACAATAGCGCCCTGCCGACAGGAGTCCTGAATGCGCCGTTTGTTTTTTTTGCTGATGATGATCTGCACCACGCCTGTCTGGGCAGACAGCCTCGACCAACTCTACAAGGTCGCCGGCTGGCCTGAGCAGCGCGCCCACTTTACCGATGCCCTCGATGCCGCCCAGCAGCGCTATCGCAATAGCCTGCCGCCCGCGGTTTATCAGGCGTTGGTCAATAACAGCAACCAGCGCTTCCAGGCCCAGGCTGTGGACAAGCGCGCCCAGGCGCAATTGCGTGCCAACCTGAGCAATCCCGGCCCTGCACTGGCCTTCTTCCAGTCGCCGCTAGGGCGCAAGATTGTCGCCGCCGAACTGCTGGCCACCCGGCGTGACCAGCTGGCCAAGAATGCCAAGGGCTTGCCCAAGATCCAGGCCAGCGACAACCGCCTGCTGATCATCGGCCACCTGGCCCAGGCCCTGCCCGCCCGTGAAGCCGGTGCCGAAGTCAGCCTGGCGATTGCCGGGGTCGCGGCCGACAGCCTCAGCCAGATGATCCCCGGCCTGCTCGGCGGCGCTCAGGCCCAAGGCCTGCTCGACGGTCAGCGCCAGCGGCTGATGCAGCAGATCGGCAGCGAACTGAACAATACCCTGCTCTACGTGTATCGCGACTTGTCCGATGCAGAGCTGGATGAGTTCGCTACCTTTGCCGAATCGGCAGAGGGTCAGACTTACTACAAGGCTGCCCTGGCTGCGATCCGCGCCGGCCTGGCCGTCGGGCAGAACACTTCGGACCTGAAGTGATCAGCCCAGACGCTGGTCGATGAAGTCAAAATAGCGCTGACGGATCGCCGGCAGCTCGTTGGCCAGGTGATGGCGCGCCTCGGGAATCAACAGGATGTCGGGCGCGGCGAATTTCTCCTGCAGCACCTTGAGGTTGTGCGGCCAGTCCACGGTCATGTCGGACTGGCCCTGAATAATCAGCGGCCGCCGCGCGCTGACCGGCGCCGCCTCGATGCGCTTGACCCAATCGACCAACGCCCCGACCCAGGCTGTCGGCAAGCACCGCGGCTGCAGCGGATCGGCCTGCAGGAACGGCAGGAAGGTCGGGTCGTTGCTGTTTTCACTGAAGCGCCGCTCGATACCTTTCACGAACGGGCGCAGCAGGTGATAGCTGAATTTCGACCAGCGCCACGAACGTGGCCGCACCAGCGGCGCCAGCAGGATTACCTGGCCCTGGGCCGGGCTCTGTGCGCCACCGTGCAGCAGATGATCAATGACAATCGCCCCGCCGGTACTTTGCCCACATAGATGCCAGGGCTGCGGCAACTCAAGGGCTCGGCCCTGCTCGAACAGCGCCTGCAATACCTGCTGGTAGGCAGCGAAATCGTCGATGCTGGCCCGCTCGCCGCTAGACAGACCGTGCCCCGGCAAGTCACAGGCGATCACCGCGTAATCCTGATCCAGCGCCCAGTCGATCACATGACGGTACAAGCCCATGTGGTCGTAGAAGCCATGCAGCAACACCAGGGTCGCCACTGGCGCCGCTGGCAACCAGACCTGCCCGACCAGCTCGAAGCCCGCCGCCTCGAAACGCCCCAGCCAGCGTTGCGCGGCGACCTTGCGCGCTGGAAAATCCAGCCCGTAGTAACGCTGATAGGCCTGGGCCTGGGTCGACAACGGCTGACGCGCCGTCATCGGCGCCAGGCTGGCGCGTAACGAGTCGGGCTGAAATGACGCAGGCATAGAAGATTTCCACACAGCAAAAGCCGGATTTTGACCTGTGATATTCAGCTGTTGCCAGCAGCATGGCAAGCTAGGCGACTTTTCCCGGATATTGCCTTCATGCTCGCGTCATCCACCCGTACCCTGCTCGGCCTGTTGATCGCCGCTCTTTGCGCCGCCGGTTTGTGGTGGGCCTACGACAGTTTCCAGAGCCGCTATCTACGCCCGTTCGATAACCAGACCGCATTGTTCTCCGGCGACCGGCTGCAGCTGCCGGCCGAGATCGCCGGGCCCGGGCCGATCCGCCTGGTGCACTTCTGGGACCCGGCCTGCCCGTGCAACGTCGGCAACCAGCAACACCTGGCGGAACTGATCGAGCATTTCGCTCCGCAGGGGGTGGCGTTCTATGTAGTACAGAAGCCCGGCAGCCGTGGACAGTTGCCAAGTACGCTCAGCGCCCTCAAGCCACTGACTGAACTGCCCGGTGCCGAACACCTGCCGGCCAGCCCTGGCGTAGCGATCTGGGATCGTCAGGGCAAGCTGGCCTACTTCGGTCCTTACAGCGAGGGGGCGACCTGTAACTCGAGCAACAGTTTTATCGAACCGATATTGCTGGCGCTGAGCCAAGGGCGTGCGGTCAGTGCCACGCATACTATGGCAGTGGGGTGCTATTGCCCCTGGAGCCCTTAACGCAAGCGTGCCGGATTACCCACCACCGTCGCCCTGGCCGGCACATCGCGGGTCACCACGCTCCCGGCACCGATTACCGCGTTATCGCCCACGGTAACCCCGGGCAGGATGATCGCCCCGCCGCCAATCCAGACGTTGTTGCCGATCTTCACCGGCCGGCCACTTTCCAGACCACTGCGACGTACCTTCGGGTCCAGTGGGTGGTCGGCGGCGTAGATCTGCACCGCCGGGCCGATCTGGCAATCGTCACCGATGCTGACCGGGCAGACATCGAGGATCACGCAGTTGAAGTTCATGAACACGTTGCTGCCCAGGCTGATGTTGTAGCCATAGTCGCAATAGAACGGTGGGCGAATCACTGCGCCGTCCCCCACCACTTTGAAGTGTTCTGCCAGCAGTCCATGCCGCTGTTCGTTGAGCAGTTCGGCGCTGTTGTTGTAGCGCTGCATCCAGTGCTTGTTGGCGATCTGCTCGGCCTGCAGCTCCGGGCAGCTGGCGTGGTAGAGCTGGCCGCTGAGCATCTTCTGCTTTTCACTGAGCGTCATCTTCCCTCCTTTGGGACTATCCTCTGTCCGAATTTACCTCGATGATCGGACCACAATATCCGCTAAAAAGCACAAGGAGTCTTGATGAAGCGCAGCCTGACCTTTCTCGCTGTGGTCATTGCCGCGGCAGCCGGCGGCGGTTACTGGTATGTGCAGGGCAAGCTGCCGCAGCGTGAAGGCGAAGTCGCCTTGGCCAGCCTGCAGGCCCCGGTCAGCGTGCGTTATGACGCCCGTGGCGTACCGCACCTGCAGGCCAGCAACGAGACCGACCTGTATCGCGCGCTGGGCTATGTGCATGCCCAGGACCGGCTGTTCCAGATGGAGATTATCCGCCGCCTGGCCCGCGGCGAGCTGGCCGAAGTGCTCGGCAGCAAGCTGCTGCCCACCGATACCCTGTTCCGCACCCTGCGTATTCGTGAACAGGCCGAGCGCTACATCGAACGCCAGGACAAACAATCGCCTGCCTGGCTCGCACTGCAGGCCTACCTCGATGGCGTCAATGCCTGGCAGGACAGCCACCCCAAACCCATGGAATTCGATGTGCTGGGCATCACGCCACGGCCGTTCACCGCCCAGGACACCCTGAGCATTGCCGGCTACATGGCCTACAGCTTTGCCGCCGCCTTTCGCACGGAACCGGCATTGACCTATGTGCGCGACCAGCTCGGCAGCGAATACCTGAACATCTTCGACCTCGACTGGAACCCGGAAGGTGCGTTGCACAGCCGTCCGCCGCTGGCAGCTGCCGACTGGAAAAGCCTGGAGCAACTGGCACTGATCAGCCAGCACGCCTTGAGCGAGGCTGGCATTCCACAGTACGAAGGCAGCAACGCCTGGGCGCTGTCCGGCAGCCGCACCCGCAGTGGCAAACCATTGCTGGCTGGCGATCCGCATATCAGCTTTGCCGTGCCCGCCGTGTGGTACGAAGCCGAACTGTCGGCGCCCGGCTTCAACCTCTATGGCTATCACCAGGCGCTCAACCCCTTCGCTTCGCTGGGGCACAACCGCGAGTTCGGCTGGAGCCTGACCATGTTCCAGAACGACGATGTCGACCTGATCGCCGAGCAGGTCAATCCGGCCAACCCTGACCAGGTGCGTATCAACGGCCAATGGCAAGCGTTGACCATCACCCAGGACACTATCGCGGTGAAGGGCGAGGAGCCTGTCACCATCACCCTGAAGCGCTCGCCACACGGCCCGATCGTCAACCAGGTGATCGGTGCCAATGCCGGGCCGACACCGATTGCCATGTGGTGGGCGTTCCTGGAAACCGACAACCCGGTGCTCGAAGGCTTCTACCAGGTCAACCGCGCCGACACCCTGGACAAGATGCGCAGCGCCGCCGCGAAGATCCAGGCGCCTGGCCTCAACCTGGTGTGGGCCAACGCCCGTGGCGACATTGGCTGGTGGGCCGCGGCGCAGCTACCGATTCGCCCGGACGGGGTAAACCCGTCGTTCATCCTCGACGGCAGCACGGCCCAGGCCGACAAACTCGGTTTCTACCCGTTCAGCGCCAACCCGCAGGCGGAAAACCCGGCCAGCGGCTATATCGTCTCGGCCAACTATCAGCCGCCCGCCGCCATGCCGATTCCCGGGTACTACAACCTCGCCGACCGCGGCCAGCAGCTCGATCGCCAGCTGGCCGATGCAACGATCAAATGGGATACGCAAAACAGTCAGGCGCTACAGCTCGACACAGCCAGCGGCTATGGCCCACGCACCCTGGCACCGTTGTTGGGAGTCTTGCGAGAAGTGGCTGCGGGCGATCAGGAAAAAGAGCTGGTCGAACAGTTGGCCAGCTGGAATGGCGACTATCCGCTGGACTCGGTCAGCGCCACGCTGTTCAACCAGTTGCTCTACGACCTGGCGTACGCAGCCATGCATGACGAACTGGGCGATGCCTGGTTCCAGATGCTGATCAGCACCCGCGTCATCGATGCCGCCTTGCCACGCCTGGCCGCCGACGCCGAGTCGCCCTGGTGGGGGCTGCATGGCAGCAGCGAGCATGGTAGCCGCAGCGACGCGGTGAAACGCGCCTGGCAGGCCAGCCTGGCCCACCTGCGCGAGACACTGGGCAACGACCCGACCGCCTGGCAATGGGGCAAGGCGCATACCTTGACCCACAACCATCCGCTCGGGCTGCAGAAGCCGCTGAACCTGCTGTTCAATGTCGGCGCTTTCGCCGCACCGGGTACGCATGAAGTGCCGAACAACCTGTCGGCGAAGATCGGCCCGGCGCCCTGGCCGGTCACCTATGGCCCTTCGACCCGGCGCCTGATCGACTTCGCCGATGCCGGGCAGGCCCTGACCATCAACCCGGTCGGGCAAAGTGGCGTGCTGTTCGACCGGCACTATGCCGATCAGGCCAAAGACTATATCGAGGGGCAGTACCACAAGGCGCAGATGGGGGTGATTCCGGAGCAGAGTACTTTGAGGTTGGTGCCCAAAAACTAGCAAGGCTTTGCCTTGCATCGCCGGCAATGCCAGCTCCTACATTATCGGAGCCGGTCTTGTCGGCGATGGGGCGACAGCAGCCCGGGTCTCACATCAGCCCTGCCACTTGCCGCCCTCGACAATCACGCTCTCCGGCTTGGTGTCGTCGCTCAGCTCTTTGCGCACGTACTGGTCATACAGCTTCAGCAGGTACTTCTGCTCACCCAGGCGCGCCAGTTCAGCGTTGACCCAGTCACGCAGCTCGATATTGCCCTTCTTCACCGCCGGTGCAATCGGCGCTTCTTCGCCCAGTTTCTCGGCCAGCACGCGGTACCCCGGATTCTGCTTCGACCAGCTGAACAGGATCAGGTTGTCCTGGGCATAGGCATCGCCACGACCATTGGCCAGCGCTTGCAGCGACTCGGAGTTCTTCTCGAACTTGAGCAGTTTCCAGTCCGGGTGGTTCTTGGTCAGCCAGATATCGGCGGTGGTACCGGTGGTGACGATGGTGGTCTTGTCGGCCAGGTCATCGAGCTTGTTCACACTGCTGCCTTCAGGCACCAGGGCCTGGACCGCGACGCGCAGGTTGGGGTTGGTGAACTCCACCGCCTCCTTGCGTTCCGGCGTCACGGTCATGTTGGCGAGAATCAGATCGACCTTGTCGCTCTGCAGGAACGGGATGCGGCTGGCCGGCTCAACCGCAACGAACTCGACCTTGTTCTCGTCGCCGAGCAGCGACTTGGCGAACTGGCGGCCGATGTCGGTATCGAAGCCGACATAGCGGCCGCTCTCGTCGACAAAGCCGAACGGTGGCTTGTCGGTGAATACGCCGACAATCAACTTGTCGCGGGCCTTGATGGTTTCCAGGTAGCTGGTGGCTGGCGCCGCACCAGCGCCAGCAGGCTTGGCGGGCTCTTCCGCCTTGTTGCAGCCGGCCAGCAGGGCCAGGCTGAACAGGGACAACAGCAGTTTCGAGGTTTTGGCAGTTTTCATGACAGTTCCTTTGCGGGCATTTTGGGCAGGCTTTCTACGAAGGAGAATTTCTCCAGGAACTGCTGCGCGCGTGCGGTCTGCGGGTTCGTAAAGAAGCTCTCGGGGTCGCGCTGTTCAAGGATCCTGCCGGCCTCCATGAACACGATGCGGTCGGCCACCGCGCGGGCGAAGGCCATTTCATGGGTCACGATGAGCAAGGTCATGCCGTCACGGGCCAGGCCCTGGATCACCTCCAGCACTTCCTTGACCATCTCCGGGTCGAGGGCTGCGGTGACCTCGTCGAACAGCATCACCTCAGGGTTCATGCACAATGAGCGAACGATTGCGATGCGCTGTTGCTGGCCACCGGAAAGCTGGCGCGGATAAGCGTCGCGCTTGTCCAGCAAGCCCACCCGGGCCAGCAGCGCTTCGGCCTGGGCCAGGGCTTCACGGCGTTCGCGCTTCTGCACCTTGAGCGGCCCCAGCAGCAGGTTGTCGAGCACGCTCATATGGCCGAACAGGTGATAACTCTGGAACACCATGCCCACCCGCTGGCGTACCTGACGCCAGTCGGTGCGCGGCTCGAGCAGCTCTTCACCGGCCAGGCGCAAGTGGCCGCTGTGGGCGTTTTCCAGGCCGTTCAGGCAGCGCAGCAAGGTGCTTTTGCCGCAGCCGCTGGGGCCGAGGATCACCACCACTTCACCGCTGCGCACTTGCAGGTCGATGTTGTTCAGCACCTGTTGCTCGCCGAAGAATTTGTTGAAGCCCTTGAACTCGATCAATGCACTCATGCGTGTGTCCAGCGGCGCTCAAGGGCGCGCGAAACAGCCGAGAGCGGGTAGCAGATAAAAAAGAAAAACAGAAACAGCACGCCGTAGATCAGCACCGACTCGTAGGTGCGCTCGATGATCTGCTGGCCGACCTTGATGACATCGACCACACCGATCAGCACCGCCAGCGAGCTGGTCTTGATGATCCGCGTGTAGATGTTGATGGTCGGCGGGGTCATGCGCTTGAGTGCCTGTGGCAGCAACACATAGCCATACAGCTGCCAGGCAGACAGGCCGATCGACAGGCCGGCCTCGCGCTGGCCGCGGGGCAACGAACGCAAGGCGCCGCGCACCACCTCGCCCACTTCACTGGCGCCCCACAGCGACAACACCAGCACCGCGCACCAGAAGCTGGGGATGCTCAGGGCAAAGAAAATCGGCAGGCCGAAGAACAGCAGGTACAACCAGACCAGCACCGGAATCGCCCGGAACAGCTCCAGGTACACCCGCAGCAGCAGATTCAGGCTGCGCAGGTTCAGGCTCGCCAGCACACCGTAGAGCACACCGCCAAAGGTACTGAAGACAATCCCCAGCGCCGAGATCGCCAATGTCTGCGCGGCACCCTTGCCCAGTTGCGGCAAGGACACCAACAACAACTCAAGACCCGAACTGGCCATGTTGCAGCCTCCGTTCCAGGCGGCTGAGCAGCAGCGACAATGGCAGGAACAGCAACACGCAGATCAGCGTCAGCACCGCGAGCATCTCGTAAGTCTTGTAGTACAGCGCGATGTAGCTCTTGGTGGTGTAGAGGATTTCCGGCACCGCCACCGCCGAGACCACCGTGGTTTCCTTGAGCAGGAAAACGAAGTTGGCAAACAGCGACGGCAAGCTGAGGATGCCGGCCTGAGGCAGGATCACATAACGCAGCAACTGGCCGTCGGACAGGCCGATCGAGCGTCCCGATTCCAGCTGTGCCTGTGGCACCGCCTCGACGCCGGCGCGCAGCACTTCAGTCAGGTAGGCGCCACCGAGAAAGGTCATGGTGATGATCGCGGCAGCGAAGCCGGAGATTTTCAGGCCCAGGCTCGGCAAGGCGAAGTAGACGAAGAACAGCTGGATCAGCAGCGGCGTGTTGCGCGCCAGTTCCACGTACAGCTGCACCAGACGCTGCAGGTAGGGCGTGCGGTAGACCAGGATTGCTGCGTTGATCAGCGCCACCAGCAGTGAGGTGGCAATGGCGATCAGGCCGACCTGCAGGGTAACGCCGACGGCTTTGAGAAACGCCGGTAGCGTGCTGAGGATAAAAGCGACATCGAAACTCATGAGAGGATCTCGGACCGGCCCGAGGGTAAACGGGCCGCTCTACACAGGGGTTGTCAGTGCGGGTGAGCACAATGACTAAGACTCTAAAGGTATAAAAACAAATATTTAAATACCTTTATTGCATATTGATATCACCCAAACAGCTAACTGCAAATGCCTGTGTATAAAGCGACTGTGGGAGCGGGCTTGCCCCGCGATTGCGATGTGACTGACACAACGCGATCGCGGGGCAAGCCCGCTCCCACAGGGCAGGATATGTATCAGTTGTTGCTTAGAACGCCGGCAGTACCGCGCCGCTGTATTTCTTCTCGATGAAGGTTTTCACTTCCGGGCTGGTCAAGGCTTTGGCCAGTTTCTGGATCGCGTCGCTGTCCTTGTTGTCTGGACGGGCGACCAGGAAGTTCACATACGGCGAGTCGGAACCTTCGATTACCAGGGCGTCTTTGGCCGGGTTCAGACCGGCTTCCAGCGCATAGTTGGTGTTGATCATGTCCAGGTCGACCTGGTCCAGAACGCGCGGCAGCATGGCCGACTCAAGCTCGCGGAACTTCAGCTTCTTCGGGTTCTCGGCGATATCTTTCGGCGTTGCCAGGGCGTTTTTCGGATCCTTCAGGGTGATCAGGCCAGCCTTCTGCAGCAGCAGTAGGGCACGACCACTGTTGCTGCCTTCGTTAGGGATGGCAACGGTAGCGCCGTCTTTCAGCTCGCTCAGGCTTTTAACTTTCTTCGAGTAACCACCGAAAGGCTCGACGTGAACACCGATAACGGTTTCCAGGTGAGTGCCTTTACCTTCGTTGAAGTTCTTCAGGTACGGCAGGGTCTGGAAGTAGTTGGCATCCAGACGCTTCTGGTCGACCTGCACGTTAGGCTGCACATAGTCGGTGAACACCTTGATCTCAAGATCTACACCTTCTTTGGCCAGGGTCGGCTTGATCAGCTCAAGGATTTCAGCGTGGGGCACCGGGGTGGCGGCAACCACCAGTTTCTCGCCGGCGTGGGCGAAACCTGCAACCGACAGAGCGGCCGCCAGAGCAGTGAACAACAGAGCCTTTTTCATGCGCAGTCCTTATTCGAATACAGGGCCATCGGTCGACGGCAAATCAGGTTGCCAGCCATTTGCTAGCTGGCTTGGAACGGACAATACCGAGATTTTTTATACCGGAACAATATCTTTTATTTCGCTGCTTATTCCATTTTTACCACGAAGCTGCACAGGGTTACCCGGCGCCTTGCGCCAGACGCAGCAAAGCCTGTTCCAACAGGCCCTGCAGGGCGCTGCGCTCACCGGCAAGCGCCCGCTGGCATAGCTGATCAAGCTGACTGGCCAGGGCTTGCAGCGGTGTTGGCAGGTTCAAGTGCCGGGGCAGAATCTCTTCACCACTGCTGACCAGCAACGCAAAGTGAATGACGTTCTCCAGCTCTCGGGTGTTGCCCGGCCAGCTATGAAACTCCAGCACACGCTGGGCGGCCTCACTGATCAACGGCACCGGCAGGTTCAGCCGCGGGCTGTAGATACCGACGAAATACTCGGCCAGCGGCAGGATATCGCCGACCCGCTCGCGCAAGGCTGGCAGCTCCAGATGCCCTTCGCATAGATAGTGGTAAAGCCGCTCATGGAACTTGCCGGCGCCGACTGCCTCGCCCAGGTCGATACTCGACGCCGCGACCAGACGCACATCGACAGGATTGGGTTGCTGGGCGCCGACCCGGGTGACTTCACGGTTTTCCAGGGCAGCGAGCAACTTCGCCTGAATCGCCAGCGGCAAGTCAGCGATTTCGTCCAGGTACAGGGTGCCGCCATTGGCCGAGCCGAACCAGCCGGCCCGGCTGCTGGCAGCACCACTGTGAGCACCGGCGCTGTAGCCGAACAGCTCGGCATCGGCGTAGGTCGGGCTGATCGCCGCGCAGTTGACCGAAACGAACAGGCCAGCGCGATCACTGGCGCGATGAATCTGCCGGGCCAGCAACTCCTTGCCGGTACCGGTCTCGCCGCGGATCAGTACCGGCAGCGCCAACGGCGCCAGCAGTTCCAGCTCCTCGCGCAATTGCCGCGAGCGCGGGTCGACGAACACCAGCGCCTTGGCGCGAATGCTCAGCGGGCTCTTGTCCAGCTCAGGGAAGGTCAGCAGCGGCTGACCGAAGGTGTCGTGATTACTCATGGCAAACTCCCGCCCGAAGCACCTGGGGCCGGGCGTTGGATCAGGATAAGGTCAGCGCCTGGAGTTCAGGCGCGGCGAAGGGCGTGCTGTTCCAGACGGTTCTGCAGGCGGTACAGGTAGGCGAAGCCCTGCTCCCAGCGGCGATGCCCGGACTTGACGTTGATATGCCCGGCCCCGGCCAGAAAACCCACCTCGGCGCCCCAGGCCCGGGCCAGCTGCATGGCGCGTGGAGCACTGATCGCCGGATCGTTGTCGGAGCTGACCACCTGGCTCGGGAACGGCAACGACTGCTGGGCAATCGGCGCAAAGTTGCGCAAGGCTGGCGAGCACGTTGGGCGCTCGACATCAGCTGGTGCTACCAGCAAAGCGCCGCGCACACGACGCAGCAGACCGGCACTGGCTTGTACGGCCCAATGGGCGACGGTGATGCAGCCCAGGCTGTGGGCAATCAGGATCACCGGCGAATCGTCGGCGGCCACGGCCTGTTCCAGAGCCGCCACCCAGTCGTGGCGCTGCGGCGTCACCCAGTCGAGCTGTTCGACCCGCGCACTGTTGGGCAGCACTTGCTGCCAGTGACTCTGCCAATGATCTTCTGGCGAACCTTGCCAGCCCGGCACAATCAGGTAACGGATCGACGTGTTGCGCATGGGGACGCCTCCTGCTGGGTTTGCGTGCTTGAGGCCAAGTATAGGGAGGTGGTTATATTCGTAAAGGAATAAGAAGCTATTTATTAATAACCAAAATCACAATCCATCCAGCCACAGAAATAAAAAAAGGGACCACCCCCTGCCCAGGAATGGCCCCCGAAGACTTGCCTGAGGGTGTTGCTCAGCGGGCGGTGATCACCGACAGCTTGGTAATCCCCGCACGTTCGATCGAGGCCATGGCGCGCGCCACTTCCCCATAATTCACGCCATCGTCGGCCTGCAGCTGCACACGCAGTTCCGGATCCTTGGCCTTGGCGCTCTGCAGGCTGGTTTCCAGCAGGTCGGGCTGGATTTCATCCTTGTTGATGAACAGTTTGCCGCCACCATCGATGCTCACCACCAGCGGGTCTTTCTGCTCCACCGGCGCCACGGCTTCGGTCTTCGGCAGGTTGATCGGGATGGCGTTGGTCAGCAGCGGTGCGGTGACGATGAACACCACCAGCAACACCAGCATCACGTCAACCAGCGGCGTCACGTTGATCTCGCTGAGTACTTCGTCACTGTCCTGGGTCGAGAAGGCCATATCAGGAAGCCTCCTTCACTTTTTGCGCGGTACTGCTGGCCGGCTTGTAGGCCGTCGGGTGCACCAGCACGCGGAAGGCACTCTTCTGCGCCAGGCTGTAGAAGTCGTGAGCGAAGTCATCGAGGTCGGCAGCGGTCAGCTTCAGGCGCCGCAGGAAGTAGTTGTAAACCAGCACCGCCGGCACCGCGACGGCGATCCCCACACCGGTGGCGACCAGCGCCGCACCGATAGGACCGGCAACGGTTTCAAGACTGGCGGAACCCGCCGCGCTGATGCCCTTAAGGGCTTCCATGATGCCCCAGACCGTACCGAACAGACCGATGAAAGGCGAGGTACTGCCGATACTGGCAACCACCGCCAGGCCGGTTTCCAGCGAGCGCCGCTCACGCACGATCTGCTGACGCAAGGCGCGCTCCAGGCGGTCCTGATGGTTGATGGCCTGGCTCAGGTCGCTGGCCTGACCAGGCTCGCCGACGGCAATGGCGGCGTAACCGGCCTGGGCCACCCGGGCGGCAGCGCCTGGTTGGGTTTCGCTCAGTTCTGCAGCAGCATCCAGGCTGGAGGCCGCCCAGAACTGCTTGTGAAAGCGTTTGTCCTGGTTTTTCAAGCGCACAAACTGCACACCTTTGATCAGGGCCAAACCCCAGGTGATGACAGAGAAGCCCACCAGCAGCCAGATCACCGCGCTTTCGATGGATTCGAGGGGGGATGCCAATAACGTCATGATCAATACTCTCTCTGTTAGCGCGAATTAGTGGATCTTGAATTCGATCGGCACGCTGACCCAGCCGTCCACGGCCACCTCACCCTGCTTGGCCGGAACGAAGCTCCAGCGCTTGACCGCGGCCAGGGCGGCGTCGTCGAGCTGCTGGCGGCCACTGCTTTTTTGCAGCTGAATCTCACCGGGTTTGCCGCTGGCCAGGACATGCACGCGCAACATCACCGTGCCTTCCCAGCCGCGCCGGTGGGCCAGCGCCGGGTACTCCGGGGCCGGATTCTTCAGGTACCCGGCGCTGGCCGAGGCCGGTGTCACCGGAGCGGGCGCAGGCGGCGTCGGTGCGGCAACCGGTTGCGGTGGCGCGGGAGGCTGCTCGAGCGCCTTGGGCGCAGGTTTGGGCTGCGGCTTGACCACGGGTTTTGCCACAGGCTTGGGTTTGGGTAACGGCTTGGGTGCAGGTTTTGCCGCCAGCTCATCGACCACCGGTGGCGGTGGCGCGACCACCGGTGGCGCAGGCGGTGGTGGCTCGACTACAGGCGGCGCTGGCTGCGAAAACTCGATGGTCATTGGCGGAATTTCCGGCGGCACCACCGGCAGCACCGGCGTTGGCGTCTGGCTGACCCAGTAGGCAACGCCACCGTGCAGAACCAGGGCGAAAACCCCCAGAAGGATTTTTTCCCGGCGCCCCAAAGTGCTTTTCGGCGTGCGCTGAAGACGTTGGTGCGCCAAGGGGACACGGTGCGGTCGGCCGAGATCGACCAGCTCGCCGCTCGGCGTCTGGCGCCAAAGCACATCAAGCGCGGTGGCGGCGGTCTGGACATTAGCCATTGATCAACTCCTGGGATCGCTATGTGTTTCACCGAAGGCAGCTCATTTGCCTTCGCTGTGCGGATCATCACTGCTGCCGACTTATTTCTTAAAGTAATCTTTAAAGTTATAAATAGAACCAAAACGAATAATAAACCCGACCTCTCGCTCTACCCCGCGCCATTCAAGGGCTTGGGCCAATCGCCGGATTGCCGATGCCTGCCGCGCATGAAAAGTATTCAGGGCAGGCATCGAAAAACCGTTCTCAGAAGTCGTAACGACCAGTCAGGCCCAGGGTTTTCGGCGTGCCCACCAAGCCTTCATAACCACCGTTGGCAGCGCTCCAGAGGGTGGTGTAGTAGGTCTTGTCGAAGGCGTTTTTCAGCCACAGCGAGACGTCCCACTGGCCCTGACCGAGATCGCCGCGCAAGCCGGTGGACAGGTTGACCACGGCGTAGCTGGGGATCTGTGCGAAGTCGGAATCCTCAACCGTGCCCACTGCCTTGGAGCGGAAGGCATAGCTGGCGGTGACATAGGGCTGCAGGCCGTTGTCCAGGTCCCACTGGTACTGGCCGTTGGCATTGCCGATCCATTTCGAGGCGCCGACCACCTGATGACCGGTGAGATCGCAGGAAGCCGGTGCCCCTGGCTGCAGGGCGACTTCCGGGGCGCACGGGGCGTCTTTGTAGGACAGGTAACGCACATCGTTGTAGGAGCCGTTGAGGTTCAAGGTCAGGCCGCGGATCGGCACCAGGGTGCTTTCCACTTCAACCCCGCGTGAGCGCACGGAACCTGCGTTGGTCAGGTACTGCACACGGTTGGCTTCGTCGTAGGCGTTGGTCTGGTAGCCATGCACTTCGGTCCAGAACAGGTTGGCGTTGAGCTGCAGACGGCGATCCCAGAGGGTGCTCTTCAAACCCAGCTCAGCGTTGTTGGCGCGCTCGGTACCGACCAGCAACGAGTCAGCACCGGCCACTGGCGCGGTCGCCACCGTCAGGTTGACGCCGCCGGACTTCTCGCCATGGGACAAGGTGGCATAGCCGAGCAGATCATCGGTAAAGCGATAGCTCAGGTTGAGCAGGCCCGAGGGGCTGAAGGTGTACTGGTTCAGATCACCCGAGTCGTACGCCCCCACCCGGCCCTGACGTACAGCGGCCGCAGCGCCGCTGACAGCAGCACCGCCGACGGGGGCTGCGCGATCGACCCAGGCGCTTTTCTCTTCATAAGTGCCACGGATACCGGCGGTGAAGTCCAGGCGCTCGGTCAGGTGCCAGGTGCCTTGGCCGAACAGGGCAAAGCTGTCGGTCTCGATATGGCCCTTGCCGAGCGTGGTGACATTGGCCAGGGCACCAGCCGGGGTGCCATTCCAGATATCCGCCTGGGGGCCGTAATAGACGAACGATTTGTTATCCAGATCGGAGCCGAAGTAATAGGCGCCCAGTACGTAGTCAAAGAAGCCACCGGTGGGTGACGCCAGGCGAAACTCCTGCGAGTACTGCTTGTCGCGCACCGAAACCCCGGAGTTGAACGCCGCAGGCACGTTCAGGCCCTCGTCGTTGCGCGGGGTGAAGTCCCACCAGCGGTAGGAACTGACAGACGTGAGGGTGAAATCGTTGTCCAGGGTCCAGTTGGCCTCAAGCGAGGTCCCGCCCTGGAACACCGTGACCTGTTGATCACTGTCCAGGTTGACCTTGCGCGTGCTGCCATCGATCAGCGTGGCACCTGCCGCCTTGGCCCGGGCTTCGTAGCGATTGACGCCATTGATGGTCGGCCCGGTGCTGTACAGCAAACGCGTGCCGGCACTGGAATCCTCTTCGTTGTAGTCGCCGATCCAGCGCAGGTTGAACTGCTCACTGGGCTTGTACAGCAACTGCCCACGAAAGCCCTGGCGCGAACCGCCATTGAGGGTATGGCCGTCGAACTCGTTCTTGATGTCGCCGTCGCTGCGGGTCCGGTAGGCCGAAATGCGCCCGGCCAAGGTTTCGCTCAAGGGCCCGGACAGGGTGCCCTTGGTCTGGAAGTAGCCATCCTCGCCCACCGAAGTCTCGATGCTGCGCTCGGGGGTAAAGCTCGGCGCCCGGGTGCTGATGTTGATCACCCCGGCGGTGGTGTTCTTGCCGAACAGGGTGCCTTGCGGACCGCGCAGCACTTCCAGTTGTTCGATGTCCATCAGGTCGAACACCGCCATGCCCGGACGGCCGAGGTAGACGTTGTCCAGGTACAGGCCAACGCTGCCTTCCAGGCCATCACTGGCCGGGTTGTTGCCCAGACCGCGAATCGACACGCTGGACTGGCGCGCATGCATGTAGGCGACGTTCACGCTCGGCACCAGTTGCTGCAGGTCTTGTATGCGGTACACGCGCTGGGTTTCCAGCGCCTGGCCATCGATCACACTCATCGGTGTCGGCACGTCCTGGGCACTCTCCTCGCGACGCCGGGCGGTCACGGTGACGGTCTTGAGCTGGCTGTCGCTGGCTTTCACCGCAGTCTGCTGCGGCTCGGCGGCCTGCGCCGGCAACCAGTGCGCACTGCCGGCCAGCAGCAGGGCCAGGGGCAGGCGCTGGAGCCGCCGCGAAGAGAGAGGTGCAAGGCGATGGGTCGGGCTCATGGGCGGCTCCTGGCCAGGAATTCATATTCCTATTGGCTATTTATTTATTAGTTGAAATAGATTTATCGAATAAGAGATGACCTTTATAAGGAGTGCAACGGAGGTAGGGCAAATGCCTTTGGCCGATACTTTTTATGAGAAAAATGCATATGGCGCGCAGGCGCGAACGAGCACCTAGCGCGTGCTAGATGTGGTGTTTGTTGGGGGTTCAGGGAGGGGAAATGCGATCGCGGGGCAAGCCCGCTCCCACAGGTGTTTCACATACCCTGTGGGAGCGGGCTTGCCCCGCGATTGAGGATGACTCAGATATTGGCGACTTTCTGCCAGACCTTGGGCTTGAAGAACAGAGTCTCGCCACGAGCCAACCCGGTCAGGCTGTCATGATCCTTGACCACTTCAGCCTCGATCAGCTCGCTCTGCCCTTCGACCTTAAGGGTCACCCGGGTGGTCGCGCCCAGCGGCCGGATATCACGCACTTCGGCCGCATGGTGCCCCTCAATCTCATGCCGCGACAACGACACTTCATGAGGGCGGAACAGCACGTGGTGACCTTCGCTCAGGTGCAGGCGGTTGGAGTCGCCGAGGAAGTGGTAAACGAAATCGCTGGCCGGGTTCTCGTACACCTCGCCCGGCGAACCGATCTGCTCGATCACGCCTTTGTTCATCACCACGATGCGGTCGGCGACCTCCATCGCCTCTTCCTGGTCGTGGGTCACGAACACCGACGTCAGGTTGATGTCTTCGTGCAGACGCGCCAGCCAGCGGCGCAGCTCTTTACGCACCTTGGCATCGAGGGCGCCGAACGGCTCGTCGAGCAGCAGCACCTTGGGCTCAACGGCCAGGGCGCGCGCCAGGGCGATACGCTGACGCTGACCACCGGAAAGCTGCTCGGGATAACGGTCGCTGAGCCAGTCGAGCTGAACCATGTTCAGCAGCTCATGGACCTTCTCGGCAATCTTGCTCTCGCTCGGCCGCTCGCCCTTGGGCTTCATGCGCAGACCGAAAGCGACGTTGTCGAACACGCTCATGTGACGGAACAAGGCGTAGTGCTGGAACACAAAACCGACGTTGCGATCACGCACGTCGTGCCCGGACACATCCTCACCGTGGAAAACGATATTGCCCTGGTCGGGGGTTTCCAGCCCGGCAATGATCCGCAGCAGAGTAGTTTTGCCGCAGCCGGACGGGCCGAGCAGCGCCACCAGCTCACCGCTGTGGATATCCAGGTTGATGCTGTCCAGAGCCTGGAAAGCGTTGAAGCGCTTGCTGACGTTACGAACTTCGATCGACATGAATTATTCCTCCGCTGCGCTATGGCGCAGACGGTTAATACGGTTCTCGCTCCACTGCTTGAGCAGCAGGATGAAGAGCGCCAGGATCAGCAACAGGCTGGCGACGCTGAAGGCCGCAACGTGGTTGTATTCGTTGTAGAGGATCTCGACGTGCAGCGGCAAGGTGTTGGTCACCCCGCGAATGTGCCCGGAAACCACCGACACCGCACCGAACTCACCCATCGCCCGCGCGGTACACAGCACCACACCGTAGATCAGGCCCCATTTGATGTTGGGCAGGGTCACGTGCCAGAACATCTGCCAGCCATTGGCGCCCAGCAGACGCGCGGCCTCTTCTTCCTGGGTGCCCTGCTCCTGCATCAGCGGGATCAGTTCACGGGCGACGAAGGGCACGGTGACGAAGATGGTCGCCAGGACAATGCCCGGCAAGGCGAAGACGATCTGGATGTCGTGATCCTGCAGCCACGGCCCGAACAGGCCCTGGGCGCCGAACATCAGCACATAGACCAGACCTGCGATCACCGGCGATACCGAGAATGGCAGGTCGATCAGCGTCACCAGGATGCTCTTGCCACGGAAGTTGTACTTGCTCACGCACCAGGCGGCGCTGACACCGAACACCAGGTTCAGTGGCACCGAGATAGCCACAGCGATCAGGGTCAGCTTCAGGGCCGACAAGGCGTCAGCCTCGAAGATCGCTTCGAAGAATGTTCCCAGGCCCATTTTCAGGCCCTGGGACACCACGATAACCAGCGGCAGCAGCAGGAACAGGGCGAAAATCAACCAGCCGAGGCTGATCAGGATCCGCCGCGAGGTCGAGCTGCCACGGCGCGCGGCGTTGGCCGAAGCGGCCGCGCCAAGGGTAGATGCAGACATGGACGTGGCCTCCTTCAAGGGGTTTCGATGCGCCGCTGCAGCAGGTTGATCAGCAGCAACAGGATGAAGGAAACCACCAGCATCAACACGCCGATGGCAGTAGCGCCGGTGTAGTCATACTGGTCGAGTTTGACCATGATCAGCAGCGGCAGGATCTCGGTTTTCATCGGCATGTTGCCAGCGATGAAAATCACCGAGCCGTACTCACCGACACCGCGGGCAAAGGCCAGGGCAAAACCGGTCAGCCAGGCGGGCAACAGCGCTGGCAGCAGTACGTAGCGAAACACCTGCAGCGGTTTGGCGCCCAGGCAGGCCGCGGCTTCTTCGACTTCCCGAGGGATGTCGGCCAGTACCGGCTGCACCGTACGCACCACGAACGGCAAGGTCACGAAGGTCAGCGCCAAAGTGATGCCCAGCGGGGTGTAGGCGATCTTGAAACCCAGGTCGGTGGCGAACTGGCCGACCAGGCCCGCCGGCGCGTACAACGCAGTCAGGGCAATACCGGCCACGGCGGTCGGCAGGGCGAACGGCAGGTCGATCATCGCCTCGATGATCTTGCGCCCCGGGAAGGTGTAGCGCACCAGCACCCAGGCCAGCAACGTACCGATGATGCCGTTGATGATGGCGGCGCAGAGGGCAGTACCGAAGCTCAGCTTGAGTGCGGCGAGGACGCGCGGTGCACTGATGATGGCCCAGAACTGCTCCCAGGTGAGCTGGGCGGCATGCACGAACATGGCCCCCAGCGGTATGAGCACAATCAGACTGAGATACACCAAGGTGTAGCCCAGCGTCAGCCCGAAGCCGGGTATGACGGGGGAGATACGACGTGACATAAAGGTCCCTGGTTGAACGCACGAAGCCCGGGACGAATCCCGGGCCCATGCTGGCTACTGAACGGCGATTATCCTGACGGCCATGGATCACTGGGCCGTGTAGATCTGGTCGAACACACCACCATCATTGAAAAACTTGGGTTGGGCAGTTTTCCAGCCACCGAAGTCTTTGTCGATAGTTACCAGATCCAGTTTCGGGAACTGCTTGGCGTATTCGGCGGCAACTTTTGCGTCACGCGGACGGTAGAAGTTCTCTGCGGCGATTTTCTGCCCGGCCGGGCTGTACAGGTGTTCCAGATAGGCCTTGGCAATCGCTTCGTTGCCCTTCTTCTCGGCATTCTTGTCGACCACGGCCACTGGTGGCTCGGCGAGGATCGACAGCGACGGCACGACGATTTCGAACTTGTCGTTGCCACCGTCTTCCTTGAGGGCCAGGAACGCTTCGTTTTCCCAGGCCAGCAACACGTCACCCTGACCGTTGTTGACGAATGTGATGGTCGAGCCACGGGCGCCGGTATCGAGCACCGGAACGTGCTTGAACAACTCCTTCACGTATTCCTGGGCCTTGGCTTCGCTGCCACCGGCTTTCAGGCCGTAGGCCCAGGCGGCGAGGAAGTTCCAGCGCGCACCGCCGGAGGTTTTCGGGTTCGGGGTGATGACCGAGACGTCTTTCTTGATCAGGTCGCCCCAGTCCTTGATGCCTTTGGGGTTGCCCTTGCGCACCAGGAAGACGATGGTCGAGGTGTACGGGGTGCTGGCTTCCGGCAGGCGGGTCTGCCAGGTGTCCGGCAGGGACTTGCCGAGCTTGGCCACTTCGTCGATGTCGCCGGCCAGGGCCAGGGTCACCACGTCGGCGCGCAGGCCGTCGATCACTGCCCGGGCCTGCTTGCCCGAGCCACCATGGGACTGCTGGATCTTCACTTTGTCATCCGGGTGAGCCTGCTGCCAGTGCTTGATGAACTCGGCGTTGTACTGCTGGTACAGCTCCCGGGTCGGATCGTAGGACACGTTCAGCAACTCGTAGTCCTTGGCGATGGCGGAACCGGCAAACACGGCGCTGGCGAGGGCAGCCAGGGCATAACGGCGGATGGACATGGTGAAGCTCCCGATTGGCTATTTTTTCTAATTAGGGGTATCAGCTGGGCTTGTTGCCGGGGTTCTGCAGGCGGAACTTTTCCTTGCGTTCGATCTGCACGACCTGGGCGTTGTGTACGGTGATTTCCACCGCACCGAAGCGCAGATCGCGCAGAGCGCTCTGGATTTCGCGCAGAATGGTGGCTTCGTCCTGACCGTCAACGCTACGCAGAGATGCGCTCATGCTCGTGCTCCTGTGAATAAGGGATGCCGTGCAGCTGCGTGAAGGGAAGCGACTGCGCCTGGCTTGAAGGCAATCTTAGGGGGCGTTGAATATTCTTAAAAATACTATTTAAGAATTTTTATATAACCAGAATCACAAATCATCGCCGGCAATGCCGGCTCCCACAGAAGGATATTGTGGGAGCCGGCCTTGCCGGCGATGAGGCCCTTAATCCCAGCGCAATTGCTGCGCCGGAACCGGCCGCCCAAACCAGTACCCCTGCCCCAGCTGGCACTCATTTTCGAGCAGAAACTGCGCTTGCTCGGCCTGCTCGATGCCTTCGGCAAGGACCTGCATACCCATGCTTTTACCCAGCGCGACGATCACCCGAACAATCGCCGCATCATCTTCATCCCACGGCAGGCCTGCGACAAAACCCTGATCGATCTTGAGCTTTTGCACCGGCAAACGCTTGAGCCGCAACAGCGACGAGTACCCCGTGCCAAAGTCATCGATAGCCAGGCGCAGCCCCAGTTCACGCAAGCGGTGCAACTGTTCCAGGGCCACTTCAGGGTCTTCCATCACCGCACTTTCAGTCACTTCCAGTTCCAGCATCGCCGGGTCCAGACCGGTCTCATGCAGCACCCTGGACACTTGCTGGTAAAGGTCGCGATGACCAAACAGGCGACTGGAAATGTTCACCGCCACGAACTGCAGCGGCCGCCCGCTGGCCTGCCATTGCACCATCTGTGCACAGGCGTGGTGCAAGACCCAGGTATCGATATCGGCAATCAGGCCGGTGCGTTCGGCAATCGGGATGAACTCACCGGGCGCCACCAGTCCGCGCTGTGGGTGCTGCCAGCGCACCAGCGCCTCGACACCAATCATCGCGCCGCTGTTGAGCTCATGCACCGGCTGGTAATAGACCCGCAGCTCTTCCTGCTCCAGCGCCCGGCGCAGCTCTCCAGCGGTTTCGACCCGCTGCTGGGCATGGGCCGTCAGCTCTTCGGTGTACAACGCGTAACCGGCACGCCCACAGGCCTTGGCCTTGAACAGTGCCGAGTCGGCATTGCGCAGCAGCTGCTCGGCGCTCAGGGCATCGCTGGGGAACAGGCTGATACCAATACTGGCGCTGACGAACAGGCGCTGCTCATCGAACTCGAAGGGTTGCTTCATCGCATCAATGATATTTTGCGCCAGTGCTGCAGCCTGGCCGACCTGCGGGCATTGCTCGGTGAGCACGGCAAACTCGTCGCCACCCAGGCGAGCCAGGGTCACGCCGCTACCGAGCAGCGCCTTGAGACGCTCGCCCACCACTTTGAGCAGTTGATCACCGACATTGTGCCCAAGGCCGTCGTTGATGCTCTGGAAATGGTCCAGGTCCAGCAACAGCAGGGCACAACCGCGCTTGTTGGCCTGGGCCGCGGCCAGCGCCTGTTCGGCGCGGTCGTTGAACAGCAGGCGGTTAGGCAAGTCGGTGAGTGGATCATGGTGGGCCAGGTAGGCCAGCTCGCGCTCGCTGTGCTTGATCGCGCTGATATCGCTGAACACCGCCACATAGTGGCTGAGCTCGCCGCTGTCATCGCGGATCGAGCAGATGGTCTGCCACTGCGGGTACACCTCGCCACTCTTGCGCCGGTTCCAGATCTCGCCGCTCCACTCGCCCTTTTCGGCCAGGGTCGCGTAGATCTCCTGATAGAACACCGGCCCATGCCGCCCGGACTTGAACTTGCTCGGCCGCTGACCGATGACCTCGTCCTTTTCGTACCCGGTGATCTGCATGAACGCCCGGTTCACATGCACGATCACCCCGTCTCGATCAGTCACCAGCACGCCTTCAAGGGTGCTATCGAACACCGCCGCAGCCATGCGCAGACGCTCGCGGTCTTCGCGGCGCAGGCGTGCGCCGACACCGATGAAATTCAACAGGCGGGCTCGGGAAGTGAAGATCAGCAAGGCGCTGCACAGCACCCAGACATAGGCACTGAGCAATTGCCAGCGGGCCAGTTGCTGAGGATTATCGAAAAGACTGCTCAATAATTGATCAGATAGTGCCAGCCAGAGCACAGACAACACCAGATAGAGCGCAGCCATGCGCATGGCGTCTCGAATGGAAGCAGACATAAGGTCCTGACAAGCCCACAAAAAATAATGGGGGATTATAGGGTAGAAACATCCCGTGACCTCCTATCTAAAAGGCCGACTGGTTTTATTTGCCGGTGCAGGGATAATGCTTCCCGCTGTTCCTTATGTTCTAGAGGGCCCTTTCGCCTATGTGGTACCAAGGTTTGCTCAACTTGTCGGCCTGGCAACTGCTGGCAGTTACCCTGGTCATGACCCATGTGACCATCGTCAGTGTCACGGTCTACCTGCACCGCTATTCAGCCCACCGCTCGCTGGAACTGAACGCCGGGCTCAAGCACTTTTTCCGTTTCTGGCTGTGGCTGACCACGGCGCAGAACACCCGCGAGTGGACAGCCATCCACCGCAAGCACCACGCCAAATGCGAGACCGTCGACGATCCGCACAGCCCGGTGATCCTGGGATTGTCCACCGTCCTGCGCAAAGGTGCCGAGCTGTACCGCGAAGAGGCACAAAACCCGGAAACCCTGCGGATCTACGGCAAGAACTGCCCGGAAGACTGGATCGAGCGCAACCTCTACTCGCGCTACAAGCTGGGCGGTATCGCCCTGATGGCGGTCATCGACCTGCTGCTGTTCGGCACCATCGGCATCACCATCTGGGCGGTGCAGATGATGTGGATACCGTTCTGGGCCGCCGGGGTCATCAATGGCCTTGGCCATGCCGTCGGTTATCGCAACTTCGAATGCCGCGACGCCGCTACCAACCTGGTGCCGTGGGGCATCATCGTCGGCGGCGAAGAGCTGCACAACAACCACCACACCTACCCCAACTCGGCCAAGCTGTCGGTCAAGCGCTGGGAGTTCGACATGGGTTGGGCGTGGATCAAGCTGTTCTGCTTCCTGCGTCTGGCCAAGGTGCAGCGCGTCGCGCCGATTGCCCATCGGGTCGAAGGCAAGGGCCAGCTGGACATGGACACCGCCATGGCGATCCTCAACAACCGCTTCCAGATCATGGCCCAGTACCGCAAGCTGGTGATCGCGCCGCTGGTCAAACAGGAACTGGCGCGGGTCGATGACTCGGTGCGCCATCAGTTCCGCCGCGCCAAGCGACTGTTGTCGCGGGAAACCAGCCTGCTGGAAGACCGTCACCACCTGCGCATCCAGACCATGCTCGAACACAGCCAGGCGCTCAAGACCATCTACGAAAAACGCCTGGCCCTGCAACAAATCTGGCTACGCACCAGCGCCAACGGCCACGACATGCTGGCGGCGATGAAAGACTGGGTACACGAGGCCGAAGCCAGCGGTATTCAATCGCTGCGCGACTTCGCGGCGCAGCTGAAAACCTACTCCCTGCGCCCTGCAGTGAGCTGACGCCGTTGATCGGCGCGCTCTTCCCGGGGCGCGCCGTCCGGAACTTCACCGCCTATTCTCACTCTGACAGGCATAACGCCCGCGTGGCGGGCCGGGTCGTGGCCGCCCGCCTCTGTGTGAGAAGTTCCGCGCAAATGGTCAACAAGAAACCGACGTCCCACCCCCACAATGAGCCCCCTGAACTGGCCCAGGCCCTCCTGGCGCTGATGCACGCCCAAGGCGAAGTGGCGCGTCTGAGCGAGCGCGAACAGCTGTTCAGCTCGTTGCTCGATAGCGTCAATGCCGTGCTCTGGGCGTTCGACTGGGAATCACGTCAGGTGCTGTATGTCAGCCCCGCCTACGAGCGAATCTTCGGCCGCCCGGCTCACTTGCTACTGGCCGACTTCAATCAATGGCGCGACAGCATCTACCCCGACGACCTCGACTACGCCGAGCGCAGCCTGGCCGAAGTGCTGGTCAAAGGCGCCGTGGAAGACCGCGAGTACCGCATCATCGATGCCGACGGCAACGTCCGCTGGCTCAGCGACAAGTGTTTTATCAACCAGCAGACCGACAACGAGCATCGGCTGATCGTGGTCGGCATGGCCGAAGACATCACTGAAAAGAAACGCGTCGAAGGCGAGCTGCAGCTGCTGGCAACCACGGATGTCCTGACCCAGAGCAGCAACCGCCGGCACTTCTTCGACTGCGCTCAGGAAGCGTTCGAAGTGGCACGGCGGGAACACACGCCGTTGACCTTCCTGCTGCTCGATATCGATGACTTCAAGCAAATCAACGACACCTATGGTCATCAGGAAGGCGACTATGTGCTGCAGCACATCGCCGACACCGGCAAGGCCGTGTTACGCCATGGCGATCTGTTCGGGCGCATCGGTGGTGAGGAGTTTGCCGCAGTGTTCCCCGGCTGTACGCCACAGGTCGCCGAACAGATCGCCGAGCGCTTGCAGCGGGAAATCCAGCGTCTGCAATTCAGTCATGATCAACAGGTGTTCGGCGTGACCGTGAGCCAGGGGTTGACCGGCATCAGTGAAGTGGATTCATCGCTGGACAGCCTGTTTGCCCGGGCGGATGCGGCGATGTACCAGGCCAAGCGCCAGGGCAAGAATCAGATTGTGATCGGCTAATCGCCGGCAATGCCGGCTCCCACCAGAAGCTCAGTTCAACCCTGTGGGAGCCGGCATTGCCGGCGATTGGCCCTTATGCCTTACGCAACCGCCCAAGCTCCGCCATCCCCACTTTAAGCAACCGCGCCGTCTTGCTCTCGGCCAACGCCTCCAGCCCCTGATCCGCCGGCAACCGCGCCAGTTGCCCGGCCAGGTTCATCACCAGTGCTTCACGCGAATACACCCCACCGCCCAGCTGGTAGATCGCCGCAATCAGCTCGCGCAGCTCCAGCGGCAAGCGCCAGCGAGTGCGTAACGCCGAACCGAACGCCGCACCAAATTCATTCAGCGACAACTCAACGTCGTCCTCATCCAGCTCGCCCCCGGATAAGCGCCACTCCTGCAGGCAACGCAGCAACGCCAGGTCACCCAGACAATGCAGCAGACCGGCGCAGTAACACCGCTCCGGGTCCAGCTCGAGCATCCGCGCCAGCACCCGGGCGTACTCGGCCGCGTGTAGCGACAGCTCCCAGAAGTGCTGGGCCCGCTGCGACAACAACGGGTCACTGAGCTTGGCGCTGCGCTTGAGCGTCAGCCCCAGGATCAGGTTCATGCTCTGCGTGGTCCCGAGCTTGTTCAGCGCCTGCAGCAATGTCTGCACGGCGCCGTCGCGGTGCAGTGCAGCGCTGTTGGCGGCGGCGATCAGCACGGCCGTAACCTGAGGATCGTTGCGGATCTCTTCTTCCAGCGTTTTGAGGTTGAGCCCCTGCGGGTTCAGGCTGCGCTTGATGGCCTGCTGCACATCGGCCAGCAACGGACCGCCATCGGCCGTGGCCCGGCGCCCTTCGAGAAAACGCGTCAGGGTCATACCCGGTTGCAGCGCCGGCACCGGACAGGCGATGTGTTCACCGACCTTGAGCAGCAGCTCCTCCAGGCGATGACGCAAGGCGTCCATGTTCAGGGGCTTGCTCAGGTAAGCCGTAGGTGCGAACGGCAAGGCTTCGCGCACGCTGGCGCTGTCGCTGCGATTACTCATGAGAATGAACGGCAGCGCCGGTTGACGCTGCTTGGCGCGCACATTGCGCAGCAGATCCAGGCCGTCGCCGCCAGGCAGCTCACGCGCGGCAATGATCAGGTCAGGCTGGCACGACAGCGCCGCCAGCGCCTGGGAGCCATCGGCACAGACCTGCACCCGTGCATCGCAACGCACGCTGAGCAGCATCTGGCTGAGCATCTCCCGTACCCAAGGGTCGCCTTCGGCAATCAACACACAAGGTGCTGTAGGTGGGTTGGCAGTGCTCATACTCGACTCTCCGATAATTCACGACACGCAGTCCCGCGTACCTTCCTGGGCGTCTCCTTACTGGCAACCTTAGCCGTCTTGCATTCCTGTAGTCGAAAAAAAACCCGCCGAAGCGGGTTTTTCTTCTACTGCGTCACAGTTTACGCGAGTTCTGCGAAGCACTCTTCGATGATTGCCAGACCTTTGTCCAGTTGCTCATCAGGCGAGGTCAGCGGAACCAGGATACGCAGGACGTTGCCGTAGGTGCCGCACGACAGCAGGATCAGACCCTTGTCACGCGCCTTGGCCACAACCGAAGCAACGGCAGCAGCGTTAGGGGTGTGGGAACCGGCCTTGTCGAACACTTCAACAGCGATCATCGAGCCCAGGGCACGCACGTCACCGATGATCGGGTGCTTGTCCTGGATCTTGCGCAGGCCAGCGACCAGACGCTCGCCAACCGCCTGGCTACGCTCCAGCAGTTTCTCTTCTTCGAACACTTCCATCACGGCCAGGGCCGCGGCGCAAGCGATCGGGCTACCGGCGTAGGTGCCGCCCAGGCCGCCCGGAGCGATAGCGTCCATGTATTCAGCCTTGCCGCAAACACCGGCCAGCGGGAAGCCACCGGCGATGGATTTGGCGAAGGTGGTCAGGTCTGGGGCAACGCCCATCTGCTCCATGGCGAAGAAGGTGCCGGTACGGCCAGCGCCGGTCTGCACTTCGTCAGCGATCAGCAGGATGCCGTGCTGGTCGCACAGGGCGCGCAGACGCTTCATGAACTCTTTAGGCGCAACGTAGAAACCGCCTTCGCCCTGAACTGGCTCGAGGATGATCGCGGCGATGTCGCGTGGCTCGGCGTCGTTCTTGAAGATGCGCTCGATCGAAGCGATCGAGTCGTCAACGCTGACACCGTGCAGTTCGTTCGGGTACAGGGCACGGAAGATGCCGCCTGGCATCAGGCCCATGCCGGCCGAGTAAGGCACGACTTTACCGGTCAGGCCCAGGGTCATCATGGTACGACCGTGGTAGGCGCCGGTGAAGGCGATCACGCCAGCACGGCCAGTGGCGGCACGGGCGATCTTGATGGCGTTCTCAACGGCTTCGGAACCGGTGGTGACCAGCAGGGTTTTCTTGGCGAAGTCGCCAGGCACCTTGGCGTTGATCTTTTCGCACAGCTCGACGTAAGGCTCGTAGGCCAGTACCTGGAAGCAGGTGTGGGTCAGCTTGTGCAGTTGGGCTTCAACGGCAGCGATGATCTTCGGATGCACGTGACCGGTGTTCAGCACCGCGATACCGCCGGCGAAGTCGATGAACTCGCGGCCTTCGACGTCAGTAACGGTGGCGTTTTTTGCCGACTCGGCGAAGATCGGGTGGATCTGGCCAACACCGCGTGGAACAGCGGCGATACGACGTTGCATCAAAGATTCGTTGGTCTTGTTGCTCATAATGTCCTCAATTCGCCACACACAAGGTGGCGCGATTCAAGTCAGAGTGGCCGGTATTCAACTGCTGGCAGCATGCGTTGATCGACTGCTGCAGGGGCCCAGGCCACTGGGTGTACGGTGTAAAAAGGCCAGCGAGACGTCGCTCTCGCGCCTCGCTGGCAGAGGTAAAGCCTTACGCTGCGATCAGATGCTGATGCACAGGTATTTGATTTCCAGGTAGTCCTCAATGCCGTACTTGGAACCTTCGCGGCCCAGGCCCGAGGCCTTGATACCGCCGAACGGCGAGACTTCGTTGGAGATCAGACCGGTGTTGATACCGACCATGCCGTACTCCAGCGCTTCGGCGACACGGAACACACGGCTCATGTCACGGGCATAGAAGTACGAGGCCAGACCAAACTCGGTATCGTTGGACATGGCAATGACTTCAGCCTCGTCCTTGAAACGGAACAGTGGCGCCAGCGGGCCGAAGGTTTCTTCCTTGGCCACTGCCGCGTTGTTCGGCACGTTGACCAGAACGGTCGGCTCGAAGAAGTTGCCTTCGATCAGCTTACCGCCGGTCAGTACCTGAGCGCCTTTGCCGACCGCGTCAGCAATGTGCTCCTGAACCTTGGCGACCGCTTTGCCATCGATCAGCGGACCGGTGGTGGTGCCGTCTTCCAGGCCGTTACCGATTTTCAGCTTGGCCACAGCGGCCTTGAGCTTCTCGGCGAAGGCATCGTAGACGCCGTCCTGAACGTAGATACGGTTGGCGCAGACGCAGGTCTGGCCGTTGTTGCGGTACTTGGAGATGATCGCGCCTTCGACGGCCTTATCCAGGTCAGCGTCGTCGAACACGATGAACGGTGCGTTACCGCCCAGCTCCAGGGAAACTTTCTTGATGTCCTTGGCGCATTCGGCCATCAGTTGGCGACCGATTTCGGTCGAGCCGGTGAACGACAGCTTGCGCACGATCGGGTTGCCGGTCAGCTCGCTGCCGATGTCGCCGGCGCTGCCGGTCACCACGCTCAGCACGCCAGCCGGGATACCGGCGCGGGTGGCCAGCTCAACCAGGGCCAGGGCCGAGTACGGGGTTTGCGAAGCAGGCTTGAGGACCATGGTGCAGCCAGCGGCCAGGGCCGGGCCGGCTTTACGGGTGATCATCGCCGCTGGGAAGTTCCACGGGGTGATCGCCGCAGTTACACCGATTGGCTGCTTGATCACGATCAGGCGCTTGTCTGGCTGGTGGCCAGGAATGGTGTCACCGTAAACGCGCTTGGCTTCTTCAGCGAACCACTCAATAAAGGAAGCGGCGTAGGCGATCTCGCCCTTGGCTTCAGCCAGCGGCTTGCCTTGCTCGGTGGTCATCAGGCGGGCCAGGTCGTCCTGGTGCTCGATCATCAATTCGAACCAACGACGCAGCTTGCCAGCACGCTCTTTGGCGGTCAGTGCACGCCAGGCCGGCAGCGCCTTGTCGGCGGCCTCGATGGCGCGACGGGTTTCGGCCGCGCCCATCTTCGGCACAGTGCCGATGATCTCGCCGGTGGCCGGGTTGTTGACCTTGATGGTCTGACCGTTGTCCGCGTCCAACCACACGCCATCGATGAAGGCTTGCTGGCGGAACAACTGGGCGTCTTTAAGCTGCATGTCGGCTTCCTTAACGGCACCGTACAGACACGGCGCGAATTATTGATTGTAGAAAAAGGATAGCGTTTGAAATCTCAAACGAATCCTAGGAGCAACGAGGAAAAAGGACAATAGGGTGTTCGAAAAAAAGAACAAAAAGCGCTATACGGCGACCTTTTTCGGATCAACGTCACTTATAGACCGGTGTGTGTGCAAAATCGAACACAGCCATTCTGGCGATGGACGCCGACAGTCTAGATGGGTATCATGGCGCCCGCGTTGCACTCGTAGCTCAGCTGGATAGAGTACTGCCCTCCGAAGGCAGGGGTCGTGGGTTCGAATCCCGCCGAGTGCGCCATCTTCCTCTCCCTTTGCTTGCAAAGGTCTGGCGTTTTCGCCACTTCCGCTTACCCAGATTCCAATTCGCCCGGCTGCTCCTGCCAAGCGAACACCCTCCTTTATTACCATCCGCTCTATCCAAATCCCCTGTAAGTCCTGTTGGCTTTACCTCGTTTAAACAATCCGTTTAGAATGATGGCAATATGCCCACCATCAATGGACTGCGGCGCAAGGTTACCCACACCCTCCAGGGAATTTAGGAATGAAAATGCTGAAACACTGTCTGGCTTTGACCGTTGTCGCTTCTCTCGTAGGTTGCCAGGCGACTGGTGAGCAGTATGAATCCGATGTGTTTGACGCCAGCCAGGTGAACACTCAGCAAGAAGCCAAGACCGTGAAAATCCTCACCGTCTCGCCGACCAAGATCAAAGTCAGCAACGAGAAGAACAAAAATGCCGCCATGATGGTTGGCGGTGTTCTCGGTGCATTGGGTGGTGCAGCACTGGGTGCTGGCAAAAACACTGACACCGCTATCGTCGGCGGCGTTGCCGGTGGTGGCGCTGGCGCCCTGGCCGGTTCGATGGTCAACGACACCACCCTGGTTCCAGGCGTGCTGATCGGCTACTCCGAAAGCGGCAAGATCTACACCTCCGCTCAGGTTGGTCGTCCTTGCAACTTCGAAGTCGGTGGCATCTCGCTGATGGTCATGACCATGAGCAACGAGACGCGCATTCAGCCGAATGCTACCTGCCCAGAACCTAAAAAGAGCTGAGGCAACCGGACATGAAGCATATTGTTCTGGGCACCGCCCTCGCGCTGTCTGCCGTGACCGCCTCGGCTGGCCAGTTCGATCAGCTTTACCAGATCGAACAGCAAACCAAGCAGAAAGAAGCAGCCCTGGAAACCGAGCGCCTGCGTCAGGCCGCTGCGGCTCAGCAGCGCGCTGAGTCCCGCGAAGCCGCTGCCCGCCAGCAGCGCGCTGCCTCGCAGCGTGCCGCCGCGCAAGCCGCCGCCGAACGCCAGCAAGCGCAGGCAGCCGAGCACAAGCGCGTGCAGACCCGTGAAGAAGGCTTCGAAGACGAGTTGCGCGCACTGGAGCTGGAAGAGCGTCGCCTGCAGCTGCAAGCGAAAAAAGCTCAGGTTGCACGGGCCAACGACTACATCGATGCCGAGCTGCGCGACAGCGCCGCGCGCACCGACGTGATCCAGTCCAACGCCGACTCCGCACGTAACGTGACCTCGGGCACCAAGTCCTTGCTCGAAGATGCGGGCAAGGCCGAGGTCAATCGCTCCAACAGCCTGTTCGGCAAGTAATCATCACAGGGCTCCCCGGCAGTGATGCCGGGGTCGACCTTTGCGGAGACAACATCATGCTGCGTCTGTTTATGCTGGTAGCGGCTGGCCTGCTGCTGAGCGGTTGTTTCAAGGAAGAAGCCAAGTTTCCCACCGTCGACCTGCATGGTCGCCTGGTGGTTGATCAGGAAATGACCACCTCGCGTCAGGCCCAGGGCATCCAGGGCGAGTACTTCAAGCGCGTGCTCAGCGTTAACGGTCAGGACATGGACTTTGGCGCCTTCGTCCAACAGTACTGCCCAGACAGCAACACCCGTAACGAAACCTGCATCAAGGCCTTCCGCATCAAGAAGATCGATGATGTCAGCGGTGCTACCCGGTTCTTGCCTAACGGGCTTTGATCGGCGCGGCAGTCGCGAAAGGCTCAGGTGAAAACCTGGGCCTTTTTTGTTTGTCTTGGTGTTCCACAGTGTCAGATTTTGTTTCGAACTTTCGAAAATGCTGGCTGATGTGACGTCCTAGGAAATACCCTACCGAGTCTGTCGATACCCGTCTGCTTGTCCATGGGAACTCGTACCTCTAGGCTTCTGCTCGTCACCGAAAACTCGGTGATCGGGCGTGGTAACCCGGGTTGCGATTTATTCTTGTGCAGTCAATGGCGGCTGTACGCGGGAGGCCTTCGGGCCTGCTGGGATAGCTCGCACCCGGTTTACCACCCCGTGTACAGCTGCCACCCATTCGTGTGGTAACGATGCTGGTGTCAGCTCCAACTAGCGAGCATTGACATGAAGAAAATTGTTCCCGATCCACCACTGGATCAATCCATCACCACCGCCCACACCGTCTTTGGCAATTGCGAAGCCGGCCACTCTCCGCTGTTCGCCGTCTGTTCCGGCATCGCCGCTCACGACGCGCTGGTGCACGCCTCTTTATATCTGAGCTGTGCCTACGACACCGGCTACAAAGCCTTCGACAACATCGATCCGGCCAGCAAGAACTTTCTCTGGTCGACCCTGCATTCGGTGGAAATGGCCAAGGGCCTGGTTGATGCGCTGCTTGATGGCATAGAAGATCGACCCACGGGTCAACTCGCCAGATAACACGGTAGGAGCGGGCTTGCCCCGCGATCCGATGTGGCTGACAGCCCGCAATCGCGGGGCAAGCCCGCTCCCACCGGGGTTACAAGTACCATGACGTTTTTCAATCGACTCGATGCCGCTTTCTCCCTTGCTCTGTGGCCATCTGTACACGATTCTGTAGGTATCTGCCGTCATCCACTCCCAGCATCGCAGAGGCGTCTATGAAAACCGTGGCACAGCTCCTGAAAACCAAAGCCCAGCAGCACCATCAGGTTCATACCATTGGCCCGGAGCAGATGGTGCTCGATGCACTGCGGCTGATGGCCGAGAAGAACGTCGGCGCCTTGCCGGTGGTCGAGGGAGGCCAGGTGGTGGGGATCGTCAGTGAGCGCGACTACGCGCGCAAGATGGTGCTCAAGGGTCGCTCGTCAGTAGGCACGCCGGTCAGCGCAATCATGAGCGCGCCGGTGATCACGGTGGGCCCGCAGCAGAACATCGATTACTGCATGAACATGATGACCGACAGTCACCTGCGACATCTGCCGGTAGTGGAGAACGGTGAGTTGCTGGGCTTGCTGTCGATCGGTGACCTGGTCAAGGAGGCCATCGCCGAGCAGGCCAACATGATTGCGCAGCTGGAACAGTACATTCGCGGCGATTGACTCGCCGCGACATCCCTCAGCGGTATTCGGTCTCCAGCTCATCGAGCTGGTGGTCGAAGCTGCGCAGGCGCGCCGACCAGGTGTACACCAGCACTTCCAGATCGCGGTTGAGCACCGCGCCTCCGCGCCCGCTGCTTTGCTGCGAATCGCACAGGTCCAGTTGATAGCGCTCGCGGGCCATGGCGGTGGCCACGGTGGAGAGTTCACGGGCGTTGTCCAGCCAGTGACGGCGCAGGTCGTGGGTTTCCTTGTCGAGCTCGCGGCACTGGCGTTTCAGGGCTTCGAGGCTTTGCTCCAGTGGCGTGCCTTCAAGCTCGCCCATGACTTCCTGGAAGGTCCGCCCCGGTTGCCAGTAGCTGCCCCAGAAGTAGCGGTCGAACACGGTTTCGACCCGGCGCAAGGCAACCTTGGTGTTCCAGATCGCCACCAGTGTGCGACCCTGGGCCAGCTGGCGTTTGCTGACCCGCAACTGCTGCCAGGCAATCCAGGCCAGGGCCGTCAGCGCCAGTGCCCCGATCACGCCAGCGGCGGCGTAGAGAAACACCAGGGCCTGGTTCAGTTGATAGCTTTCTTTGACACCATAGAAATAACCGGCGGTCAGCAGGCCCAAGGCGGTCACGGCACACCAGAAACCGACGGCATAGGGATCTTTCATTGCGCTATCCCCCTGTTGTTTTTTCCTGAGCATAGCAACGCCAAACGCCGGTATCAGTGCCACTCAGCGTTTATTTCGCAAGGCCTCATTGAGCTGGTCGAACATCACCGCCCAGTCGGCATCTTCCTCGATACTGTCCTTGAGAAAGGTCTTTTGCGCGTCCGTCCAGAAGGGGGCATCGACCAGTTTGATCTCGTTCTTGAGCGGTGAATGACTGGTGATGAACTGGTCTATGCCGACAGGATCGTCGGGCAGTCCCAGCTGTTTGAACAATTCCGAAAACTTGTGATTGGGTGCTTCCATGGGTCACTCCTTAGGGCCAGACCGGTCGTCCACGACGCCAGCCTGGCAGTGGGTTGATCATCAGCAAACCTCACGCACTTCGGCGTTCGGCACCAGTTTCAGGTACTGCGTCATGTTCATGTGAATCAGGTGGTCGTGATCGCCGGCCTCGACATAGATATCCCCCTGGCGAGTCAGCGTCGGGTCCACCAGCATTTTGATCGAATACGCATCACCCAGCGCCGGGATGGCGCCACGCTCACAATCGCCGAACAGGTGAGGCAGGTTGCTTTCAATCGTCATGTGCCACTGGCCGGTGGCCTGTACCTTGCTCATGTCCAGGTGACGGTTGGCGGGCAGTACAGCCATCAGGTAGTTGCCATGGCGGTCGTCGAGCATGACCGACTTGGCTACTCTTTCAGCGGGTACCCCGGCCATACGCGCCGACTCAAGGCTGGTGGATGAGTGCGCGTGAGGAACGATGTCATAGTCGCAGCCGGCCTTGTCCAGGCATTGCTGCAGGGTTTTTGCCATACGCATGATGCACCTCCGGATATAGCTCCCCCACTTCTGAAGTTTAGGCCGTGCTGCTGTGGGCAGCGGACTAAACTTATTGGACACGCACAAACCGGGTGAATTCAGGTGATCGCTCGCTGGTGTCGGCATCTGCTCTTGCTGCTCTTGCTCGGCACGCTGCCTGGTGGCCAGGCGGCGCCCGGCCAATCGGTACTGGTGCTGAGTATTAACGACGCCATCGGACCGGCCAGTGCCGATTATCTGATTCGTGGTCTGCATCAGGCCGAAACCGACCAGGCACAACTGGTGGTGATCCGCCTCGACACCCCGGGCGGGCTGGACAGCTCGATGCGCGAGATCATCAAAGCGATCCTGGCCAGCCCTGTGCCGGTAGCCAGTTTCGTCGCCCCTGGCGGCGCCCGGGCGGCCAGCGCCGGCACCTATATTCTTTACGCCAGCCACGTCGCAGCGATGGCCCCGGGCACCAACCTCGGTGCTGCTACCCCGGTGCAGATCGGCGGCCTCCCCGGCACGCCGAAAGACCCTGGCGCTCCCCCGGCAGCACCGACGGGCGACAAGCAACCGGCGCCGAGCGAACAGGACACCTTGACCCGCAAACAGATCAACGACGCCGCCGCCTATATCCGTAGCCTGGCGCAGATGCGCGGGCGCAATGCCGACTGGGCCGAGCAGGCCGTGCGTGAAGCGGTCAGCCTGCCTGCCAACGAGGCTTTGCGCCTGAAGGTGATCGACCGGGTCGCCAACGATCTGCCCGACTTGTTACGCCAGCTCGACGGCAAGTCCCTTGAAGCTGCCGGGAAAACCGTGCAGTTGCAGACTGCCGCCGCGCCGGTGATCGAGCGCCAGCCAGACTGGCGCACGCGCTTGCTGGCGGTGATCACCAATCCCAGCGTTGCGCTGATCCTGATCATGATTGGCATCTACGGCCTGATGTTCGAGTTCATGAGCCCCGGCTCCGGGGTCGGCGGCGTGATCGGCGGCATCTGTCTGTTGCTGGCCCTGTATGCCTTGCAGCTATTACCGGTGAGTTACGCCGGGGTAGCGCTGATTCTGCTCGGCGTGGCTTTCATGATTGCCGAGGCGTTCATGCCCAGCTTTGGTGTGGTCGGTTTTGGCGGCATCGTCGCCTTTGTCGTGGGTGCGGTGATCCTGATGGACACCGATGTACCCGGTTTCGGCATTCCGCTGCCGCTGATCCTGTTCCTCGCGCTGTTCTCGGCACTGCTGCTCGGCGGTGTGCTGGGCATGGCCATGAAAGCGCGCAAGCGCGCGCTGGTCAGTGGCGATGCCGGGCTGGTCGGCAGCCTGGCCACGGTGATGGCGGTCAATGACAGCGATCCGTACATCGGCTCGGTGCAGGTGCAGGGTGAACAGTGGCAGGCCTACAGCCAGACGCCGCTGCAGGTGGGGCAACACGTCCGGGTGATCTCACGCAAGGGCGTACTTCTGGACGTCAGCGCCGCAGCAGACGCTGTGGCGCAAGGAGACTGAAGATGTTTTTCGAACTGGGCATTGGTGCGTTGCTGGCATTTGCTGCCGTGTTGTTACTGTCGGCGTTTCGCATTCTGCGTGAGTACGAACGGGGCGTGGTGTTCCAGCTCGGGCGCTTCTGGCGGGTCAAGGGGCCGGGGTTGGTGCTGCTGATTCCCGGGGTTCAGCAAATGGTCCGGGTCGACCTGCGCACCGTGGTCCTCGATGTGCCGCCGCAAGATGTGATCACCCGCGACAACGTCTCGGTCAAGGTCAATGCCGTGCTGTACTTTCGCGTGCTTGATCCACAGAAGGCGATCATCCAGGTCGAAGACTTTCTCATGGCCACCAGCCAGCTGGCGCAGACCACCTTGCGCGCGGTGCTCGGCAAGCATGAGCTGGATGAACTGCTGGCTGAACGCGAGCGCTTGAACCTGGATATCCGCCAGGTACTGGACGCGCAAACCGACGCCTGGGGCATCAAGGTGGCCAACGTCGAGATCAAGCATGTCGACCTCAATGAATCGATGATCCGCGCCATTGCCCGCCAGGCCGAAGCCGAGCGCGAGCGGCGGGCCAAGGTGATTCACGCCGAAGGGGAGCTGCAGGCCTCGGAGAAACTGATGCAGGCGGCAGAAATGCTCGGGCGCCAATCGGGGGCCATGCAGCTGCGGTATATGCAGACCCTGGGCACGATCGCCGGGGACAAGTCGTCGACGATCGTCTTTCCGTTGCCGATCGAGATGCTCAAGGGGTTTGTGGATAAATGAAACCGGGGCCGTAGCCTATCGCCGGCAAGGCCGGCTCCCACAATATAAGACCACTTGTGGGAACCGGCGTTGCCGGCGATGCAAGGCACAGCCTTGCTATTTCGACCAGCCGCCCCCTAACGCCAGAAACAACCCGATCTGCCCCATCGCCACCTGAGTATTGGCCATGGCCAGTTGCGCACGCATATCGGTATAGGTCCGCGTCGCCTGCAGATCAGCCAGGAACGACTCGCGTCCGGCCTGGTAGAAACGGTGGGTATGATCTGCCGCCTGCTGCGCCGAGCGCTCGGCATCCGCCAAGGCATCACGCCGCTCCAGCAATGCGCTGTACTGCGCCAGGCTGGTCTGGGTTTCGCGGATGGCGTTGAGTACCACTCCGTCGAAATGCGCCAGCGCCGCCTGGGTCGAGGCCTCGGCCTCGCGGATGCGCGCACGCGAACCGTTGGTTGGCACGGTCCAAGTCAGCGCCGGGCCAAAGCCCCAGCGGTTGGTCGCCGGTTCACCGAGGTTTTCCAGAATACCGATGGTGCCGACCTGGGCACCGATGCTGATGTCCGGATAAAGCTGACCGGTAGCCACGCCGATGGTCGCCGTGGCCGCCGCCAGGCTGCGCTCAGCCTGACGGATGTCCGGACGCCGCTTGAGCAGCGCGGCACCATCGCCCACCGGCAACACTTGGGCGATGTGCGGCAACTCGGCGCAATCGGCGGTGCCGGCTGGCAACTGCGCAACCGGTTTGGCCAGCAGCATCGACAGGGTATACAAGCCTGCCTCGCGTGCAGCCTGGTAGCGCGGCAGCTCGGCACGCAGCGACTTGAACTGGGTTTGTGAACGGGTCACCTGGGTTTCATCGCCACGCCCGGCGTCGCGCAGACGCTGGACCAGATTCACGCTCTGCTCCTGCAGATCCAGCGACTCGCGCGCGATGTGGTATTCCTCGTTGGCCGCGCAGACCTGGGTGTAGGCACGCACCACGTCGGCCACCAGGGTAATCCGCGCGGTATCGGCAGCGGCCTGGGTCGCGTCGGCATTGGCCTGGGCAGCTTCGACGCCACGCTTGAGGGTGCCCCAGAGGTCAAACTGGTAGGACGCGCTGATGATGGCTTCGCCGATGTTCGCCACCGGTACCTTCTCCGGCAGCAGGAAGGCTTCACCGGACTCCTGCAAGCGTTGCGCACCCAGTTTCACCCCGCCGTTGAATCCGCCCTGGGCTTGAGCTTCTTCGACCTGAGCACGCGCCCGGGCGATATTGGCCGCCGCAATGCGCAATTCGGTGTTGGCCGCCAGGGCCTGGCTGACCAGCGTGTTCAGACGCTGATCGTGATACAGATGCCACCAGTTCTGCGGCACCGGCGCAGACACCACACTGCTGGCATCCTGACGCAACTCACCCTGCAGGTCGGCGCGCTGCATCGCCGCCTCCTTGGGCAGTGAGTAATCCGGCCCAACCATCTGGCAGGCCGACAACAGCAGGCTCACGCCGAGCAGCGACAGACGTTTCATTGGCCGTTACCGTCAATGATCGACACGGTCGCAGTCCGCCCGGCGATCATGCGAAAGTCCGCCGGCACTTCATCGAAGGCGATCCGCACGGGGATCCGCTGGGCCAGACGCACCCAGCTGAAGGCCGGGTTGACGTTGGGCAGCAGGTTGGCACCGCTGGTGCGGTCACGGTCTTCGATACCCGCCGCAAAGCTTTGCACATGCCCACGCAGGCGGGCGTTGTCGCCCATCACGCGGATATCCACAGCCTGGCCGATGTGGATACCACCGAGCTTGGTTTCTTCGAAATAGCCATCGACGTGATAGGACGCGCTGTCGACCACCGCCAGCACCGGCTTGCCGGCGCTGACAAACTCGTGGGCACGCGGTGCGCGGTCGTTGAGGTAACCATCCACCGGGCTGCGCACCACCGAGCGGTCGAGGTTGAGTTGAGCAGCGTCCACCGCGACCTGGGCTTCGGCCAGCGCCGATTGCGCGCGGGCCTCGCGGGACTGGCTCTCTTCCAGTTGCTCTTGCGCCACCAGGTTGCCCAGGCCACGGTTACGCCGTGCCTCACGCTGAGCCTGGGCCAGGGTTTCCTTGCGCTCGGCCAGGGTCGCCTGGGCGTGGCGCAGCGCCAGCTTGAAACGGTCCTGGTCGATGGTGAACAGCACGTCGCCACGCTTGATCACCTGGTTGTCGCGGACCTCGACCTGCTGGATCAGCCCGGACACGTCCGGGGCGATCTGGATCACATCGGCACGGATATGCCCGTCCCGCGTCCAGGGGGCGAACATGTAATACATGACCATCTGCCAGACCAGTACGGTCGCCAGCGTCACTACCAGCAGGGTCAGGACCACGCGGCCCAGGGTCAACAAGGGTTTTTTCATGGCAGCATCAGGTTTCGGCAAAAGTGGTCGACCGTGCCGAGCAGCACGGCGTAAAGCGCAACGTTGAACAACGCCCGGTGCCAGACCAGACGGTAGAAATGCATACGGGTAAGCACCGCGTGCACCCCGAGAAATAACAAGTAGGTGAGGACCATCATCACCAGCAGCGTGGGCAGGAACACCCCGCTGATATCCAGTTCACCGATCACAGGGGCGCTCCATCGATGCCGTAAGGCAGTTGCGGCTGGTCGTCAGAGGGTTCCAGCACCACCTCGACACCTGGCAGCAGCGCCAGGCGCAAGCCGCTCAAGGCATGCAGCAGGTGCACGCGGGCGTCGGCGCTATCCGCCAGGTCATTGAGGTTCAGGGCGCGGCGCGCGCGCTCCATGCTCTGCAGCAGTACTTCGGGGGCATGCAGGCGGCGACGGGCGTCGAGGCAGGCCTGAAAGTGTTCACCGACCTCCTCCACCACCCGCTCCAGGCGCTGGCGTGGCAGCGCGCCGACCCGTGGCATATAGGCCAGCAGGTCGAGCAGGTTCAGGCCCACACGCAGATCGCGCAAGGCGCTGCCGGTGTCCTGGCCGGTCTGGTTCAGGCGCGGCAGGTGCTGCATCAGGCGGTCGAGCATCTGCACGCCGAGGCGCCGGTGTTCGGCCAGGGTCGCAGGCCGGGTCATGCCGACGATGTCGTGCCAGCTGAAACGCGTCAGGCGCTTGGCCGCCAGCTCGACGCCGAACGGGCGCATCACCAGGGTCCAGATGAAGGCGAACAACAGCCCCACCGGCCCGGCCAGGTTGGAGTTGATGAAGGTCAGGAAGTTAGCGTCGTAGGCGCCCTGGATACTGATGAACGAGGCGGTGTTGACGATGGTCAGCAAGGTGCCGAGGTAGAACTGCGGCTGTACCGTCAGGGTACCGACGCAGATGAAGGGCACGGCAAAGGCCAGCACCAGCATCGGGAAGTCGTGCAGGTTGGGCAGCACCAGAAACAGGTAGAGGCTGGCGAACACCACCGACACCGCCGTCCAGAAAAAGAAGCGGTAAATCTGCGGCGCCGGGTCGTCCATCGCCGCAAAGAAGCTGCAGGCCACGGCCGCCAGAATCACCGCGCTACCGCCGTCGTTCCAGCCCGAGAGAATCCACAGGGTGGTGGCGGCGATGATGGCGGTCACGGTGGAGAATACCGAGTAGAGCATCAGGCCACGGTCGAAGAACGGAGTCAGCCGCCCCAGACGCCAATGCCGGTACACCGCGCGCCAGGGCGACAGGTCTTCATTGCGGATGGCGTGTTGCAGGCTGCAGCAGTCCTGCCACAGATCGACCCACTCGGCCAGGCGGTAGAGCGCGTTGGACAGCAGCAACGCAGCGCGCTCGTCGAGGGCAGCGGCGCTGGGCTGCATCGCTTCGAGCTGTGCCCGCAGGGTTGACCAGCGGCTCGGCGCGGCGTCGCTGGCGGTGCTTTGCAACCATTCACGGGCCTGCTCCAGTAACGGCTGCAGCTGAGAGGCCTGGGCCGGCGCACGCGCTTCGAGGGCCACCAGGGCGTCGTCCAGTGCATCGACCACCGGCAATAGGTGGATCATGCGGCCACGCAGTTCGCGGGCATTTTTCACCGTCTGCGGACGCGCGCCCTCATGGGACAGCTGGCCAATCATCAGCTCCAGCGAGTTGAAGGTGGCAACCATTGCCGCACGCGAGGTGCCGACGCTCTCGGCCGAGACGCTACGGGCCAGGAAGGTGTCGCTGTAGCGAATCGCTTCGTTGAACCAATTGCCGGTGGCCCCCACCAGCACTGGCGTCAGGCGCCGCGGCCAGAAGATCGCCCCGACCACCGCAGCACAGACGATACCCAGGCAGATTTCCTGGGCCCGCGACGAGGCGATGTCGAACACCCTCAGCGGATCGTCGACCACCGGCAAGGCAATCATCGGCAAGGTGTAGCCGGCCAGCATCAGGGCATAGCTGTTGGCAGTGCGCAGGTGCAGCGAGAGAAACAGCAAGGTGCCGGTCCACAGGGCAATGGCCACGGTCAGCAGCACCGGCGTCTGCACCAGCAGCGGCACCATGAACACCGCGCCAGCGGCGCCCAGCAAGGTACCCATGGCGCGGTACAGCGCCTTGGAGCTGGTGGGGCCGACAAACGGGCTGGAGACGATGTACACCGTGGCCATGGCCCAGTAAGGCCGTGGCAGTTGCATGAGCAAGGCGATGTACAGGGCAATCATCGATGCCGCGAAGGTGCGCACGCCGTAAAACCAGTCGCGCGCGGGCGGCATGGAGCTGAAAAAGTCCTTCACGAAGACACTCCCGGGGTGCGCTGTGCGGCCTGTTCGAAGGCCCGCAGCACACGCAGGGTGGCCAGCAGGTCGGCTTCATCGATGCCCTGCAGCACCTCCCGGCGCAAACGCACCAGCTCGCCCTCGATGGTTTCCGCCAGTACCCGGCCACTGCGGGTCAGGCTCAAGGCTTTGGCCCGGCGGTCCACCGGGTCTTCGCTGCGGCAGACAAACCCGGCGTTGCACAGCTGGTCGAGCAGGCGCACCAGCGACGGGCTTTCCAGCCCGGCCGCCTGGGCCACCGCCACCTGATGCACACCGTCGCCCAGGCGCACGATCATCAGCAACGGCATGGCACAGGCTTCGGAAATACCGTAGCCGGCCAAGGTCGCCTGGCAGATCCGCCGCCAGTGCCGACCGGCCACCACCATACCGCTGCTGATGTTCAGGTGCAGTGCATCGAGAGTCATGAAGGGAGGGTCATCGCTATATTCATAGTTTGCTAACTATCAATATTCTTCGATCATCGCCCCCGCCGTCAAGCGCGGCTGACGAGCGCCATGCTCAGGGTTGCAGTTGATCTTCCAGCTTCATGGTCAGGGCCAGCGAACTGCCCATGGCGATGGCCTGGTCACGCCAGAACAGGTAGCGCAACGCGTTCTGCGACACACTGAAGTGCACCGCCAGCTCTTCGGCGGCTTGCATCACCCCGGCCACGGCCGCCAGTTCCAGCCAGTACACACCGGCCTTCTGGTCGGCTGCCACGGTCTGCCCGTGCAGCAGCCGGTAGCCGACTTCAAAACGGCAGCGCGCCTCGCCGCGCTGGGCGCCGCGCAAGAACCAGTGGTAGGCCATGTGCAGGTCGACCTTCCACTCCTGCACGTCGCTGTCGCAGATTTCTTCTTCGTAGAGATCGCCCAAAGCTGCGGCCGCCTGTTCCAGACCGCGCTCGAAGGCTTGCTGGTAATACTCGGCCGCACTGGCATAGGCGACCTCCACACCCTTGCCGAAATAATACTGCTGGCCCAGGTTGAACCAGGCCGGCGCGCTGCCCTGCAACGCCGCCATGCGTAGCAGGTGCCCGGCCAGCGTCGGGTCGGCGCGCCAGTACTTGCCGTTGAGCCAGATCCAGCCCAGGTCGTTGAGTGCCGCGACACTGCCATCCAGGGCCTGGGCCCGCAGATCGCTGTACAGCGCCTGCAGGTCGCTGGCCTCCTCGAGACGGCTGATCAGGATGAAGCTTTCACCCAATGCTGCCCGCTGGCTGGGTATGCCCACACCGGCGTACAACCGCTCCAGTTGGCTGGAACGGCCAGACACCGCAATGATGCGCTCGGGAAGCAGACGCTCGAGCAGTGGGAAAATATTGCTGGCAGCTGACATGTTCATCCTCATTGAACAACCCGCCGAAACGAAGGCAGGAGTAATGAGGCGTGATTCTGCGCAAAGCCACGACAAAACCTGTCGCGAACGATTCGGTTGAGGCAAATCAACTACTTCATCCTTGATTCGATAGATAAATGGCCAATTGCCATATCTTTCCACTAGGAACATGCTACAACCGCAAGCCTAGACAAGGACGCCACACTTTGCCCTCCGCCACGACCCGCGCCACGCTCAGCCGTCAATGGGAGTTATTGCGCCAACTGCCCAGCCGTTCACCCGGTACCACCAGTGCCGAGCTGGTAGCCCGCCTGAAAGACGCCGGCTTTACCATCAGCAAACGCACCATTGAACGCGACTTGAACGAGCTGTCGCTGATTTTCCCGTTGGAGCGCAACGACAAGAGCATTCCCTATGGCTGGCACTGGGCGGCCAATGCCGGTTTTCATCAGTTGCGCGTGCTCAACAACGCCAGCGAAGGCCTGCGCGACTTTGATCTGCAGGCCTATCTGCGCAGCGATGCCCTGCAGTTTGGTGATACCGACAAGATCGAGTTGCAGGCCTGGATCAGTGACAACCTGGCGCGCCTGGTACGTGAAACCCCGCTGTCGGCGGACATGCACGTCACCCAGCTGGAGCACGGCCACTGCCTGCGTGCGACGGTGAGCAACGGTTGGCAACTGCGCTGGTGGTTACTCAGCCAGGGCGACGGCCTGATCGTCGAACAGCCCCTGGCCCTGCGCCAGCAGATCGCCGAAACCCTGAGCAACGCCGCAGCGCAGTACCAGACCGCCTGAGCCGGTCAGCGCTGCATACCCCAGCGGCGCACGGTAATGCGCTCCAGGTTGTTGAACACCAGGCTCTCCACCAGCAGGCCGATCAGGATCACCACGGCCAGCCCGGCGAAGACTTTGTCGGTGTACAGCTCATTGCGGTTCTGAAAGATGTACCAGCCCAGTCCGCCTTTGCCACTGGTGGCGCCGAACACCAGTTCCGCGGCAATCAGAGTGCGCCAGGCGAAGGCCCAGCCGATTTTAAGACCCGAGAGAATCGACGGCAGCGCCGCCGGGATCAGGATGTGCAGCACCAGGCGCAAGCCGCGCAGACCATAGTTGCGCCCGGCCATGCGCAGGGTTTCCGACACACCGAGAAACCCGGCATAGGTGTTCAGGGCCAAGGCCCAGAGCACTGAATGCACCAGGACAAAAATCAGGCTGTTGTCGCCCAGGCCGAACCAGAGCAAGGCCAGCGGCAGCAGGGCAATGGCCGGCAACGGGTTGAACATCGAGGTCAAGGTGCTGAGCAGGTCACGGCCGAACTGGGTCGAGACCGCCAGGGTGGTCAGGCCGAACGCGAGGACAATACCCAGCAGATACCCCTTGAGCAGCACCACCAGGGAAACGCCGACCTTGGCCGGCAATTCGCCGGTGATCAGGCCGTCGTACAGGGCCACTGCGGTCTGCAGGAAGCTGGGCAGCAGCAGGTCGTTAGCCTGGTAGCGAGCGATAGCTTCCCAGGCCACCGCCAGCAGCACCAGGATCAGCCCCTTGCGCAGCCAGGCCTGTTGCCACAAGCGCTGGCCCAGAGGTAGCTCACGCTCGATCGGCACGCTGAGCAGCGGCTCGAGAACGACTTCGTATTCCTGACGCGGCGTAACAGATGTGGTCATGGCAATTCTCCCGGTCAGTAGGCAATACGAATGTCGGCAAAATCCACTGCCGGGTCGTGCTCGGCATGCGCGTCATCGTTGAACAGCAAGCGATGGATGCGTCGCGCCGAGGCCTGAAAATCATTGGCGCCGAGGCTCTGCAGGTCGTACTGGTGACTGTGGATTTCGGCGCGTACCCGCCCGGGATGAGGCGACAGCAAAAGGATGCGATTGCCCACCACCAGTGCTTCTTCAATCGAGTGGGTGACGAACAGCAAGGTGAAACGCACCTCTTCCCAAAGCAGCAGCAGCTCTTCCTGCATCTTGCGCCGGGTCAGGGCGTCGAGGGCGGCGAAAGGTTCGTCCATCAACAGGATTTTCGGCTGCATGGCCAATGCGCGAGCTATCGCCACTCGGGCTTTCATGCCGCCTGACAAGGTATGCGGGTAGGCATCGGCAAAACCGCCGAGGCCGACTTTATCCAGGTAATGCAAGGCACGCGCTTCGGCCTCCTTGCGCTTGAGCGTGGCGGACGCCAGCAACGGGAACATCACGTTCTGTTTAACGGTTTTCCACGGTGGCAGTTGATCGAACTCCTGGAACACCACGATCCGGTCCGGGCCCGGGCCATGCACCGCCTGCCCCTGCAGACGGATCTGCCCTTCCTGCGGCGCGATAAAACCGGCGACCGCCTTGAGCAGCGTCGACTTGCCGCAACCGGAGGGGCCGAGCAGGACAAAGCGATCAGCCTTGTCCACTTCGAAACTGACCTGGTGCGTGGCCCGCACCACGCGTTGCGCGGTGCGGTACTCCAGGCTGACGTTATCCACCTGCAGCAGCGGCGGCGTGGCGACGCTGCTCAACTTGCTGACCGTGTGGCCTTGCAATGGGGTGTTCATGCGCTTCAGCTCCCTTGCAGCGGTTTCTCGTCCTGGAAGAAGTAGTCTTTCCAGGAGTCGGGTTTGTGCTTGATCGCGCCCACGCGGTAGAGGAACTCGGCCAGCGGGTAGGTGTTTTTCGGCGTGACGCTGAACTCGTACTGCGGGTTGTCGATGATCTTGAGCAGCGCTTCGCGGTCGATCTTGGCCTTGGTCACGCGGATGTAGGTATCGGCCGCGGCCGCCTTGTCGTTCTGGGCGAAATCCGCGGCCTCGGCCAGGGCGTCGACAAAGGCCTTGTAGGTTTTCGGGTTGTCCTTGCGGAATTTCTCGGTGGCGAACAACACGGTTGGCGAGTTCGGCCCGAGCAAGTCGTAGGTGTTGAGCACGACGTGCACGTCCTTGTTGGCCAGTACCTGGTCCTGGAACGGCGGGTTGGAGAAGTGCGCGTTGAGCTCGGTACCACCGGCCAGCAAGGCGGCGGTAGCGTCAGGGTGTGGAACGGCCAGGGTGTACTTGTCGAGGCGGTTGTACTCCTTGTCCCCCCACTGCTTGGCCGCAGCGTACTGGAGGAAACGCGACTGTACCGAGACCCCCACAGCCGGCAGCGCAATACGGTCCTTCTCGCTGAAGTCGGCGATGGTCTTTACATTGGGATTGTTGCTGACCAGGTAGTAGGGAAAGTTACCCAGCGACGCCACGGCCTTGACGTTCTGCCGCCCCTGGGTGCGGTCCCAGATGGTCAGCAGCGGGCCGACCCCGGCACCGGCGATATCGATCGAGCCGGACAGCAAGGCATCGTTGATCGCGGCGCCGCCGGACAGTTGCGTCCAGTCGACCTTGATGTCGATGCCCTGCTCCTTGCCGTGTTTCTCGATCAGGCTCTGATCGCGAACCACGTTGAGCAGCAGATAAACGATGCCGAACTGTTCGGCGATACGGATTTCACCTTCGGCCTGGGCGGTTGCCGGGGCTACCAGGCTGCCGGCGAGCAGGCTGACACCCAGACCGATACTGGCCGCCAGGCGGCTGATTGACTTGCGCATGCTGTACTCCTCGATACGTGTCAGAACGGGGCATCGCCCTGGATGGTGGTGCGGTACAGCTTGCGGCGCAGGTGCGCAGGGCAGCCGGCGGCCAGGTGGATCAGCGAACGGTTGTCCCAGAACACCAGGTCACGTGGCTGCCACTGGTGGCGGTAGATGTTCTGCTCCAGCACGCTGTGGGCATGGAGTTCGGCGAGGATCTGCCGGCTTTCGTCTTCGGGCAGGCCAACGATGCGGGTGGTAAAGCCTTCACTGACGAACAGGGCCTTGCGGCCGTTCTCCGGGTGCGTGCGCACCACCGGGTGAATCACTTCCTGCACTTGGGCCAGTTGCTCGGCCGTCAGCGTCGGGCGCCAGTTGCCTTCGAATTTTGTTTCGCTGTAGCGCGCGGTGTAGGAGTGCGCCGCGCTACGATCTTGCACGGCGGTGCGCAGGGCTTCAGGCAAGCCGTCCCAGGCCTTGTGCATGTCGGCGAACAGGGTGTCGCCACCTTCGCTCGGCAGCTCCTGGGCATGCAGCATCGAGCCCAGGCTCGGCAGTTCCTTGTACGACAGGTCCGAGTGCCAGAACTTGCCGGCATCGCCCAGGCCGATGTTCTGGCCGTTCTCGACAATGTTGGAGACGATGAGGATTTCCGGGTGTCCGGCCAGCAGGAACTGCTTGAGCACATGGATCTGCAGCACACCGAAGCGGCGGCTGAAGGCAATCTGTTGTTCCGGGCTGATGTGCTGGTCGCGAAACACCAGCACATGGTGGTCGAGGTGCGCGCGGTGAATCCGGGCGAAGTCTTCGGTGGTGACTGCACGGGACAGGTCCAGGCCGATGATTTCGGCACCGACGGCACCGGAGAAAGGACGAATTTCGAAGCGTTGTTGTTGTGCGCTGTCGACAGGTGACAAGACGCTGGAGGCCGCTGACATGATTCACTCCCACGCAGAGCGCGCCCAAAGGTGCGCGCATCGATCAGAAACTCACGGGGTTCCGTGTTGGTTCGGTCGTGCGGCGCGCCGATTGGTCGGCAGGTACGCAGGGAAGTGACTATAAAGTCATAAGAGTGATAATTTAAATATCTTTATTGAATAAGCATATGGTGGGCTTCGGGCCCTCATCGCGGGGCAAGCCCGGCTCCTACAGCGTGGGAGCCGGCCTTGCCGGCGATGGCAACAACGCGGTGCCGGATCAACGCTCGCGCAGCGCTTCGGCCCGGGCACGAATGATCGGCTTGAGCAGGTAGCTCAGCACGCTCTTCTTGCCAGTGATGATATCCACCGAGGCGACCATGCCCGGAATGATCAACAACGGATTTTCATCCGTGCCCAGGTGACTGCGATCGGTACGCAGCTTGATCACGTAGAAGGTGTTGTTGTCTTCATCGGTAATGGTGTCGGCGCCGATCTGTTCCAGCTTGGCTTTCAGGCCGCCATAGATGGTGAAGTCATAGGCAGTGAACTTGACCATGGCTTCCTGGCCGGGATGCAGGAAAGCGATGTCTTGCGGGCGGATACGCGCTTCAACCAGCAGGGTGTCATCCAGCGGTACGATTTCGACCAGGTCGCTGCCCGGCTGAATCACACCGCCGACAGTGTTGACCAGCAGCTGCTTGACGATACCGCGCACCGGTGAGGTGACCAGGGTCCGGTTGACCCGGTCATCCAGGGCCTTGCCAGTGGCTTGCGCCTTGCTCAGGTCGGTGCGCGCCTCGTTGAGCTGAGTGAGGGCATCGCTGCGAAACTTGCCACGGGTCTCATCGATCTTGCGCTCGACTTCCTTGATCGCCGATTCGGCCCGCGGGATGGCCAGCGAGGTGGCATCGAGCTGACCGCGGTTTTCCACCTCGGCACGCTTGAGGCGCAGTACTTCAACCTGCGAGATTGCGCCCTGGGCCACCAGCGGCTCGGACATGCTGATTTCCTGACGCAGCAACTGCAGGCTGTTGCGGTACTGGGCTTGCTTGGAGCTGAACTCGCGCAGTTCCTGCTGGCGCTGCACCAGTTGCTCCTGCAAGCCACCAATTTCGCTCTGCAATTGCTGACGACGGCTCTGGTACAAGGCGTCTTCGTTGGCCGCCTGGCTAGGCGCAGCCTTGCGAATCTCTTCGTCGATCTTCAGCGGACGGTCTTCGACCTCGGCACTCAGGCGCTCTACACGCAAGGCCATGGCCAGGCGATCCGCCTCGGTCTCGCCGACATTGGATACGAAACGGGTATCGTCCAGACGCAGCAAAGGGTCGCCCGCTTCGACGATCTGGCCTTCTTTGGCAAAGATCTGCGCAACGATGCCGCCTTCCAGGTTCTGGATTTTCTGCAGCTTGGACGACGGAATCGCCTTGCCCTCACCACGGGTGACTTCGTCGATGATCGCGAAGTTGGCCCATATTCCAAGGAACAGGAAGAACGCGATTACGCCCCAGATGGTCATGCGTACGATGCGCGGCGCATCCTCGATGAGGGCCTTGTTGACCTCGGGCAGTGGCTGGCCATTGAGCGACTCGGAGCCTTTGAAGTACTTGCGCAGGCTGTTCTTGACCTGGCCCATATCGATCTTATGCAACACTGATCTGCCCCTTCTTCAGCGCATCCATGACGGCGGCTTTCGGGCCATCCGCAACAATCTGTCCGCGGTCGACGACGATCAAGCGATCGACCAGAGACAACAACGATGCCCGGTGGGTGACCAGGACCACGGTCTTGCTTTCAATGACGGCTTGCAGGCGCTGCTTGAGGCGCTCTTCGCCGGTGTTGTCCATGGAGCTGGTAGGCTCGTCGAGCAGCAGGATCTGTGGGTTGAGCAACAGCGCCCGGCCCAGGGCAACGTTCTGGCGCTGACCGCCCGAGAGGTTCTGGCCGCGCTCGCCGACCTGCAATTCATAGCCTTGCGGATGCAAGCGGGCGAATTCATGGACACCTGACAGTTCCGCGGCCTGCAGGACCATTTCGTCCTCGACGTAACGCGCACCGCTGACCAGGTTGTCACGCAGGGTGCCGGCCATCAGCTGGATATCCTGGGGCACATAGCCGATGTTGTGGCGCAGTTCACTGACGTCGATCTGGCGGATGTCCACGCCGTCGACCAGCAGCGAACCGCCGTCGGCTTCGTACAGGCCGACGATCAACTTGGCCAGCGAGCTCTTGCCCGAGCCGCTTCGGCCGATGATGCCGATTTTCTCACCCGGCCGGATGCTCAGGCTGACGCCTTTGAGCGCCAGGTTCTGCTGGTTCGGGTAGGTGAAATCAATGTTGCGGAACTCGATTGCACCCTGCAGCACCTGGCGGCTCAACGGGCGCTCTTCGAAGTTGCGCTCTTGCGGCAGTTCCATCATCTGATCGGTCGAAACCATGGTGACCTTGGCCTGCTGGTAGCGGGTCAGCAAACCGGACAGTTGCGCCAGCGGGCCGAGGGCACGGCCACTGAGCATGTAGCAGGCAATCAGGCCACCCATGCTGAGGTTGCCGGCAATGATCTGGTAAACACCGGCACAGATCAGCGCCACCCCGGCCAGTTGCTGGATCAGCAAAGTGATGTTCATCGCCAGGCCCGACAGCACCTTGACCCGCAGCTCCAGACGGCTGAGGGTGCCGATGGTCTGCTCCCACATGTACTGGCGTTCGCTTTCGGCGTTGTTGACCTTGACCGCATCAAGACCGGCCAGGGTTTCGATCAGGCTCGACTGGCGTTCGGACGCCAGGGCCATGGTCCGCTCCAGCGTCGCCACCAGGGGCTTCTGCAAGGCGTAGCCAATGCCCAGGGCGAGCGGGAAGGCAATGATCGGAATCCACACCAGATGGCCGCCGATGATAGCGATCACCAGCAGGATCAGCAGGGTAAACGGCAGGTCGATCAGGCTGGTCAGGGTCAGCGAGGCGAGGAAATCGCGCAGGCCCTGGAATTCGTGGATGTTCTGGGCAAAGCTGCCGACCCGCGCCGGGCGGTATTTCATCGCCATGCCGACGATACGCTCGAACAGCGTGGCGGAGATGATCAGGTCGGTCTTTTTCCCGGCAAGGTCAAGGCACAGGCTGCGCAGACCCTTGAGGATCAGGTCGAAGATATAGGCGCCGCAGATACCGACAGCCAGCACCCACAGGGTCGCGGTCGCCTGGTTGGGCACCACGCGGTCGTAGACGTTCATGACGAACAGCGGCGCGGCCAGGGCGATCAGGTTGATCACCAGGCTGGCGGCGATGGCGTCGATGTACAGCCAGCGGCTGCGCTTGAGCGTGTCGCGGAACCACGAGCGGGCGCGGGGAATCAGGTTGCCGTGGTTGACGTCGAACTTGTGCTGCGGCTGCGCGAAGAACACCCGCCCACTGTAGTCACTCTGCAACGCCTCGCGACTGACATGCACCTCGCCGCCATCGCTCTCGCTGAGCAACAGCCGCGCGGTGTCGTCATTTTCCCAACCGAGCAGTACCGTGCTGCGACCGTCCTTGAGCAGCAGCATCGCCGGCATGGCGATGCCCGGAATCTGCTCCAGCTTGCGTTGCAACAGACGCCCCTGCAGACCGGCACGGGCCGCCGCACGCGGCAGCAGCTCCGGGCTCAGGCGCTGGGCCGGCAACGGCAGGCCGGTGGTCAGCATCGCCCGGCTGGCGGGCTTCTGGTGCAACACGCAGAGGGACAGCAGGCTGTCCAGCAACGGATCATCGTGCTGACTGCGTGGATCATGGCTGAGTTGGACTCGACTGACTTCTGATTCCACGCGGTTTCTCTTGATGATTGCGGTTGGAGATTAAGGTGAACCTCAGTTCATGCCTGGCAGGCTGACCTTCGGTTTCATATCGTTTTGCACAACGGAGGCCATCGGCGCGACAACGCCCTGGCTCTTGAGCAGCTGGCCAATGGTCGCCTTGATTCGATATTGAGTAAACACTTGGCTGTTCTTCACCTCGGCCAGGCGACGCTGGGCGGTGAAGAGCTCGTTTTCACTATCGAGCAAGTCGAGCAACGTCCGCTCGCCCAGGCTGAATTGCTTCTGGTAGGCGCTGCGCACGTTGTTGCTGTAGTCGACGTATTGCTGGGCAATAGGCAATTGCGCGTTGGCGTTGTCCATAGCATTCCATGCCAGGCCTAATTCTTCATTGAGCTGGCGCAAGGCATTGTTACGAATGTCCAGCGCCTGGTTGGTCTGGTACGACTTGGATTCCAGATCGGCCTTGTTACTTCCACCGTTATACAGGTTGAAGCTCATACGCAGCATAGCCTGCCATTCGTTGTTGTGGCCGTTCATGCCATCAATATCGTTATCGGCCGTCCGTCCGAGTTCTGCATCGAAACGTGGATAGAACGTAGACTTTGCCGCCTCGTATTGTTTTTCCGCCGCCGCGATATCGGACTCCGCCGAACGCAGGATCGGGCTGCTTTCGACCATTTGTTGCCGGGCTTCGTCGAGGTTGGCTGGCAGCAGGTCGATAAACGGCGCAGGAGCGCTCAGCTCATCCGGCATCTGGCCAACCACGCTCAGGTAGTTGGTCTTGGCGTCTGCCAGGTTGGTCTGCTCGGTAATCAGGTTGTTACGGGCCTGGGCCAGACGCGCTTCGGCCTGGTCGAGGTCAGCCAGACGCCCCACGCCGCGGGCAGTACGCAGCTTGATCTGGTCGTAGATGCGTTCGTGACTGCGCAGGTTGTCTTCAGCCAGGCGCACCATTTCGCGACGGGTGAGGACGTCGAGGTAAACCTGGGCGACGGTCAGCGCGGTGCGCTCGGAGGCACCGAGCAAGGAGTAAGCGCGCGAGTTAACGGTGGCTTGTTGACGCCCTACTTCGCTGGAGGTGGCAAAACCGTCAAAAACCATTTGCCGCAGACGCAGGCTGGATTCACCACGGTTGAGGGTTTCCCAACGGTTGCCCGTGCTCGGACTGTCGGTCCCTTCGCGCCCGTAACCTGCCAGCACATCGACCTTCGGCAGATAGCCGCCCTTGGCAGCACGCAGCTGGTAGTCGGCCGCAATACGGCTGTTGACCCCGGCCTGGATTTCCGGATGCACCTCAAGGGCTTTTTGCATGGCTTCAGGCAGGCTTTGTGCTTGAACGAAACTGGCAGCAAGGGCGAAAGGAAGAGCAGTGAACAATGACGCGCGCATGAGACGTTTTTCCTAGGGACCTCTTGTCCCAGATCACAGCAAAAGGACGTTGCTGCATTCGAAAATGGCAACCAGCTTGACGTTCTGTCGGAAACTTCCGGAGGGGTACTCGAGCGTACGTAGGAAGGGTGGCAGCCGCTTAAATATCAATGTGACATTACGGTGTTGATTGTTTAGGATGGCGGCAGGAAGGTCAATAGTTTGGCATAAAGTTAATAGCCAAAAAATATAGACAAATATTTGACGGATGTAGCGTCAAAATAACATTTGAATCATTTCCATCGGAAAGCGGCAAATCAGCGCCGACTGGGCATGGAAGCCAACTGAACGGGTATTCGGAGAGTCCAATGAGCAGCGTTGTTGCCATCGTCAAAAGCATTGTTGGTCAAGTCATCGCCGTATCCCCGGAAGGGGCTCGGCGCGTCCTCATCGAAGGTGACCGCCTGCTTGCTGGCGAGCAGGTGCTGACCGGCCTGGCGGGCGCTGTAACCCTGGAGTTGGCCGACGGCCGCACGCTGGACCTGGGGCGCGATACGCAATGGAGCGCCGATGCGCCAGACAGCAGCACCGACCTTTCGGCTGCCACCGCGCAGGCCGCGCCTTCGGTTGAAGAATTGCAACAAGCTATTGCTGCTGGTGCCGACCCGACCACCGAACTGGAAGCCACCGCGGCCGGCCCTTCGGCTGCAGGCTCTGGTGGTGCTGCCGGTGGTGGCCACAGCTTCGTCATGCTGGATGCCACGGCAGGCTCGGTTGATCCGACCATTGGCTTCCCGACTGCCCCTATCGGTTTTGCCACAGATGACAACCGCCTGGATCTGGGCGGCCTGGACGATGCCAATAACGCGAACACCACCACGCCTACGCGCGAATCCGGCCTGACCCTGACCGCCACGCCGTCGATCACCGAGGCCGGTGGTGTGATCATCTACACCGCTACGTTGGGCCAGCCGCCGCTGACTGACCTGACCGTGACCCTGTCGAACGGCCAGGTCATCGTCATCAGCGCCGGGCAGACCACCGGCAGCGTCAGCGTGACCATTGCACCAAACGACACCGTGTACGTGGATGGCAGCGAGATTTCTGCGACCATTACCGGCACCAGCGGTGGCGCCGGCCTGATCATCACCCCGGACACCACCCCGGCGGTTACCCAGATCACCGACACCGTCGACACCACCACGGTCACCCTGAGCGCGAACCCGAGTATCACCGAAGGTGGCGTGATCACCTACACCGCCACCCTGACCAACCCGGCCCAGACGCCGGTGACCGTCACCCTGTCCAACGGCACCACCATCACCATCGGCGCGGGCCAGACCAGCGGCACCGTCGATGTCCAAACGCCAGCGAACGACGTCTACAACAACGGCAGCAGCGTCAGCACTACCATCACCGGGGCCACGGGTGGCAACTTCGAAAGCCTGGTGCCGGACCCGAACCCGGCCGTTACCACCATCACCGACTCGCTCGACAACACCGGCCTGAGCCTGACGGCCACCGGCACCGTCGCCGAGGGCGGTCAGATCATCTACACCGCGACCCTGACCAACCCGGCCGGCACCCCGGTAACGGTGACCCTGAGCAACGGCGCGGTGATCACCATTGCCGCTGGCCAGACCGAAGGCAGCGTCAGCGTAGCGGCACCTGGCGACGACGTGTACATCGATGCCGGCAGTGTTGGCGTGACCATCGACAAGGCCGATGGCGGCAACTTTGAGAACCTGGTGGTCAGCGAAGTACCGGCGGTAACCGAGGTCACCGACACCATCAACACCTCAACCGTCACCCTCACCGCGACCCCGAGCGTCGCTGAAGGCGGCGTGGTGACCTACACCGCTTCGGTGACCGCACCGGTTACCGGTTCGGCACTGGTCATCAACCTGGCCAATGGTCAGCAAATCACTATTCCCGTTGGCCAAAGCAGCGGTTCGGTCGAGTTCGTTGCACCCGACAACGTCCACACCACCAACCCGGACCTGACCAACAGCATCACTGGCACCACTGGCGGCAACTTCGAGAAGCTGGAAACCACCGGCAATCCGGTGACCACTGTGACCGATGGTCCGGATACCGAGGCGTCTACCGGTCTGTCCCTGAGCGCTACTGGCAACGTTGAGGAAGGCGGCCAGATCACCTACACCGCGACGCTGACCAACCCGGCTGGCACGGCCATGACCGTGACCCTGAGCAACGGGGCGGTCATCGAGATCAAGGCCGGCGAGACCAGCGGCACCGTCACTGTCGATGCGCCTACCGACGACGTCTACCTCGACGCCGGCAAGGTCGAAGCCACCATCGAGAGCACCGACGGCGGTGACTTCGAAAACCTGGTGGTAGACACCACTCCAGCCGTGACCGATGTCGCGGACACCTACGACACCTCGACGGTCAAACTGACCGCCGACGTCACCACCATCGGCGAAGGCGGCGTAATCACCTACACCGCCACCGTCAGCTCTCCGGTTACCGGCACCCCGCTGGTGATCACCCTGGCCAACGGTCAGAGCATCACCATCCCGGTTAATGCCACCTCCGGTACCGTGCAGTACACCGCGCCGGATAACGTGCACACCAGTAACGCCGACCTGACCAACAGCATCACCGGCACCAGTGGCGGCAACTTCGAGAAGCTGGAAACCTCGGGTGAAACCACCATCACCGTGACCGATAGCCCGGACACTCAGAACGAGACCGGTCTGTCCCTGAGCGCTACTGGCAACGTTGAGGAAGGCGGCCAGATCACCTACACCGCGACCCTGACCCACAAGGCCGGCACCGACATGACCATCACCCTGGATAACGGGGCGGTCATCGAGATCAAGGCCGGCGAAACCCAGGGCAGTGTGCTCTTCGATGCACCGACGGACGACGTCTACCTCGATGCCGGCAAGGTCGAAGCAACGATCGAGAGCACCGATGGCGGTGACTTCGAGAACCTGGTGGTAGATACCACTCCAGCCGTGACCGATGTCGCTGACACCTACGACACCTCGACGGTCAAACTGACTGCCGACGTGACCACCATCGGCGAAGGCGGCGTGATCACCTACACCGCCACCGTCAGCTCTCCGGTTACCGGCACCCCGCTGGTGATCACTCTGGCCAACGGCCAGAGCATCACCATCCCGGTCAATGCCACCTCCGGTACCGTGCAATACACCGCACCGGATAACGTCCACACCAGTAACCTGGACCTGACCAACAGCATCACCGGCACCAGTGGCGGTAACTTCGAGAAGCTGGAAACCTCGGGTGAAACCACCATCACCGTGACCGATAGCCCGGACACTCAGAACGAGACCGGTCTGTCCCTGAGCGCGTCCAAGTCGGTCGAGGAAGGCGGCCAGATCACTTACACCGCCACCTTGACCAACAAGGCTGGCACCGACATGACCATCACCCTGGACAACGGGGCGGTCATCGAGATCAAGGCCGGCGAAACCCAGGGCAGCGTGCTCTTCGACGCACCGACGGATGACGTCTACCTCGACGCTGGTAAAGTCGAAGCTGTGATCGAGAGCACTGATGGCGGTGATTTCGAGAAGCTGGTGGTGGACGCCACTCCAGCCGTTACCGATGTCGCTGACACCTACGACACCTCGACGGTCAAACTCACTGCCGACGTGACCACCGTGGGCGAAGGCGGCGTGATCACCTACACCGCCACCGTCAGTTCCCCGGTTACCGGCACCCCGCTGGTGATCACTCTGGCCAACGGCCAGAGCATCACCATCCCGGTCAACGCCACCTCCGGCACCGTGCAGTACACCGCACCGGATAACGTCCACACCAGCAACCTGGACCTGACCAACAGCATCACCGGCACCAGCGGCGGCAACTTCGAGAAGCTGGAAACCTCGGGTGAGACCACGGTTACCGTGACCGACGGTCCAGGCACCGAAGACACCACAGGTTTGTCCCTGACCGCGACGCTAAATGTCGATGAAGGCGGCCAGATCACCTACACCGCGACCCTGACCCACAAGGCCGGCACCGACATGACCATCACCCTGGACAACGGGGCAGTCATCGAGATCAAGGCCGGCGAAACCCAGGGCAGTGTGCTCTTCGATGCACCGACGGACGACGTCTACCTCGACGCCGGCAAGGTCGAAGCCACGATCGAGAGCACCGATGGCGGTGACTTCGAGAACCTGGTGGTAGATACCACTCCAGCCGTGACCGATGTCGCGGACACCTACGACACCTCGACGGTCAAACTGACCGCCGACGTGACCACCATCGGTGAAGGCGGTGTGATTACTTACACCGCCACCGTCAGCGCCCCGGTTACCGGCACTCCGCTGGTGATCACCCTGGCCAACGGCCAGAGCATCACCATCCCGGTCAATGCCACCTCCGGTACCGTGCAATACACCGCACCGGATAACGTGCACACCAGCAACCTGGACCTGAGCAACAGCATCACCGGCACCACTGGCGGCAACTTCGAGAAGCTGGAAACCTCGGGTGAAACCACCATCACTGTGACCGATAGCCCGGACACTCAGAACGAGACCGGTCTGTCCCTGAGCGCTACTGGCAACGTCGAGGAAGGCGGCCAGATCACTTACACCGCCACCTTGACCAACAAGGCTGGCACCGACATGACCATCACCCTGGACAACGGGGCGGTCATCGAGATCAAGGCAGGCGAGACCCAGGGCAGCGTGCTCTTCGACGCACCGACGGATGACGTCTACCTCGACGCTGGTAAAGTCGAAGCTGTGATCGAGAGCACTGATGGCGGTGATTTCGAGAAGCTGGTGGTGGACGCCACTCCAGCCGTTACCGATGTCGCTGACACCTACGACACTTCGACGGTCAAATTGACTGCTGATGTGACCACCATCGGTGAAGGCGGCGTGATTACCTACACCGCCACCGTCAGTTCCCCGGTTACCGGCTCACCGCTGGTGATCACCCTGGCCAACGGCCAGAGCATCACCATCCCGGTCAATGCCACCTCCGGTACCGTGCAATACACCGCACCGGACAACGTCCACACCAGCAACCTGGACCTGACCAACAGCATTACCGGCACCACTGGCGGCAACTTCGAGAAGCTGGAAACCTCGGGTGAAACCACGATCACCGTGACCGATAGCCCTGCCACCCAGAACGACACCGGTCTGAAATTGACCGCAACCACGTCGGTCGACGAAGGCGGCAAGATCACCTACACCGCCACCTTGACCAACAAGGCCGGCACCGACATGACCGTCTCCCTGGACAATGGCAAGACCATTACCATCAAGGCGGGCGAGACCACCGGTACCGTCACCATTGATGCGCCAGGCGATGACGTCTACCTCGATGAGGGGAATGTCGGCGCGAAGATCACTGGCACCAACGGCGGAGACTTCGAGAGCCTGGTAGTCGACGGTTCCACTGCGGTCACCAAGGTAACTGATACCATCGACACCACCACCCTGAAACTGACGGCAACCCCGTCGGTCGATGAAGGTGGCAAGATCACCTACACCGCCACCCTGAGCAACCCGGCAGGCACCCCGGTTACCGTGACCTTGAGCAACGGCAAGACCATCATCATCGCCGCCGACAAGACCTCCGGCAGCATCACCATTGATGCGCCAAGCGACGATGTGTACATCGATGCAGGCGACGTCAGTGCGACCATCACCGGTGCCAACGGTGGCAATTTCGAAAAACTGGAGATCAGCGACAAGCCCGCTGTCACCCACGTGGCCGATACCACCAACACCACTACGGTCGGCATCACCGGCACTACCTCGGTTGCCGAAGGTGAGTCCGCCAACTACACCCTGACGCTGTCCAGCAAGGCTGAAACTGACGTCACCATCACGCTGCGCTACACCGGTACCGCCAAAGATGGCTCGGACTTCACCGGCGTGGCCACCGTGACGATTCCGAAAGGCAGCAATACCGGCACCTTCAGTGTGCCGATCCTGCGTGACGGCATCGCCGAAGGCGCTGAGTCCTTCAATGTGCAGATCAGTTCGGCTACCGGTGGCAACTTCGAAAACCTGGTGGTTGGCGACAATGGCAGTGTGACCACCACCATTGTCAGCAACGAAGCGCCAGTCGCCGCCGGCGGCGCCGTGACCGGCACCGAGGATACCGACCTGGTGCTGACCTGGGCCAACTTCGGCATCACCGATGCCGACACCCCGGCCGCCAATCTGGGCCTGACCATCACCAAACTGCCTGCCGATGGCGTGCTGCAGTACAAGGATGGCGATGTCTGGAAAACCCTGACCAAGGCCGATGTCGACGCTGCCAAGACCTTCAGCAAAGCCGACATCGATGCCGGCAAACTGAAGTTCGTACCGGATCACAACGAGTCGGGCATCAACGCCAACGGCGGCAACGGTGTGGGTGACCAGAAGGCTGACTACGCACAGATCCAGTTCAAGCCAACCGACGGTCAGGGCATGGGCAACGAATCGACCCTCAAGGTCGATATCACCCCGGTCGCCGACGCGCCAAGCCTGATCATCGGCAGCAACAACGTCAACTCGATCGGTCTGGTCAAGGAAACCTGGAACAGCCTGAAAGGTCTGGGTACCAACGGTAACGGCATCACCGGTGATGCGTTGAAGACTGTCTTCGATAACGCCGGCAACCCGAATAGCAGCTCGACGGTGACCAACGCCCAGTCCAATGGCAGTGTGACCGGCGGTTCGGGTTCGAAGACCTCCGGCCTGATCTTCCTGGAAGCCGGCAAGACCTACAGCTTCAGCGGTGTCGGTGACGACAGCCTGCTGATCACTATCGGCGGCAAGAATGTGGCGTCGGCCACCTGGGGTGCCGGTGGCGGTATCAGCGGCTCATTCACGCCGAGCATCAGCGGTTACTACACTCTGGACATCTATCACGCCAACCAGAGCGGCCCTGGCAGCTATGACGTCAACCTGTCGGTCAATGGCGGCACGCCGGTCGACCTGAGCAACAGCAACATCCCGATGTACCCGAACGCCAACGAGCTGAGCAATGCTGGCGTTACCGTCGGCGAGCTGCACGGCGACAATGGCGAAGGTTACTACCAGGGCTACAAGCTCAACGAAGGCGCTGAGAACGGCACCGTCAAGCTGGTGGGTATTTCCACCGGCCTGACCGATACCGACGGATCGGAAAAGCTCAGCATCAAGCTGGGTGGTATTCCGGAAGGTTCGATCCTCAGCGATGGCGCTGGTCACACGGTTACCGTCGGCAAGACGGAGGTGGATGTCACCGGCTGGAACCTGAACGGCCTGAGCATCAAACCACCGGCCTACTACCATGGCCAGTTCGACGTCACCGTCACCTCGACTGCAACCGAGAAGGCCAATAACGACACCGCCTCCACCCCGGGCACGATCACGGTTACCGTCTACCCGGATACCTACCTCCCCGGCAACCTGACGGCGGAGAACGACAACAAGACCCTGGGCACCGAGAACGACATCGTGGTTGCCGACGTCAACGGCCTGCATGTAGTACCAGGGCAGGACTACAACCTGGCGTTCATTGTCGATACCTCGGGCAGTATGGAGAAGTCGGGCGTCGACGCGGCGAGAAAATCCCTGGAGTCGGTGTTCAAGACTCTGGCCAACAGCGTCAATGGTGCGCAGTCCGGTACGGTGAATATCCTGTTGGTGGACTTCTCCGAGAAGGTCAACACCACCGTCTCGATCGATCTTGCCGACAAGGACGCCCTGAAGACGCTGCAAAAAGCGCTCGACAACCTCAAGGCCGGCGGCAGTACCAACTACGAAGATGCATTCAAGACCACGGCCAACTGGTTCCAGAATCTCAAAGATGCCGGCAGCACCGGTAGCAACCAGACGTTCTTCATCACCGATGGCGAACCGAACGTGTATCAGCGGGGTGAGAAGACCAACCCGACATTCGCGTACTCCAACTACACGATGGATGATGCACTCAGGGACCTCAAGTACAAATCGGGCGACGTAATCAGAGATTACAAGGTGGGTGATGACAACCGGATCAGCATCGACAAATCCGGGTACCTCACCGCCGAGTATCGCTCTGGCAAATACTGGTACACCGATTACAACGCCTCTGGAAAACTCAATGCGCAAGGCGATGGCACCTTTGAGCTGTCCTATGCGGAATCGGGCTCCTATTGGGCCGGCGTCAACGCCAAAGAGGCATTCCTGCTGCTGGCCAATCTCTCGAGCGTTGAAGCGATCGGTCTGAATAACGGCGTCAACGCCAACGCCCTGCGGCCATACGACACCGACGGCAAACCGCAGACCAACATCGACCCGAGCAAACTGGCCGAGGCCATTCTCGGCCATACCGAGGCCACCAAACCGGGCAACGATGCGCTCGCGGGTGGCGATGGCAACGACATTCTGTTCGGTGACCTGGTCAGCTTCGACGGCATCGCCGGTAACGGCGTTGAAGCCATGCAGGCTTATGTGGCCGGCAAGCTGGGTGTGAATCTGGGCGATGTCGACGGCCGGGTGCTGCATCAGTACATCACCGAGCACGTCAGCGAGTTCGATGTGTCACGCGCCAATGATGGTGCCGACACCCTGCTGGGCGGCGACGGCAATGACATCCTCTTCGGCCAGGGTGGCGACGACTACCTCGATGGCGGCAAGGGCAATGACATTCTGCTCGGTGGCAATGGCAGCGACACCTTGCTCGGCGAAGAGGGCAACGACTTGCTGTTTGGCGGTGAAGGTAAGGACTTCCTGACCGGCGGCAAGGGTGATGACATCCTCACCGGTGGCAGCGGCGCTGATACCTTCATCTGGAAAGCCGGCGACACGGGCAAAGATGTCATCAAGGACTTCAAGCCTGCCGAAGGTGACCGTCTGGACCTGAGCGACCTGCTGCAGGGCGAGAAGGCCAGCACCATCGACAACTTCCTGAAGATCACTACGGTCAATGGCGAGTCGACCTTGCAGGTCAGCTCCGAAGGCAAGCTCAACTCCGCCGGTGGCCTGGCCAACGCCGATGTGACGATCAAGCTGGAAGGCGTCAACTGGGCCAACACCACGATCAACTCGCTGGTGACCGGTGCCGACCCGACCATCAAGATCGACCACTCCAACAGTTGATCCATAGCCTGCGCCAGCCGCTGTCCGGCTGGCGCAACGCTGCGGACTTTCCCTGTACCGTGTCACAGCGCATACTCGCTGGCCGGGCTTCACGCCCGGCCAGCTTGGCCTATGCTGCTGACTGCGGATACGGACTGACACTTCAGAGGGATACCCCATGTTCTACGTGCAACGCGATGCACAGGGCCAGCTAGTCCGGGTAGAGGCCGCACCCTACGCCGAGTACACAGAGATGCTGCCGGCCGACCATGCCGAGGTTCAGGACTGGTTTGCCGACGACGTGGTCGAGAACAGCCTCAAGCAACTCAAGCAAAGCGACCTGGACATGATCCGGGTGCTTGAAGACCTGATTGAAGTACTGACCACCAAAGGCGTGATCAGCATCACTGACCTGCCACCCGGTGCTCAGGCCAAGTTGCTCAGCCGCTCAAATGCCCGCCAGGTGCTGGGCGGGCTGACCAACCTGATCGATGACAGCGAAGAGAACGGCGGCCTGATCTGAACAGTGCAGGCCCGCTGCGGGCCTGCAGCCACTTGCCTCAACGCCAGGGTGCCGGCTCGCCCACCAGACGTCCCTGAACGCCCTGGATGCCCATCTCGCGCAATACTTTCAGCTCACCTTCGGTTTCGACCCGCTCGGCAATCAGCGGCAGGTCGATGCTGTGTGCTGCGCGCTGGATCGCTTCGATGAACAGGCGCTTGTGGCGCTCCTGGTCGATAGCGCGAATGTAGCTGCCGTCGATCTTCAGGTACGCCAGCCCCAGATGAGCCAGGTTGCCGATCATGCTGAAGCGTCCGCCAAAGCGTTGCAGGCTCAGGCTGAAGCCAAGCGCACGCAAGCGCCGGGTCAGTTGCTCCAGCACGGCCTGATCGGGCAGCTGCTCTTCGCCGAGTTCCAGCGTCAGGCGCGGCCCCAGTGCCGGATGCTGGCCGAGCAGCTCATAAACCCGCTGCAATGCACCCGGATCGGCCAGGGTGGCTGCCGACAGGTTCAAGGCCAATGATTCGGTGTGGTTCTGCATGTGCTTGAGCACCTGCTCAAGCATCAGCACATCAAGCCGCGCCGACCAGCCGAAGCGCTCCAGCCAGGGCAGGAAACGTCCGGCGGCAATCGCCTGCCCCTGAGCATCCAGTACCCGCGAAATGACCTTGTAGTGCAACACCTTCTCCGGCGCATCGCTGGCCACCACTGGCTGGAAGAACAGCTGAAAGCGCCCTTGCTGCAGCGCTTCATCGAGCAGTTGGTGCCAGGCATGGTGCGTATCGCCCGCCTGCGGCGCAGTACCTTGCTCCAGGCAGACCCAGCCCGGCTCTACCTGGTTCTCGGCCCGGGCCAGGGCCTCGTCTGCGAGTTTCAGCAGGGCCTGAGGTGCATCACCCGGACTGTAGGGCGCCATGCCGATGCAGGCCACCGGCGTGACGTCGGTGGCGCCGGTGTCGGCCAGGCTCTGCAGGGTCACTTCCAGGGCCTGGGCCAGCTGCACCGCTTCTTCGTGCACCAGGCCGGGCGCCAGCACGGCGAACTCACCACCACGGCTGCGGGTGATCAGGTTGTTGGTTTCCGGATAGTTGGCGCAGGTGCGCTGCAACTGCTGGCCGACGGCCTGAAGCAATTGATCGGTGCGTTGACCGCCAAGGCGCTGGTTGAGCCCGGCCAGGTCCTTGACCCGTAGCAACAACAGGTAACCCGGCCGGGCCTCTTCGATATTGCTGACCTGGGCGTTGAGCTGCATCTCGAAATAGCGCCGGTTGGCCAGGCCGGTCAGGCTGTCCTGATAAGACTCGACCCGCAGTTTTTCACTGCGCTCGGCCTGTTCCTTGAACAACGCCTTGAGCTTCTCGACCATCTGGTTCATGGCCTGGACTACCCGCCGCAGTTCAGGGGTGCTCGGCAGATCGGGCAGGCTGAGGAACTCACGGCGGGCAATGGCGTGAGACTGCGCCACCATGTAGTCCAGCGGCTTGAGCTGGCGACGCAGCAGCAGGGCACCGAGCACCGCGCTCAAGGCACCACACAACAGCAACCAGCCCAGGCTGCCCAGGGCGCTCTGCCACAGCTTGGCCAGGGCGAACATCGGATGGCTGACCACCTCAACCCGCGCCGCCTGCTGCCAGCCACGGCTGACAATCGCATCGCCACCGGCAGCTTCAAGGCCGATCAGGCGAATGAACCACGCCGGTACACCGTTGGCATCAGCCTCGGCATGCCGCTCCACCAGCACGGCACTGGAGCCCAGGTCGATGACCTTGATGCTCGAGTAGTAGCCGCTGTCGAAAATCGAACTGACCATCAGCTCGACCATCGCCGGATCATCGATGTTCGGTGTCAGCGACAGCGCCAGCGCCGTGGCCGCATCCTGGGCGTGCGAGCGCAGCTGGTTGACATACTGGCTACGCGAACTTTCCAGGCTGACCATGAAGCTGCCGCTGAACGCGACTACCAGGAACAGGCAGATGGCAAGCAGCAATTGTTTGAACAGTGACATCTGTGCTCCTTTAGTAAACCGGTTCGGCCGGGAAACCTTCGGCCTGCATCTTTTTCAATAGATCCTGCCAACGCGACAAGCGTTTGGTGTCGCCGACTTTCTTATTGCCCGCAGCACCGGTCAGCCACAGGCCTTCACCGTTGAAGGAATAGACCGGCAACAAGTCGGCACGCTCATTGGCGGGCTTGATCGCGTCCATCAGGCTGTCGAGCACCAGTGGCATGGCATTGGGGCTCGAGTAGTAGGTCAGGACCATGTGCGCGCGATTCTGGCGCAGCGCCTTGACGTAGGTGATGCGCAGTTTTTCCGCCGGGACCCCCATGCGTCGCAGGCTGAAGTACTTGGCGATAGCATAGTCCTCGCAATCGCCCTGGCCCTTGATCAAGGCCTGTATCGGCGTTGCCCAGTAATCGACCTCACGCCACAGATCGATGTCTTCGACATAGCGCAACTGGTGATTGAAGAACAGGTTGACCCGTTTGAGCTGCTCGGCATCGCTGCCCTGCTTTTCTGTCGCCAGCATGTTCTGCCAAGCATCGATACGGCCTTGTCCCGCGCCTAGCGGCCCGTACAGCGACTGGGCACGCCGGCTGATCTGGGAAAAATCCCAATCGGCCTGCAGGCTGCCCAACAGCAGGCAGCCGAACACCACGGCAAGGCCCAGCCGACGCATGGTCAAGTGAACAGCCCAACGTATCGCCAATGCGAAAACCTGCGCAGACCTGTGGAAAAGTATCGATGGTGCGGCCTTGCCCATTAAAAAACAATGGCACCTTGCAATCACCGCAATATCAACCAGCCTGTCTATTGGCAGCCTCCCGGCCCCAGTACGTCGGCTCGACTTCCCTTGGAGAAAAACTTCATTCACGATAGCAACTACTGCCGCAGTAGCGCGGTTTGACAAGGGCTCCTGCGCTAACTAGGGTGATTGGATCCAATGATCAAAGCAATTAGACATCAAGGACAATGTAAAGCGTGACCGAAAAATCCAGACCTCTGAGCGAAATACTGGGCAGCGAGCAAGTGCCGCCGCACCTGGCTCGTAGTGTGATTGAAGAGCGGTTGCGCAGCGCCATTCTCGATGGCCGCCTGCCACCCGGTCGGGCCCTGCGCCAGCAGGAGCTGGCGACGTTGTTCGGGGTCAGCCGCATGCCGGTGCGTGAAGCGCTGCGCCAGCTTGAAGCGCAATCGCTGCTGCAGGTAGTGGCGCACAAGGGCGCCGTGGTCGCGCCGCTGATCGGTGAAGATGCCGTAGACACCTATGCGTTGCGAGTGCTGCTGGAATCCGAAGCACTGCGTCAGTCGATTCCTCTGCTCGATGCTGACGATATCGCCCTCGCCCGCAGCTACATCAGTCAACTGGAAAACGAAACCCGGCACGCTGAAATCGGCCGCCTGAACCGCCTGTTCCACATGAGTCTGTACAGCAAGGCCTCGAACAAGAAGCTGCTGCACCTGATTGAAGTCGAGCTCAACGAAGAAGAACGCTTCCTGCGCTTTCACCTGTCCTCGATGGGCCTGGGTAAACTGACCCAGGACGACCACAACGGCTTGGTCGATGCGGCCAACGACAAGTCGGTCGATGATGCCATCAGGGTGCTTGAGCGCCATCTGAACACCGCAGCAAAAACCATCAAAGCCTACCTGAACAGTCGACCGGTAGAGTGATCCCGAGCCTCTGAGCTACGGACGGGCAGCCATCATCCTGGTGTGATGGCTGCCCAGACCTTCTGTCTTTCCCCCTGCCCCTTCAGCCAGACATGGCAGCGTCCGCGTTTTCGGCACACTCTAGTTCGCGCAACGACCGCTGATCGCCTTTCAGGCGGGCCAGGCCGTTTGCTCGTCCAGAACATGCAGAAGGAGCCAGTCGCCGGGCAAGGACCGATACCGATCAGCTGCCCACCGAACCAACACCCCGATAGCCCTGCCCCAGTAGTGCTCCGAGTGAGGCATTCGCTCATGCTGTTTTAATTCTGACCCTTAATTGTCGGAAGGAGCACTTACATACCAATAAAACCTTCACGGAGAGTTTTATACAACACACTTATATTTAAAAAACATACAGCGCAAATATATTCAACAAACTTATTGCGCCAAACTCGAAAGTTGTTCTAACTTTTAAATCGCCAGCCACAAGCGAGCCACAACCAGCTTGCGCACCCTGTAAACACCTGCCGTCATGGGCCCTGGCAAAACACCCGAAGCATTTTTATCGACTTTGCAATCGAGACACCTGCTCGACTGGAAATAGATAAAGCGCTGTAACAAATAAACAGCCGGGTACTTACCAAGTACTGATGAGGGAACATTATGACCACGTTTGAATCGACACTGGCGCATTACAAAGAACAACTTTCCAGCCATCCGATTTTTGCCGAGATCCATTCATTACCGGTACTTCAACGGTTCATGGAAACCCATGTGTTTGCCGTCTGGGACTTCATGTCACTGACCAAGCGCTTGCAACAGGAACTGACCTGCGTTGCTCTGCCCTGGCTCCCCCCGCAAGACCCGAAAGCCGCACGCCTGATCAATGAGATTGTACTGGGCGAAGAATCTGATGAGCGCCTCGAACAGGGTCATTACAGCCACTTCGAGCTGTATCTGGACGCCATGCGCGAAGTAGGCGCCAGCACCCAGGCCATCGAACGCTTCGTCAGCCTGCAACGTGAAGGCATCGGCTACGCCAGCGCGTTGCAACAGGCCGGAGCCAGCGATGCAGCCCGGCAGTTTGTCTGCCACACCCTCGACATCGCCCTCAATGCTCCGGCGCACAGCGTGGCCGCAGCGTTCCTGCACGGGCGGGAAAGCGTCATCCCGGGGATGTTCCAGCGCATCCTTGATGACTGGGGCATCAGTGGCGAACAGGCACCGACTTTTCGCTACTACCTGCAACGGCATATCGAAGTGGATGCCGAAGACCACGGCCCGGCCGCCGAGCAATTGCTCGCCCGTCTGGTCCAGGACGATCCACAACGTAAGCAGCAGGTGTACCAGGCGGCCATTGCGGCGGTGCAAAGCCGTATTGCCCTGTGGGATCGCTTGCTTCTGTCGATGCGCACTCTCCAGGTCGAGGTGAGTGTATGAACGCCTCTGACTATCAGTCCTTCGCCGAGACCTGGGAGAACCGGGCAACCATCCGCACCCGGCCCAGACGCATGGTCGAAGATGATCAGCGCCTGATCTACCCGCTCAGCCGCCAGCCGCTGGTGCTGACGGCGAGTTTTCTGCGTGAATGCCCGCAGTTGCGCGACCTGGCCCTGGTGCACAGCCTCTACAAGTTCATCAACGATGTGGTGATCTTCGAAACCGAAATCGTTGATCGCACCGCCCGCCGAATCGCCAAGGACCGCTTCGCCATCCGCTTTCCCTTCGCCTGTCGCTATGACGCGATGACAGTGGTTGTCGATGAGGACTACCACGCCTTGGTGGCGATGGACTTCATGCAACAGACCATTGCCCTGACCGGCATTGAACCGATCAGCCTGCCCGATGAAATCGAACTCAGCCGCGCCATCCCGGCGGCACTGGCCCTGGCGCCAGCCCACCTGCGCGACGCTCTGGAGCTGATCTGTGTCGGCATTGCCGAGAACACCCTGACCGACGACGTGGCCGCCTTCGCCCGCGATGACACGGTCAAGCCCTCGGTCAAAGGGCTAATGGCCGACCACCTGCTCGATGAAGGACGTCATTCGATGTTCTGGGCACGCTTGACGCGGATCTATTGGCAAAGCGCCGCAGAGCAAGATCGCCGGTGCATCGCCGAAATCCTTCCGGTGTTTCTCGAGCAGTACCTGACCAACGAGATCCAGAAAGCCTTCGACTTCACCCTGATCGATCACCTGCCCGTAGCTCCTTCGATACGCCAGGCGTTGCGTGTGGAAGTGCTCGCCATGGCCTACCCGATCAATCACCAGCATCCGCTGCTGGGCAACATCCTGCGCTTTCTGCGCAGCAGCTCGATGCTCGATTCGCCTTGCGTGCAGCGCGCACTGGCGCACTACCTGCCCGAGCCAAGGAGGGACTCATGAGACGTCTCGAAATTCTGTTGGTCGGCGCCAGCCCGGCGCTGACCCGTGTCTGCCAAGCGTTGGAACAACAGGGCCATGGCGTCTCCCAGGCCAGCAGCGCCCAGGCGTTGGCGCAGCACACAGGGCAGCCTGGACTGGTCATCGAAGATGGCAGCCTGACGCTTGATTCAGCCGCCTGGCGCAACCTGCACGTGTGCGCGCTACTGAGTCTGCGCCTGGGTGCCAGCCAGTTGCCCGGTCATGAGCTACCGCGGCTCGATTTGTTGTGCTGGACCGGCAGCGCCACCACCCAGCGCCTGATCGAACGTCAGGCACTGACAACTGACCCGTCGGGCAACGGCCAGCAATTACGTGTGCAAGCAATGGACGCCCTGCAGGCGTTGATCGCCCTGCATGTCAGCCGGTTCGCCCGTAACCCTGAGCATCTGCTTGAAGCCACAGCCATCACCTCAGGCCAGCATGACTGCGAGCACAGCCTGGACTGGCTGGAGCAGCTGGCGTTGTTTCACCGCTTCAACCAGACCACGGACCTGGCGCTGCTGGAGCAAGCCGAAGTCTCGCTGATCGAACAGCTGGAGCGCAGCCTATGTAGCCATGCGCACAAGCCCGCACTGAACCTGGATGGCCAGCGCATCAACTATCGGCAACTGCACACGCAAGCCGCCGCCATCCAGCAACAGCTGCTGCGTATGCTACCTGCCGCTGCCGACCCGCATCACAGCAGCGTGATTGGTGTCTGCCTGGGCAAGTCGTCAGCGCTCTACGCCAGCCTGCTCGCCGTGCTTGGTTGTGCCGCGGTGTATCTGCCGCTGGACCCAAGCCAACCGGCGCAACGTCTGAGGCACATTCTGCGCGACGCCAGGGCCAGTGCGTTGCTGCATGATGGCCAGTTCGATGCTGATGACCCCTGTCTGCCGACGCTGAACGTGCATCAGTTGCCTATCGATCTGCAAAGCCTCCCACCGCCGCTGATGCGCCAGCGCCCGGCCATGGATGCCCCCTGCGCGGCGATCTATACCTCGGGCACCTCCGGCCAGCCCAAGGGCGTACTGCTTAGCCAGCGCAACCTCAGCCACTTCCAGGCCTGGTATGCCGCGCATGTTCAGCTCAACCAGCACAGCCGGGTGCTGCAATTCTCGACCATAGGCTTCGATGCTTCGCTGCTGGATGTTCTGCCGACGTTGATTTGCGGCGCCGAGCTGGTGGCCCCCAGCGAAGACCAGCGACGTGACCCGCAGCAACTGCTGACGCTGATCCGCCAGCAAGAGGTCAGCCATGCCTTCCTGCCGCCCGCGCTGTTGAGCATCCTGCCACTCGACCAGCCGCTGGGCCTGAGCCACTTGATCACCGGTGGCGATGTCTGTGAACCAGCGGTGATCGCTCAACTGGCCGGACAGTGTCAGTTGCACAACATCTACGGGCCGACCGAAGCCACGGTGCTGGCGACCACCCGGGTCTTCCAGGCAGGCGATAACCCCCGCAACCTGGGGCGTCCCATCGCCAACACCCAAGTGTTGATCCTGGACCAGGACCTACAACCCGTTCTCGAGCAACAGCCCGGTGAGCTGTACATCGATGGCCTCGGCGTCGGCCTGGGCTATCTCAACAACCCCGCCTTGAGCGACGAGTGTTTTCTGCAGCTGACATTGGCCGACGGCATCAGCCGGCGTCTGTACCGCACCGGTGATATCGGCAAATGGAGCGCTGATGGCATCGAACTGTGTGGCCGTCGCGACAATCAGGTGAAGATCCGCGGCTTTCGCGTCGAGCCCGAAGAGATCGAGCATTGTCTGCGCAACAGTGGGCTGTTCCGCCAGTTGGCAGTGGTCATCGATGATCAACGGCGAATCCTGGTCTTCGCCGCCCAACCCCAGAGCACGCCGGATGATGTCGCCTTACGCGAATATGCCGAACTTCATCTGCCCGACTACATGCGTCCGGCTTTCTACCAGCTGCTAGCGCAGATGCCCTACACCGCCAACGGCAAAGTCGATCGCCAGGCGCTGCTGAAGCTGCCTCGGGGGTTACTACAGACCGAACAACGTCTGCCCCCGAGCAACCCCACCGAAACACGTCTGCGGGCCTTGTGGAGCGAGCTGCTGGGCTTGTCCGAAGCGGAAATCGCTACCGTCGACAGTTTTTTCAATCTGGGCGGCCATTCCATCCTGCTGTCGCGCTTGTTGCTGGAGGTGCGCGAACAGTTCGGCTGCGGTATCCCGATCAACCGCTTTATCGAGATGCCGACCGTGCAACGCCTCGCGCAGCTGGTCAGCCCGCAAGCACCGATCAGCAGCGCTCTCGATCCCCGGGCCGAACGCGATGCCCGTCGTGAGCTGCAACTGGTCGTTCAACCCATGGCGCGACTGGGCGATGTGCACAAGGTGATTGTCACCGGCGCCAATAGCTTTCTCGGTGTTCACCTGGTCGAAGCCTTACTGCAATGGGGTGCCAGCGAAGTCGCCTGCCTGGTCCGGCGCAATGAGCAGCAATCAGCCCATGAGCGCTTCCTTCAGGCCCTGGAAGAAAACCGGCTAAGTTCACTGGACCTGAGTCGGGTGAAGGTATTCGACGCCGACTTGCGCCTGCCGCAACTGGGCCTGAGCGATAGCGATTACGACTACCTCGACAGCCAGTACGGTGCCCTGCTGCACAACGCAGCGCAGGTCAACCATGTGCTCGACTACCAGACCCTGGCCGCCGACAACATCGAGCCGCTGTTCGAATGCCTGCGCCTGTGCGAAGGCCGGCGCAAGAAGATCTTCAACTTTATCTCGACTTTGTCGGCCTGCAGTGCCATCGACAGCGACGGTCAGGTACTGGAACAAGAACCGGCGCAAACGCCGCCCATCTACCTGCGCAACGGTTACAACCTGAGCAAATGGGTCGGCGAACGCATTCTCCAGCGCGCTCGCGCCGAGGGCGTGTGGGTCAACCTGTATCGCCCCGGGAACATCAGTTTCAACAGCCGTACCGGCGTCTGCCAACCCCAGCGCAATCGCCTGATGTTGATGCTCAAAGGATCGTTGCAACTGGGCCAGGTCCCGGCGCTGGAGCTGAACTTCGACCTGATGCCAGTGGATTTCCTCGCTCGTTTCATCGCCTTCCACAGCAGCCGCTACCAGGCCGGCCACGCCGTGTTCAACCTGCACAATCCCGAGCCGCTCAGCTGGTGCGACTACGTTCAGGCCTTTCGCGAGCACACACCCCCCTTCGAGCTGGTCAGCGTGGCGCAGTGGCAACGCCAGCTGCGGCGAGTCGATCGGGACAACGCGTTGTTCGACGTACTGGGCTTTTACCTCGACGGCTTCGGCGACGACATCGGCGATATCTCCAACATCCAGCACCGCAACGCCCGCGCCGGCGTCGAGCGCATGGGCGCCCGCTACCCGGCCAAGTCGCCAGAACTACTGCAGCGCGGCTGCCAGTACCTACGCGACATCCGTTTCATCTGACCCCTTCAACCCACGCAGGAGATCCACAGCATGCAAGTACTTCAACCCGATACCTTGATCCGCAATCCGCACGGCTGCCAGGTAGTTGCCAGCGTCGAGATCGCCGCGGACGCCGCCAGCGTCTGGAACATCGTCGGCAACTTTGCCGGCTTCCCGGTGTTCATCCCGGCGCTTGCCCACATCGACATGACCGGTAGCGGCGTACGCTCGGTGCGCAAAAAGCTGTTCAAGGACGGCAACGTGGTCATCGAGCAGCTCAATGCCCGCGACGAGCAGGCCATGTACATGACCTGGAGCCTGATTTACACCAGCCTGAACATCGGTAATCTTTGGGCGGCCATGCAGGTCGAGGCGGTGGATGAGCGCCGTGCCCGCGCTACCTGGACCATCCAGGCTGAGCCTTACACAGGTGGTAGCGACGCCCTGCCGGGGTTTCAGGCGTTTCTTCAGGGCTTTGCCGATGACGCGCTGAACAATGTACGCAACCTGCTGAGCTGAAGCTGTAGGCCAGAAATGACAAAACCCCTGTCTGCAATGCAGACAGGGGTTCTGGAATTGAATCTTGACGATGACCTACTCTCACATGGGGAAACCCCACACTACCATCGGCGATGCATCGTTTCACTGCTGAGTTC